>JAGWRX010000205.1 GCA_028876395.1 Acidobacteriota bacterium
GAGTTCTACAAGAATCTCTGGGACCGCAACTACTTTGCAGGCAAAGGTTCTGAACAGGCCCAGGCCTCTGCACTGCCCGCGTCGCCTGAGACCAGCGCCCGGTAAAGACCCCTGCCGCAGGGAATTCTGCCAGAGGCCGCCTTCGGGCGGCCTTTCGCTGCTTCTGCACTGCAAACTCGTGATTGCCCTCGCGCACCTTACAATTGCTATAATCCTCAGCAACTTATGAAATCCCTCATTGTTGCTGCCCTCGCCGCACTTCCGCTACTCTTGGTCGCTCAGCAAACCCCATCCGCGCCCGATGCGTCGGCGATCTTCGAGCACACCAAAGCTGCTACCGTCATCGTTCTCGCTGGCGAGGGAGCCGGTCGCCTGAACTCAATTGCCACCGGAGTGATCGTCTCGAAAGACGGCGTCATCCTCACGGCGCTCCACGCCATCAAAGGCGCGACCGAAGTTCAGGTCCGCATGGCTAACGGAGACGTCTTTGACCGTGTGGAACTGCTCGGCGCCGATGAACGCCGCGATGTTGCTGCGATCAAGATAGCCGCCGGCGCGCTTCCCGCGCTCTCCCCGGGCAGCACCGCGACACTGGCCCAAGGGAGTCCAGTTTACGCCGTTACTAATGCGAACGGCCTCACGTGGTCTGCCACGGAAGGTATCCTTGCCGCTATCCGCCCTGCGGACGAAGTCCCCGGTGCTGGCTCGGGCTTCCGTCTGCTGCAGTTCACTGCGCCAGTTGCGCCAGGTGCCAGCGGCGGTGCGCTGGTTGATCGCAATGGTGCCTTAATCGGGATTATCACCGGTGGCAAGGGCACTGCCGCATTTGCTGTGCCCATTGAAAATGTCCTTGGTTTGCCCGACTTGGGCCCTCACGTTGCTCTCGGAACAGGAGCGGCTCTCAAGATGCCCGCACAGCAAGCCGCGGAGATCCCGCAATCGAGTGCCGCCATTGCTGGTACAGACCCCAAACAGCTCCTCAAAAATGCGAAAACCATCTATATTCGCTCCAAGACCGCGTTTCTGACCGTCGATACACTCGATCGCGCTCTTGCAAAACAAAAAGACTGGGACAAACTGGGGCTAACCATTGTGCAGGACCCGCGTGTTGCTGATTTATTCATCGAGATCGATCGCCCCCTGTTCACCTACGTCCACACATTTGTTATTTCGGACAAGAAAACCTCGATCGTCCTCGGATCGGGCAAGGTTACGGCCTTCGATGGCACCATCGCCTCAGGCGGTCTGGCCAAAGATATCGTGGCGATTTTTTCGGGCGCGCGTACGCCAGTTGCGGCGAAAAAGTAGCGTTAAGAACGCCGAGTCTTGGGAAAAGCGGCAGCGACACCCCTCATTGTCTGCAACGAAATCGCCGCTGGATCATCCGATACTGTAAGACCCCCTGAGCCGCCTGCCTGCATCCGCTTGCCAGCCTGCCCGGCGGTCCAATCCAGATCGCGCGCGAACGGACGTATCTCCTATGGCTTTGCCCACGCACATCCTGATGGTTTACGGCTACCTGCTTCTGTTCGGCTGGGTTCTGGTGGAGCAGATGGGGATTCCGTTGCCCGCCGCGCCCGTTCTGCTGGCTGCTGGGGCGCTTTCAGCCGAGCATGAGATCAGCTTTACTTTGGCGCTGCTCGCCGGTCTGGTGGCGTCGCTGGTGGCCGACAGTGCCTGGTTCCTGATAGGGCGCCGGTATGGCCATTACATGCTGCGCATCCTGTGCAAACTCTCGCTGGAGCCGTCGAGCTGCGTGCGCACCACGCAGAACTCATTTGGCCGCCGCCGCGCCGCAACCCTCGTGATCGCCAAGTTTGTGCCCGGCCTGGCAACGCTGGCCCCGCCGGTCGCAGGCGAAAATGGCATGGCCTTCGGGCCGTTTCTGTTGTTCGACGGCATTGGCTCGCTGCTGTGGGTGGGCGGTCTACTCGCCGGGGGCAGGCTGTTCGGCGATGCTCTCAAGCGCGATCCCAGCCTGTTGAACTGGGCTGGGCGGTTCTCCGGCGCGCTGCTGGCTTTGGGTATTGCCGGCTTCTTCCTTGCCCGCCTTTACCGTCGTCAGAGCTTCCTCAAAAAGCTGGTGGACGCGCGGCTTGAGCCCGAGGAACTGAAGCGTCAGCTTGATGCCGGCGATGAGGTTTATATTGTGGACCTCCGCCACCCGCTGGAGTTGCTGCCGGACCCGTTCACGCTGCCCGGCGCGCGCCACTTTACGCCGGAAGCGCTCGCCGCGCACAGCCACGAGATTCCGCGCGACCGCGACGTGGTTCTCTACTGCACCTGCCCCAGCGAAGCGACAGCAGCCAAGACCGCCATGACGCTCCACAAGCTGGGCATCGAGCGCGTACGCCCGCTGCGCGGCGGCTTTGACGAGTGGAAGCGCCTGGGCTACCCGCTCGACGCAGTCGAGCCGGCGATGCCATCGATTGACTGACCGGCTGCTGATCCCTCAAGGAGCTAGTTGCGTTCAAATCATGCAGGCTGATCTGCTTCCGATGCGGGCGCCGCATCGAGGAGGATACGTCCCGGCGCTGCCAAAAGACTTAGTATGAGGGAGGACGGTGACCACCGCACGGAGCAGACTCCCTTGGCTTACGACGATTTGCGCGACTGGATCAAGACGCTGGAAAAGCATGGCGAACTCAAGCACATCCGCGAAGAGGTTTCGCCGGAGCTGGAGATTACGGAAATCACCGACCGCGTGTCGAAGATCGGTGCGGGGCCGCGTGGCGCAGGCAAGGGAAGCAGCGCGACAAAAGGGAACTACGCGCCCGGCGGGCCGGCGCTGCTGTTTGAGAACGTGAAAGGCCATCCCGGCCACAAGGTCTTCATCAACCAGTTCGGCAGCGAGCGGCGCATGGCCCTTGCTCTCGGCGTAGACCGCCTGGACGAGATTGCCGAGCGCATCCACGGCCTGATGAACATCAAGGCTCCTGAAGGCCTGTTCGACAAGCTCAAGATGCTGCCCCAGCTGGGCGCGCTCACCAGCGCATTTCCCAGGACAGTCAGCGCCAAAGACGCGCCGTGCAAGGAAGTCATCCTCCGCGACAACTTCGACCTGCGCGCGTTTCCCATCCTCAAGTGCTGGCCGCACGACGGCGGCTCGTTCATCACTCTGCCCTGCGTGCATACGCGCGACCCGCGCACCGGCAAGCGCAACATCGGCATGTATCGCATGCAGGTCTACGACGGCCAGACCACCGGCATGCACTGGCAGCGGCAGAAGGTGGCGGCCGAGCACTATCGCGAGGCGCTACGCAATGCCGCAGTGGTCACGGCGGAAGCCGATGCAACCCTCAGCCCGAAGACAGCCCGCGTAGCGGCCATGGCGGAGTCGGCGGGCGGCGCGGTCGCCATTCCTGACGGGCCCATCGGCGGCCTGCCGCAGGTTGCGCTGGGCAACCTGAAGGGCTCGCGGCTTGAGGTTGCCGTGGCCATCGGCACCGATCCGGCCACGACATTCTCCGCCATCGTTCCCGCGCCGCCCGAGGTCGAGGAGTTCATGATTGCCGGCTTCCTGCGTGGCAAGCCGGTCGAAATCGTCAAGTGCGAAACAGTCGATCTTGAAGTGCCCGCCCACGCGGAAATCGTACTGGAAGGCTATGTGGAACTGGGCGAACTGCGCACCGAGGGCCCGTTCGGCGACCACACCGGCTTCTACACCATGACGGACGAGTACCCGGTCTTCCACCTCACCTGCATTACCCACCGCAGTGATCCCATCTACGCAGCCACCATCGTGGGCAAGCCGCCCATGGAAGACGCATGGATGGGCAAGGCCGTGGAACGCATCTTTCTGCCGGCGATGAAAATGCAGATTCCCGAACTGGTGAACATTCACCTGCCGGTCGAAGGCGTCTTCCACAACCTGATGATCGTGTCGATTCGCAAAAGCTATCCCGGACAAGCGCGCAAGGTGATGAATGCCATCTGGTCGCTGGGGCAGGCCATGTTTACCAAGTGCATTGTGGTGGTCGACGAGGATTGCGACGTGCAGGACGTGGGGGAAGTGGTGCTGCGCGTGACCAACAACATTGATCCCGAGCGCGACATCCAGTTCACGCTGGGCCCGGTGGACTCGCTCGATCATGCATCGCGGCTGCCCAATTACGGATCAAAAATGGGGATCGACGCAACGCGCAAATGGAAGGCTGAGGGTTTTGACCGCCCGTGGCCCGCGATGATCGAAATGGACCGCGCGACCCAGGCAAAAGTAGACGCCATGTGGGCGAAGCTGGGGCTGTGACGGTGCGCATGTTGCCTTCTGGTATACCTGAAATCATGCGTGGTGTACTTCGCAGCATTTTCCTTGGCTTTTTTGTTGCATTCGCGCTGGCTGCGGCATCTCCCGTGCGTGCGCAGCAGCCGCCCGATACCTTTCGCTGGATTGATTTCCACTCACCGAAGGATCAGGATGTGGTGGTGTGGGTCACGCGCTCGCTGGAAGCTGAAAAATGGACCGCCATCCGCGAGATCGGTGTACGGTATGACGCGGCGCTGGTGGTGACCACGCTGCGCGCCACGCCTCAGTCCGCGCCCAATGCAGACACGTTTGCGGTGTGGAGCGTCTCCCTCACGAACCATGCCGTCACGGCGCTGCTCAAGGGCGTGAATCTGCACTGGTCGGGATGGCTGCGCTTTGCCCCCGGCGCGCCTGAGGAGCCGGGAGTTCTCTACGACAACTGTGCGGAGTGTGCCGCGACCACATACTTTACGTCATTTCATTACGACGTCACGCAGCATGCGTGGACGCCGCGCTGGTTGAGTGGCGGGCAGGGCATTCCTGTGAGGAGTGAGAACCCGCCCGACGGTCTCACCTGGACGCAGGTCTTTGCGGTGATGGCGGGCGACAATGGCCGCGAACTGATTGCCACCTGGAACCACTTCGACTATGGCGCGCAGAAGCCAGCCGAAGACTATCTCTACCAGTACGATCTGGACCCGTGGAGCGGTTTGGACCGAATCCAGCTGGTAAACGAAAAGCAAGTCAGCGCGATGAAGCTGCGCCTCTGCCGCGCGCAGGACGCCGTGCGCGGCCTGGCCCTCGGGCAGGATTCCCAGCTTTGCCAGGAGCTTGTGAAGCCGCAGACTGAGCGCAGGCCCGTGACCACCCCTCCGGCCAACAATCGCGGCCAGTCCCGGCCGCCAGGGCAGCGGCGCTGAAGGCCGTCATGCTGGCTCCCTGCCTTGGGATGAACCCCGGAGGGCATTCGTCGTATACTGGGCTCATGTCGATTGTGGGCAACATCGCCGCCATTGCCAAGGGCATGAGCATTACCTTCCGGGAGATCTTTGAACCCACGCAGGTGGAAAACTATCCCGATGGGCCGGGTCCCATGCGCGGAGCCATTTTTCAGCAGCGCTTCCGGGGCGCGCACCAGTTGCAGCGCGATGAGAACGGCCTCGAGAAATGTGTAGCCTGCTTTCTTTGCGCTGCCGCCTGCCCCTCGAACTGCATCTTCATCGAGGCTGCCGAGAACACCGAGGAGAACCGCATTTCCTCCTCCGAGCGCTACGCCAAGGTCTACAACATCGACTACAACCGCTGCATCTTCTGCGGATACTGTGTTGAGGCCTGCCCCACCGATGCCATTACCCACGGACACGGCTTCGAACTCGCCACCATGAACGCAACCAACCTCGTCATGCGCAAGGAAGACATGCTGGTGCCGGCTTCGGCGCTGATGGCAAAGTAAGCACTGCGGGCAGGGAACTGCGCTTCCGGGAAACGGCCGGCATGATCGTTCGGATGGGAGCACGGCCCTGCTTTCACCTTCCCACATTGCGAGGAAGCAGGGCAGGAATCCGGCGCATATCCCGTCCAGAACGCAGTGCCTTCTCTTCGCAGGCGCCTTCGCCGTATATCCTTGAATGTTGGCTGCTTTCCCCTTTTCCAACTGCGGCTGTCGAGTTCAGGAGCAATTCTGGTGGACTTTCTTTCAGAACTGAAGCGGCGCGTGCTCGTCTACGACGGCGCGATGGGCACCAATGTGCAAAAGCACAACCTGACTCTGGAGGACTTCTGGGGCAAGGAGGGTTGCAACGAACTGCTCGTGCTGTCGCGGCCCGACGTCATCCGCTCGGTGCATGCGGCGTTCCTTGAGGCCGGCTGCGATGTGATTGAAACCGACAGCTTCGGCTCCACGAGCATCGTGCTGGCCGAGTACGACCTGCAGGACCGTACCCGCGAGCTCAACCTGGCCGCTGCGCGCCTGGCCCGTGCAGTTGCAGACGAGTACTCGACCCCCGCACAGCCTCGCTTTGTCGCCGGTTCCATAGGGCCCACTACCAAGCTGCCGTCGCTCGGCCACATCGGCTACGACGCCATGGCCGCCGCGTACCGCGAGCAGGCCGAGGCACTCATCGAGGGCGGCGTGGACGTGCTGCTGATCGAAACGTGCCAGGATCTGCTGCAGGCCAAGATAGCCATGGCCGCATGCCAGGACGCAATGCGCGATGCGCGCGAAGGCAGGATTCCCGGCACGGGCCGCAACGTCGCACTCCAGATACAGATCACGCTGGAAGCCACCGGAACCATGCTGCTGGGCTCGGAGATTGGCGCAGCGCTCGCCGTGCTCGAAACGTTTCAGCCCGACGTCATTGGACTGAATTGCGCTACCGGCCCGGCGGAGATGAATGATGCGGTCCGCTTCCTCTGCCAGAATGCGACCGTCCCCATCAGCGTGCTTCCCAATGCGGGCCTGCCGCAGAACGAAGGCGGCCATGCGGTCTACAAGCTCACGCCGGCGGAACTGGCGGCATTTCATCGCCGCTTTGTCGCGGAATACGGTGTGCAGGTGGTGGGCGGCTGCTGCGGCACAACGCCGGAGCATCTGCATGCCGTGGTCGAAGCGCTCAAGGGCGTCACGCCCGCGCCGCGCTCCGTCAAGCCGCAATCGACAGCTGCCAGCGCCTTCAGCGTGGTGCCGCTCGAGGTCGATGGACAGCCCGTGGTGATTGCCGAGGAGATGAACACGACCACGCGCCTTGAAACCTTTCGCAACATGGTGCGCGGGGGCGACTACGACGGCATCCTTGCCATGGCCAAACGGCTGGTGGCCGAGGGCTCGCAGATGCTCGACCTCTGCTGCGCCATCGTCGGCGAAGATGAGATGGCTTACATGAACGCGGTGCTCGAAAAGATTGCAACCCGCGTCACGGCGCCTATTCTGGTGGATTCGACCGAGGCCAACGTCATTGAGGAGGCGCTCAAGCGCATTCCCGGCAAGCCCATCATCAACTCCATCAATCTTGAAGATGGCGAAAAGCGCACCAGCCTCGTGCTGCCCATGGCACGCCGCTACGGCGCCGCAGTTATTGCGCTCACCATCGACGAAGAAGGCATGGCGCTGACCGCTGACCGCAAGGTCGCCATCGCGCATCGCATCCACGATCTGGCAGTGAACAAGTACGGCCTGCGCGCAGAAGATCTGATCTTCGATCCGCTGACTCTGCCCATTTCCACCGGCCAGGAAGACTATCGCTCGGCGGCCATTGAAACGCTGGAAGCGGTGCGGCGCATCAGGCTGGAACTGCCGCGCTGCAAGACGGTGCTCGGCGTTTCCAACATCTCCTTCGGCCTGAACGCCTACGCGCGCCGCGTGCTCAACAGCGTCTTTCTCAAAGAGGCTGTGGACCGCGGGCTTGACGCGGCCATCGTCAACTACTCCAAAATTTATCCGCTCTACAAGATTCCCGAAGCAGAAGTCGACCTGGCGCGCAAGCTCATCTTTCAGGATCGCACCGGCGGCGACCCTCTGCAGACCTACATGGCGCACTTCACCAGCCTCACCAAAGGCGCTGTGCAGGAAGAGGAAGTAGCGGTCGAGAACCTCAGCATCGAGGAGAAGCTCAAGCAGCTCATCATCCGCGGCGAGCGCAGCATCGGCCTCGGAGATGCGAAGCAGTCGCTGGAAGAGGCATTGGAGTCCGCGCTCGCAACCTACACGCCGCTCGACCTCATCAACACAGTCCTTCTCGACGGCATGAAGACCGTCGGCGAGCTCTTTGGCGCGCGCAAGATGCAGTTGCCCTCCGTGCTCGACTCGGCGGCGGTGATGAAGGCCGCCGTGGCCTACCTGGAACCGAAGATGGAGAAGTCCGACAGCGGCGGCAAAGGGACGATGGTGCTGGCAACGGTGAAGGGCGACGTGCACGACATCGGCAAGAACCTCGTGGACATTATCCTTTCCAACAATGGCTACCGCGTGGTGAACCTGGGCATCAAGCAGCCCTCCGACGCCATCATCTCGGCCGCGCGTGAGGCCGGGGCAGACGCCATCGGACTCAGCGGACTGCTCGTGAAGTCGACGCTTGAAATGAAGTATGTGCTGCAGGATCTCGAGCGGCTGGGCATGACCGTTCCTGTCATCTGCGGCGGCGCCGCGCTCACCCGCAAATATGTGGAAGACGATCTGCGCAAGGAGTACGCGGGGCCGGTGTTTTATGCCGAGGATGCCTTCGCCGGCCTGCACGTCATTACGGACTTGACCTCAGACGACGAGGCCGCAAGGACCAGCAGAGAGGAAGAAGGCAAGACGGTGAAGGTCTTCAGGAAGGCCAATGTGGCCACGCCTGACCTGAGCCTCGTCGAGTTGACGCCGGAGGGCCGTTCCCCCGTAGTGGAACGGGTTTCGCCGATTCCAAGCCCCGCCTTCTGGGGAGTGCGGGTCTTCAAAAATTACAATCTCGCTGAAGTCTTTCCTTATCTCAATGAGACTGCGCTCTTCAAGAATCAGTGGCAGCTCAAGACGGCCGCGCAGAGCGACTACCTTCGCCTCGTGGAAGAAAAATACCGCCCCATCCTGCTCGATCTGGAAAAGGAAGTGGAGGCAGCGGGCTGGTTTGAGCCGAAGACAATCATCGCCTTCTATCCCTGCGCCAGCCAGGGCAACGACCTTGTGGTCTTCGATCCGGAAGACCCGGAACGCGAGCTGGAGCGCATCACATTCCCGCGCCAGGCGCAGGGCCGGCGGCTTTCCATTGCCGACTTCTTTGAGCCCATCAGCGCTGCGCAGCGTGACGTGGTGGGCTTCTCCATGGTAACCATCGGTGATGAGGCCAGCCGCCAGACGCAAAAGCTTTTCGATGCCGGCGGCTTCACAAAATACCTCTATCTTCACGGGCTCTCGGTGGAGACGGCAGAAGCGCTGGCTGAAATGACGCACAAACAGGCGCGCGAGTTCCTCTCCATCGCCGGCGAGGACGCGCCGCGCGTGACAGATCTCTTTCACCAGAAATATCGCGGCTCGCGCTACTCCTTCGGTTATCCCGCATGCCCCAACCTTGAGGACCAGACAAAAATCTTTCGCCTGCTCAAGCCCGAGGAAAACATCGGCGTGCGGCTCACTGAGGGCTTCCACCTTGAGCCGGAGCAAAGCACCAACGCCATCGTGGTCCACCATCCGCAGGCAAAGTATTTCGTGGTGTAGCCGCGCCTTACCCGGAGTCGCCGCAGTCTGCACCGGTTGAAATTGTGGCATCGATACGGCGTGCGTAGCCATTCATTTTTTCGTGCGCATCATCTGCGTCGTGGCGGTTTGACGCAACGAAATGCCCGGTGCTTAGATGGGTATCGCCCGGATGAGCAGATTGCTCTTCCGCGGGAATGCAGCTTATTGATTTGGAGGACAGGGTGAAGACATCGGCGAATCTTTTGTCGGCAATGTTGTTGTGTGGTTTCGGGGGCCTCGGCGCGCTGCATGCCGCGCCCGTTTCTCAGGCACCCGCACCCGTCATCTCCACTAGCCCCGCGCAGAATGGCGCTGTCATCGTGCGCCTTGCAGCAAGCACGCCCGGCGCCACCATTTACTACACCGTGGACGGCAGTGCGCCTTCTACGTCGTCGCAAATCTACCATGCGCCATTCCTTGTTGCGTCGAACCTTACTGTGAAGGCCATCGCTGCCGTCTCCGGCAGCACCGGCAGCGTCGCCAGCCAGAGTTTCGCGCTCAATATCCCATCCGGCACGCTGGTATGGAGCGACGAGTTTTCAAACTCCACCGGCGTCAACGCCGCGCCCAATCCGCAGGTGTGGACCTACGACACGGGCAATAGCGGCTTCGGCAATCACGAGCTTGAGAACTATTGCGAATGGGGTTCAAACGCTGCGCCTTGTTCTGCCGCCAGCCCCAGTGCCTTTGTGGGCGCGGACGGTTCTCTGCACATCGCGTCGCAGCGCACTTCCAGCGGTGCGTACACCTCGGCGCGCCTGAAGACGCAGGGCCTGTTCAGCTTCCAGTACGGCCGGTTTGAGATGCGCGCGCGTGTGCCGGAGGCTCAGGGCTTCTGGCCTGCGGGCTGGCTGATGGGCAACAACATCGCAACGGTGGGCTGGCCTGCCTGCGGCGAAATGGACGTGCTGGAGCGCGTCAATGCGGCCAAGTCGCCCGACTGGAATGAGGGCTCGGTTCACGGCATCGGCTTTACCGGCAACGATGGCCTCGGCACCGTCGTCAATTTTCCCAGCGGGCAGACTGCGGCTGGCTGGCACATCTACGGCATGATCTGGTCCAAAGGCACGGTGGCCTATTACATCGATGACCCCGCTCATCCCTACGTGACCTACACAACGGCGGACATGAAGAAGCTGCGCGGCGCCGAGTGGCCTTTTGACGCAGGCCAAAGCAGCTTCATCCTTCTCAACCTGGCCATCGGCGGCGACTGGCCAGGCGCGCCAAACGCCTCCACTCCCTTCCCTGTGGAGATGTTGGTGGATTATGTTCGGGTGTACACCAACTGAGCGCAAGCACCCCAAAAAGTGTTCATCTTCTGATGCATCCGCAGGCCCATCCTGAGGGAATCGAGATAGGCAACGCGCCCTTTTCCGGCAAAAAGAACCTGACGCAATGCCTGAACAATCCTGCCGCGGGCCATCCCCAAAAGGTCCGAGTTTCTGATACACTCAATCTTGTTGCAGAAGCAAAACGCACCGTTCCCGCCCGGGTCCGGATGCGGTCGGGAGTGGCAATCCGGCGGAACGAAACAGACACCTGATTTCTTCCGGGAAATGATCTTCTGCAGACCAGGTTGCACCCTGGGGACGTAGCTCAGTTGGTTAGAGCGCTGCCCTGTCACGGCAGAGGTCGCGGGTTCGAGCCCCGTCGTCCCCGCCATAAACAGCAGAAAATGCTTTGTTTATGGTAGTGACCAAATCTTTCATACCCCCTCCCAGGGTGCTGAAGGGTGCGGAAAACCCTCCAATCGAAATTGCTATTTCGGCACCGCATTCATTGCGCTCCTGAGTCCTAACGCAGCTAGGACACGCTGACACATACCAATCGTCAGCGCCCCGAGAAAGATCAACGCGACCGCCAGTGCTCCCACGACAATGATGGGCATGCAGGCGGTAATGATGATTCAATT
The DNA here is from genome assembly GCA_028876395.1 of Acidobacteriota bacterium. Lineage (GTDB taxonomy): Bacteria > Acidobacteriota > Terriglobia > Terriglobales > Acidobacteriaceae > Telmatobacter. Next base: position 11,368 of record JAGWRX010000205.1, read on the forward strand.
CGTCAGCAATTTTATTGGTGATGACTCCTGAAAAGAGTCATGCAGGGTCAATCACCGACCTGCGAGTCTAGCGGTTCAACGCTCGGGAGCAGGTCAGCAACGGCCCGATTCTGAGCCTCTCTCCTCTCCGCGCCGACAGCCTTATCGACCAGGTACTCGTAGCTGGAAATAGCAAGGGAACGTAGAGACGGTCAACTTCAATGAGTCATGCTGCGCCGGCGAAGCACGGCCCGTCAATGCTTTCCGGGGAAACCACCCAGTCCGTGGAAAGTCATGTAGAGGGAATAGCCGCTCACAGCTATGGCGATCGCTATCTCGAGGAAGAGCACGGCAATGCCATATTTGTACCAGGGTTCGTGGGGAACGGGAGTGGTGGATTGGCTTGTCGAACGCATGATGATCCTCATATTTTCAGAGTTGGAGTTGCGGAACTTCGAGGGTGATTGTGCCTTTCCAATCAGGCCTCTTCGAGGGCGAAGGTGCGCGCCAGCAGGCCGTGCTCCTCCGGGTGACGCTCGTAGCGCGCGGCCCAGAAGTAGAACAGCAAGAACGGCAGGAACATGTAGAGCGCAACGGTGGAGTAGCCCGTGTGGATATTTGAACCGCCTGCAAATACCAACGGATAAGCGATGCCGGCGGCAGTTGAAACACCGCCGATGAATCCGGCGGCCGTGCCTGGACGGTCTGGAAACAACAGCGGCACTAAGGCAAACGTGCCGCCGGTTCCGCATGAGATAGCGATTCCGATGGCTACGAGAATCGCCACCGAGAGGTGTAGAGAGCCCGTCAGGCCGGCAACCGTCAACCCAGTCATCGCCAGGGTTATTAAAACAAGTGAAATACCCAGCCAATGAAGACGCGGGGCGTAAGGCAGGCTCTTTGCAATAAACGGCAGAGGGGTCCAGTTTCTGCGCTGGAAAAGGTCAGACATGAAGCCGGAGAAGGGACGAAACAGCGATGCCGTAAAGGACTGAACCGCTGCGAAGGTACCGGCAGCGATCTGCAGGCCGGCCACGCTAGTAAAGCCAAGCGCAAGAATTGCGTCGTGGAACCCACGCGTGAAGTAACCAGGCAGCCAGGCGTTCATGGCGATTTCCAATCCGAATGACATGGCATATGCGAGCATCAGCGCGATAGCGATGTAACGGCTCCAGACAAATACTGTGCCGCGTAGGTTACTACGAACGCGCACCAGATTGCGCTGCTCTGTGGATTTGGCAGCGCTTCCGCGCACGAGGTACCAGCCTGCAATCACGAGACCGATGATGCCGAGCCACAGAAAGGCGCCGTGATAATTAACTCCGAAGATGCGCGGTAGCAGCAACGCGCCCATGCCAGCGCCCACATTGCCCGTGCCTGCATAGAGCCCCTCTGCCGTGCCGATCTCGTGGGGACCGAACCACTGGGCTACATGCTGGATGCCAACGACGAAGGACACGCCGGCAATTGCCACAACGACCCGCTCAAAGAAGAGGATCTCGTAGTTCGCTGTATACGCTGACGCGATTGACATCAGACCACAACCGGCGAGGATAAACGCGAAGGTCCGCGGTGCGCCGAAGCGGTCCGATGCCCACCCGGCAACGATCCGGCCAATCGGCGCCATCCAGATTGCGGAACTTGCCAGAAGGCCAAGGGCTTTGATGCTCAGGTGATAATGCGCAGCAATGCTCGGACTGAATGCGGCAGTTGAAAACCACATGAGAAAGCACCAAAAGAATCCCACAGTGGCGATGATGAGTTGTTCAACTTTGTTCGTAGTCATAGCGGTCTGTCCTTCATTGAATTCAGAGTTTGACCGCATTGACGGCGGCCGGTAAGGGACTAGGCGTGCGCTGTCGATGACTTTTCAACTCGCACAGCGCATTGTTTGAAGTTGGGTTCGCGCGAGATCGGATCGAAGGCACTTTGAGTAATCTGATTCGCGTTGCTCTCAACAAAGTGAAAGGGAAGAAATATCTGCCCTGGCGCGACGATCTCTGTAATACGCAATTCGACCTTGCTTACGCGCCCTCGTGCGGAAATTACATCGACGTGCTCATGCGGCTTGAGCCCAAGTTTTCCGGCATCCACGGGATTCATCTCAAGCCAGGCGCGTGGAGACAGGCGCTGAAGGATCGAAATGCCCCCGGTTTTAGTGCGCGTGTGCCAATGCTCGACGGTGCGTCCGGTATTGAGGATCAGGGGAAACTCCGGGTGGGGCTGCTCGGGAAACGGCGCCCATTGTGTCGGCACAAGCCGGGCACGGCCGTCGTCAGTCTGGAACCTTCCATCGGTGTAAAGCCTTCGTGGCGCTGCTGGATTCGTGGAGGCACCGACTGGGCATGGCCACTGCAATCCACCGGCCGTTTCCAGCGCAGCGTAGGTTATGCCGGAGTAATCGCAGAGCCTTCCTGTGCTCACGCGACGCCACTCCTCGAAGGCATCAGACGGGTTCCGCCAGCCAGGGAAGAGTTCTTTGCCGCAGCCAAGCCGTTCGGCGACTGCGAGAAAGATATCGAAGTCGCGCCGGGCTTCCCCAGGCGGTTTCACTGCGGCATTGACCTTGCTCACGCGCCGCTCGGAGTTGGTGTAGGTTCCTTCTTTCTCCCCCCAGATGGCCGCCGGCAGAACCATGTCGGCAAGCTCGGTGGTCGGAGTTGGATGAAAGCCGTCCTGTACCACCAGAAAATCCAAATTGCCCAGGCCGTGTTTGAGCACGTCAATGTTTGGGAAAGAGACCAGAGGATTTGTGCCGATGATCCAGAGCGCACGAATCTTTCTCGATACGGCGGCTTCGATGATGTCTGGATAGGCAAGCCCGCGTTTCGTCGGAATGCGATCGACGGGCAGGTTCCACAGACGTGCGAGTTCCTCTCGATCTTCACTCGATTCAAACTTACGATAGCCCGGAAGCCCCGACGAGAACCCGGCCTCCCGCGTGCCCATGGCATTGCATTGTCCGGTGATGGAGAAAGGTGAAGCACCAGGACGGCCTATGTTTTGCGTGATCAGAGCGAGGTTGTTGATGGCGTTGACCGTCTCCGTGCCTTTGGTGCTGTGATTCACGCCCATCGTCCATCCAATGAACGCAGCCTTTGCGTTGCCGTAGAGCAATGCGGTCTTCCGGATTAGTTCTGGAGACAGCCCCGTGATGCTCGCGGCATAGTCGACGGTGTAAGGCGCAAGGGAAGCGCGAAGCTCCGCAAAACCAGTCGTGTGCAGCTCGACATATTCCTTGTTATAAAGTTCCTCGTCGATCAAAATACGCAGGATGGCGTTTATGAGCGCGAGATCGGATCGCGGCTTCACAGGCAGGTAGACATCTGCCATCATTGCTGTCTTGGTGACGCGCGGGTCGGCCACGATCAGCGTCTTCGCTGAGTTGGCTTCAAGCCGTGTGCAAAGGATAGGATGATTCTCCGCAATATTGGCTCCGATGAGCAAAATGACATCGGCTACCTCAAGGTCTTCATACGCACCTGGCGGTCCATCGCTGCCGAAAGACCGTTTGTAACCGGCGACTGCAGTGGACATGCAGAGGGTGGTGTTGCCGTCGTAGTTGGTGGTGCCAAATCCCAACTGCACCAGCTTACCCAGTGCGTAAAACTCCTCAGTCACCAGTTGACCGGTACTGACGATCCCGAGCGATTCCGGCCCATACTTTTGCTGAATCTTGCGGAATCGCTCCACAAGGGTATCGATGGCCACGTCCCAGCCGATGCGTGCAAGCTGGCCATTCTTACGCAGCAGCGGATATTTGGCTCGGCCGTTTGCGTCGATGGCGTAGTGTTCGGCCAGACCTTTGGGGCAGAGTTTGCCAAGGTTGACCGGGTGGTCGGGGTTACCCCGTACACTAACGACTTTGCCTTCGCGCACGCCCAATTGCATTCCGCACCCCACCGAGCAGTAGCCGCAGGTGCTGTTTACCCAGCGGTCGGCATGCTTGCGATTAGACGTAAAGCCCAGTACCGGATCTTCGCCGTAGCTGTATTCTGCTGAGCGGATGTCCAATCCGCTCTTCTGAGCAAGCCAGCGCAGCAAATTCATGCGGCCTCCACAGAGAGGTATTCGGTGGCTATGTTTGTTGGAACCACGCTGACGAAAAACAGATAGCGGCTAACAAATTCACCGGCAATCAGTGCAAGAACGATTGGAACAGCTGTCCAACGCGATTGCGCGAAGGGCAACATCAGCAACCCCGCGCTTAACAGCAGGAAACGCAACCGAAGATGGTTGGAGAGCACAGTGAAGAGAAGCGAATAGGCTCCTCGGCGCTCATGAACTTCAGACCGGGCCAGCCAGGTTATCTTGAGTCCACCTACCAGCAGCGTGGCGAGACCGGCAATGATCGTGGCCGCTTGTGTTCTCGGAGAGGCGCCGGTCAAAATATTTGCGCCTGCGGAACCAAGCAGGACCGCTGTCAGATAGAACTCCAGGATGGTGAATGGTGATTTCCAAGCAGGGCGTCCTGGAACCAGATAGAGGCGCGCGCTGGCGCCTACGCCGCAAATTCCAAACACGACGGTCAGGCCGCCAAGGAACGTGGTTCCAGGCAGGTGTATCCACAGCGCCGCCGAGTAAGCTGCTGCAGCGTTGGCGAATAACGTGAACAGCAGCACCTCGCGGCTGAGCCAGGAGCGACGCCACATTTTGAGCGCGCGCAGCGCGTGAATGGGTCGGCCAAGATGCAGCGTGGAGGCAGAGAGAGCCACTGCCGCTGCCAACAAAGCAATCAGCGCGGCTGCGCGGTGCGCATGGGCGCTGAAAACCTCCAGCAGCCAGATGGAAGTGAACGCTCCCACGGAGAGCTGGGTTAGAACGGTCATCACGACCAATGGCCAGTGGGGATGCTCCGGGCGCAGTCTGTTGAGATCGACTTTGCGCAAATCGTGAGGTAGTCGACCGGGAATCGTGATGCGTGTAGTCGAGAGGCTGTCGTCTGCCGAGGGCATGCCAGGCGAGTTGGCGTCGATGCGATATTCCTCGCGCCACTCCGCAATGCGCACGGTCTCAATGCGAATTGCGCCCTCTGGACAAGCGGAGACGCAGGCCGGGTGCTGTCCCTGCGTCAGCCTCCCGTAGCACATGTCGCACTTGCCCACCACGCCGCGCTCGGGATTGTACTGTGGGACGCCATAGGAACAATTCCAGGTGCAGTACTGACATCCGATGCAGATATCGGCGCTGTGACGCACGATTCCCGTGGGGCCATCCTTGGAGTATGCATCGACCGGGCATCCAGTCATGCAGGTAGGTTCAAGGCAATGGTTACAACCCATGGAGAGATAGTGGCGGAGCGTATCCGGGTAGATGCCGCCTTCAATTTCGCCCACGCGGCGCCAGAGAATGTCCGCGGGATTTCCGTTTTGTTCGTTGCAGGCCACCACGCAGCACTTGCATCCGATGCACTTGGTCATGTCGAAGTGAAACCGGTACTGCTCTCCGGGTCCCGGCGGTGGTGGCAGTGCAATGTCGGAACCTGTCCCGCACAACGAAGCCACCACCCCGTCGGCTGGATTCGCCGCGGTGGTCAGACAGAAGGCGTCTTCGTTGCCCGCCAGGGCTCGGTCGAGTAGGGGTAGTTCCATTTGCAGCTCCGGTAATGCGACTGTGCGCTCATCGTACGAAGAGGGTGGCAGGTGCCAGGACACACCGACTACTCGCCATGAAGCGGCTGAATTCAGGCGCGGGAATGCGAGTGAATTTGTGCGTGAGATGTGTGGCGGCTGGGCCAGGCTCTTCGCGGAGCCTACTGGAAATCACACCGGCTTGGGGAAGCTGCCGGCGCACTGGGCCGGCCAATTTCGAGCGGAGTGGCCGAAATCGCCCGTTCCGCGTGGAGTGATTGCGTTGAGCATAATGGCAAATCGAATCAAGCGCAAGAGGAATCTTGCGCGAGCGCTTGCGGCGCCCTCTTTGGCGAAATTCCAGAATCCTCACGGTCTCTTTATTGCATTGTGGATGAACTCCGTGTTACTCAAGAATTGAGGCATCTCTGTGTCCCCATCGGTACCAGGATGTGCAGATGGCGTCTGAAGGGGCGGAACTGTTCGCGGTGTGCTCGATACTGCTCTTTGCCCCGCTTCAACAGCGCACCCCGAAGCTGCCAATGACACCCTCGCCAGATCTTTCCTGGGCCAGCTTGGGGGCTACGTAATGCGCCACTGATTCCAAGCGGACCTGGAAAGCCGGTTTTACTCGCTCTTCAGCAGGAGGCGCTGGTTGGGATTATTGCTTCGTGCAGATTGATTCAAACTTGCCGGTTTCTGGAACCTTGCCCTCCGGCGCAACCACCCTAGATCGATCGCTTTGCGATACAGTCCGCGGAGAGACAACATCATGCCAGGGGCGAATTTTAGCGGTTTGCGCGTTCTTTCCCTTGAATCGCGCCGCTCAGTTGAGGTTGCAAAGCTCATCCGCACCTACGGTGGCGAGCCGCTCACGGCCCCTGCCATGCGTGAGGTCCCACTCGATTCCAATCGGCCTGTTCTTGAATTCGCAGAAGCCTTGATGCGCGGTGCGTTCGACTTGGTGATCTTCACGACCGGGGTGGGCGTCCGCACGCTTGTCAAAATTGTCTCCGAGCATTACGACCGCGAACAATTCCTCGCGGCTCTTCGTTCAATCAAGATTGCGGCTCGTGGGCCGAAGTCCTCCAGCGCGCTCCGCGAGCTGGACATTCCCATTGCCGTGGTTGCGCCGGAGCCGTTTACCTGGCGCTCTCTGATGTCCGCCATCGATGCCAATCTCGGTTCTTCGCTGCAAGGAATGAATCTGGCAGTGCAGGAATACGGTACTTCGAATCCGGAGCTGCTGACAGCGCTTGCCGAAAAAAGTGTCTCCATCACCCGTCTTCTGGTGTATCAGTGGGCATTGCCAGAGGACGTTCAACCCTTGCGCGAGGCTGTCCTTGCCCTCGCCCATGGACATGTCGATGTGGTTCTCTTTATGAATGCCGGGCAGGTCGCGCATATGTTTCTTATGGCGGAGCGCATGGGCTACACTGAGTCGCTCTATGAAGGCTTCCGCTCCACATTGATCGGGTCCATTGGCCCCAGCACAACAGAAGGTTTAACCCTCTACGGATTGCAGCCGGATTTTGAGCCTACTCAATCGAAGATGGGCTTTCTGATCAACGAGATTTCGCAGAAGGCCAGCGCTCTTTTAGAGCAAAAGCGATCGGCTGCGGCGCTCCACGTTTCCAGCATCCCACCGGCCCCCGTCAGCCCACTCCTGCGGGGCGAACGGTCCGCACCGCTTGCGGGAAAGCCCGCACTCTCAGCCGTCGATTTCCTCCATGAGATCGGAAGCCGCATGGCGGCTTCCGATCCACTTCATACCGTTCTCGATCGCATTGTGGACTTTGCCTGCTCAGTCATCAATTGCGACTCCTGCTTTGTTTATGTTCTCGAAGATAATCAACTGGTTCTTCGCGCGTCGAAGAATCCACATTCCGATCTCGTCGATCATCTCGGAATCTGGCTCGGTCAGGGAATTACGGGTTGGGTGGGCTGGCATCGTGAACCCGTTGCCATTCCCACTAAAGCCTTGAAAGATCCGCGCTTCAAGCGCTTTAAGGATTTGCCCGAGGACACCTTCGAAGCCTTTCTTTCCGTGCCTATCCTGTGCCGCAGCAAGCTGGTTGGGGTCATCAACCTCCAGCATCGAAAGCCATATCACCACACAGAAAACGAAGTGCACCTGCTGACCGCGATCGGCCATCTGGTCGGCGCAGAGCTTGAACGGGCTCGACTCGAAACTGAGAACATGCAGCTCTCGGACCGCCTAGAATCCCGCAAACATATCGAGCGAGCCAAGGGAGTGTTGCAGCGCGATTTCGGTCTTGATGAAGAGTCCGCCTACAAAGCCATGCAGCGCGAGAGCCGCCAGCGCCGCAAGTCCATGCGCGAGATTGCCGAGGCCATCATTCTGAATGAAGATCTTCGCAGGAGCCGCCTCGGCGAAATAGGCAAGACGGCGGTTCGGGAACCATCGGCGCAAACGCCGAATGATTCGTCGGAGCCATTGGACCTTTGCTCGTGAAGAAACGATTTCTGCATTAGGGATTCAGATTTCCATTCAGCATTGCCGTCCTCGGCCAGTTTTTCTTTCCGATGCTCTCTCAAATCCATACGGAGGAGAATTCAGGGCCTGGTTCTGATTGGGATGAAGCGTTCTACAATGTTCATTTTGCCGCCATCCCTTTCTGATCGAGGCCCCACCGGTATACAAATTCCACATAGCCATACTGCATATTTCGATCGGTGGGATAGATCGCCGCCACCACGGTCTTGCCCTGCGCATAGGCATAGTAGAAGTTGAGGGCCAGGTTGTTTGTGGCCTGCAGGTCGGCGCTGATGTCGGCAACCGATGCCAAAGAGGACGCATTGTTTGCGGGCCGTCCAACGAATCCGAAGACTTTATTGTCGTAAGCGCCTCCGCCCAGATACCACAGGTCGTGCGCTGATGCGAGCTGCAGCCAGTGCAGGTCGGAACGAAGAGCGAGCCTTTTAATTGGCTTGTCAATACCCTGCACAAACTCATCGGTGTTGTTCATCAAGTTGTAGAAAGGCAGCCTGGCATAGATGCGGGACGTGGGCAGCATCTGGAAGAAGGTATTGTGAGTGCCGTCGGTGGAATCGCTGTCACCGCTGCTGCGGAACCAGCCTCCTCGCAGCCAAGGCGCCTCGGGCCGCCTGCCCATCTGGTATCCGCCCTCAAGGGCTACAGCATGAGCGCTATGTCCCAATTTGCCCCAGCTACCGTTTTGCAGCGCGCCCCAAAAAAGAAAGTCGAATTGTCCGGGACCTGCGGGAATGGCTGCGAGCAGATCTCCGCCGTAGGTTCCGACACGGATATTCTCATGGTCGGCCGAGCGCACTGCCAAAGCGCGGTTGTCTGTCTTGGTTAAGCCGGTTCGCCCGTCGTGGTAGCTCGAGGCAAAGGCGCGCCACAGCAGGCGCTGCTTCCAATCCGAATGGGCAAGAGCGAGATACTGAACATCGACGTTCAGTTCCGGATTGCCGTTCATGTTGAAGACGCCTTGATCCGCACGGGCTGCAAATGCCGTGATGTCCCAGCGGCCTACGTCGTAGTGTCCGTCGATTCCGTCAAAGCTGCGCTGTGCATTCGAAAAGCCGAAGTTGCCGATCAAACGCTGCGCGATGCGGTTGGTTTGCAGCCAGCCCAACGTGGCATTTTTCGGCTGTGTCTCCTGACCGTCAAAGAACTCGAAACGTCCCAGGCGGGACTTCGCATTTTCGCCATCAAACCGCACAAAGCCTTGCTTGAAAAATGCGGCCGCTGGGTAGGTGTTGGTGTTGGAGGCGTAGTAAGTACCGCCCAGGCCCAACTGACCCTGCGCGGTGACTGGGGATACGGCTTTGCTGGGCGCGTCGAGCACCGAAGCCTGTGCCAATTCCAACTCCCAATCCCAGCGACGTATGCGCTGGGCCATGCCGATTCGCACCAAAGATTCGACATAGCCGTAGCTGCTGGAATTCGGCGGAGCGGCAAACCACTGCCATGCGTCCACACGGGTGCGGTCGTATACAAAGACGCTGACTGGGGAACTGCCCGACGAGACCGCTTGCGCATGGCAGATGGCAGCAACGGTCAGAATGAAGAGGGCGGTGAGGAATGCTGATATGCGATAGATTCTGAGCA
>JAGWRX010000206.1 GCA_028876395.1 Acidobacteriota bacterium
TGCAGACGGTGGAGACGTGATTCATCTCCCACGGACGTGTCTTGTACCGATAGCTGCCGCTGGTGAGCGCGCCGACGGGGCAGACATCGATGCACATGCCGCACTGTTCGCAGTCGAGCCTCTCAGGCAGGTTCGGCGAGATGACTGAGGTGACGCCGCGATTCTGAATGCCGAGCGCCCACACATCCATGCCCTCGCCGCACATGCGCGTGCAGCGGTAGCACAGGATGCAGCGCGGGCGGTCATAAAATACGGCGGGCGACCACTGCTGTTCTTCGCGGTGGTTCTTCGCCTCTTCATAGAGGCTCTCGCCCGCGCCATACTTGAAGGTCATGTCCTGCAGTTCGCACTCGCCGCCCGCGTCACACACCGGGCAGTCCAGCGGATGGTTGCCAAGGAGCAGTTCGATGGTGGCCTTGCGCGCCTGGGTGATTTCCGGCGAATCGGTAATGAAGACCTGGCCCTCAGCCACCGTGGTGGTGCAGGCGGTCTGCAGCTTGGGCACTTTTTCCTGGCGCACAAGGCACATGCGGCAGGCGGCCTGCAGGCTGAGTCCGGGGTAGTAGCAGAAGGCCGGAATCTCAATGCCCGCCTTGCGGCACGCCTCAATCAGCAGCGTCCCAGCGGGAGCCGTCAGCTTCTTTCCATCGACTGTGAAGGTTACGTCTGCCATGCGTCTCCAGCGCCCCTTACACTACGGCCACTTCAACATGTTTTGCGAACGGGCAGGGCTTGCCGTTCAGGTGGTCCTCGAACTCCTTGCGGAACTTCTTCACGAAGCCCAGCGTGGGCATGGCCGCGGCATCGCCGAGCGGGCAGAAGGTGCGGCCCAGCATGTTTTCGGCCAGATATTGAATGTTGTCAATGTCCTTCGCGGTGCCGAATCCAGCGTGGAAGCGGGTCAGCGACTTCTTCAACCAGTCCGTGCCCTCGCGGCAGGGGATGCACCAGCCGCAGCTTTCATGCTGGTAGAAGCTGATGGTCCGGAGCGCGAACTCGACGATACAGGTCTGGTCGTCGATGACGACCACGCCGCCGGAGCCCAGCATCGAGCCCGCCTTGCCCACCTGGTCAAAGTCCATGCCCAGATTTTCGATCTCTTCGGGCAGTAGAACGGGTGTTGAGGAGCCGCCGGGAACGACGGCCTTCAGCTTGCGTCCGCCGCGCACGCCGCCGGCAACGTCGTAGATCATCTTTTTCAGGTTGTAGCCCATGGGCAGTTCGTACACGCCGGGCCGCTCCACGTGGCCGCTGATGCCGAACAGGCGCGTTCCGCCGTTGCGCTCGGAGCCGACAGCCGCATATGCCGCGGCGCCCATCGAGATTACGTGGGGCACTGTGGCGATGGTCTCTGCGTTGTTGATGACCGTGGGGCCGCCGTACAGGCCGACAACAGCGGGGAAGGGCGGCTTGATGCGCGGTACGCCCCGCTTGCCTTCGAGCGACTCCATCAGCGCCGACTCTTCGCCCACTTCATAGGCGCCCGCGCCGGTCTGCGTAATCACCTGGAATTCAGTGTCGGAGCCGAAGATATTTTTTCCCAGAAAGCCCTTGGCGTAGGCGTCGGCCACGGCTTTCTCCATGATTTCGAGAAGATAGCGATACTCGCCTCGCAGGTAGATGAAGCCAAGCTTTGCGCCGATGGCCAGACCAGCGATGATGGTGCCTTCGATAATCGCGTGGGGATCATGCAGGAAGATCAGGTGGTCCTTGCAGGTGCCGGGCTCGCTTTCGTCGCCGTTCACCAGCACGTACTTAGGCTTGGCGCTCTGCTTGGGTACGAACGACCATTTCAGGCCGGTGGCAAATCCCGCGCCGCCTCGGCCGCGCAGATTGCTGGCCTTCATTTCGTTGATAATCCACTCCGGCCCCTGCGCCAGGCACTTCTTTGCGGCCTCATAGCCGCCCAGTTCAACGTAGCGGTCGATGTTGGCCGCGCCCTGGCCAAAGCGCCGGGTCACAATCTTCACTTCATCGGGATGCGAGACCAGCCTAGGCATGGGAGACCGTCCCTTCCGCTTTTGCCTTGCCGCGATATTCGGCGAGGATGCCGGGCACACTGTCGGGATTCAGATCATCGTGAAAGTCGTAATTCACCTGGATGGCCGGCGCCCAGCAGCAGACCCCGATGCATTCCACTTCTTCAAGAGAGAAAAGTCCATCGGGCGTCACGCCCTTGTGCCCGATGCCCAACTCGTCCTGGAAGCGCTCGAATACGTCATATGCCCCGCGCAGCATGCAGCTGATGTTGGTGCATACCTGCACGTTGAACCTGCCCGCCGGCTTGAAGCGCAGCATCGAGTAGTAGGTGGCGACATTGCGCACGTCGAGTTCGGTGATGCCGATGCGCTCCGCCACTTCAGCGATGACCGCGTCGGAAAGGTAGCCGATCTCGTCCTGCGCGTAGAGCAGCATGGGAACGAGGGCCGAACGGCGCACCGGGTACTTCTGAACCAGCGCA
>JAGWRX010000015.1 GCA_028876395.1 Acidobacteriota bacterium
GAAGCCAAGCTGGCCATGTCCTACGGTGGCCGCGTGGCCGAAGAGATCTTCCTTAACCAGATGTCCACCGGCGCAGGCAGCGATATCGAGGTAGCAACCGACCTCGCCCGCCGCATGGTCTGCGAATACGGCATGAGCCGCCTCGGCCCGCTCACCTTCGGCAAGAAGGAGGAGCAGATCTTCCTCGGCCGCGAAATCGCGCAGCATCGCGACTTCAGCGAGGAAACCGCCCGTCAGATCGATCAGGAAGTTCGCCGCTTGATCGACGAGGCGTACCAGTCGGCGCATTCCATTCTCGAAACCCACCAGGACGCCATGCATCGCATCGCGGCAGCACTGCTGGAGCGCGAAACCATCGACGCCGAAGAGGTGCGCATGCTGATCGAGGGCAAGACATTGCCGCCGATCCGCTCCGTGCTCGCCTCGCCCAGTGACACCGGCGGCGGCAGCGTCCAGCAGGTCCTCAAGCCCGAGAGCCGCGGCGGACCAAACTATCCCGAAGGCTCGCCTTCCCCGGCATAACTTCGAGTCCAACTTGCAGAAAGCACAGGGGCCGCTCCAGCAGGAGCGGCCCTTCTTTGTCTCTAGTCATCAGCGGGCCTGAGTCCGCCCGCTTCAATGCTCGTTTCCCAGGCTGACTCTTAAAACACCTTGTAGCCGAACCCCACGCTGAATCCATAAGGATGAAGCTGGCTTGTCTGCTGCACATACCAGTTGGGAAACTGCTGGTATTCGAAGTCAATCGCGCGCAGGCTCAGCCGATTCGTCAGCGCCACGTCCGCCCCTCCGCCATAGGCGATGGTGCTGCAGCGGCACGTCGTCACGTTGTATTCGAAGTTCATGTTCGTGAAGCCGAAAAGGACCTTGCCATACGGCGTGATCCGCCCTAAATAAGTATGGATGGGAACCCGCGGCCCGATAAGGTAGTTGTCCTGGTAGATGTTGTGGAACTCGTTGAAGCGCAGCAGGCGCGCCTCACCCTCAACCTGAACCCAGCGGGTCAGCTTCAGGTCAGCATACGCGCCGATTCCAACAAGGCGGTTGGGGCCTGCCTGGGCCACTCCGCCCCCCGCGTAGTCGGGTTGAAAGATCGAGCCCATCCCGCCCACGGTAAACGAACGCTGGCTCCGGAAGGCGGATGGAACGGCCTGGGCGCACACAGCCGCGGCCCCGGCACACATCAGAGAAATGAGCAGAAAAGCGAACAGTCTTCGCATGGGCAAAATACATCCTGTACTGATGAGAATTCTTTCTTGCGCTTGTCGCAACGAGATCCGGGAAACGAGGCTCAGGCCGTTGCGCAATCCGTTGCGCCTCGGTCTGAGCCTTCAGGCAGGGCTTACTGCTGGCTCGGCGCCGGTGCGCCGGCGGGCGCGGCCGGCTGGTCGCCTCCCGCAGGCTGCGCAGGCGCGCCCTGCGCCGGTGCCTGGCTGGCCGCTTCGTAGCGCTGCAGCTTGAAGTAGATCGGCGTCACTTCCAGCGGCATCTTGTCGCGCGGGTTCATCGGCGCATACCGCTTGGCGTTCAACATGCGTACCTTGTCGTCCCAGGCATCGGTCTTCAGCCAGCTTCCCAGGGGCAGCGCGGGAATCTGGTTCAGGTCATCCCAGTTGAGCTTCGGCGCGCTCCGGGCCAGGTCGGCCATCCACGGCGTCCCGTCTACCTTCAGCAGAGAGTCGCCCAGCTTCGGCGTGTTCAACTCCTTCAGGGCCTTCGCGCGATCCGCCAGTTGCGCCCAGTACAAACCGGCGCTGGCCAGCTTGTCCTTGTACATCGAGGCCTGCAGATACTCCCCCGCCTTCTTCGCCGCCGCTGCATTGTCGGCGTCGCTGTGGAACATATTGATGCGCGCGAAGGTGGACTCGTCGGGGAACAGCAGGCGATCGTTGAAGGCGTAGCGCGTGTCAATGTGGTGCCCCAGAGCGACATGCGCCAGCTCAAGCGCCACCACCGAAGCAATCGACTCCTCGTTCGGCAGCGTGTCCAGCAGACCCTTGCTGATGAGAATGGTATCGCCCACGGTCGTCGCTTCGATGGTCGTGGTCAGCAGAACACGGCAGTGTACCGGCGCGCTGAACGCAAGGTTGTTCGGAACCGCCAGGTTGATCACAATCTGGTCCAGAACCTGCGTTTCATAGCCGCTCTGGCTCAGCGGAGCCACCAGGCCGGCCTGTTCCAAGCGGTCGAGCACGTTGTTTTCCGCCTGCGTAACCCAGTCGCGCGTGGCCTGCAGCGGGCTCACGTCCTGCGAGTCGTCGCTCTTGTCCACGGCGTCCTCGACCTTCACGCTCACGCTCTCGCTGTCCCGCGTCGGCAGCTTCAGCGAGTAGCCCCAGAAGTGAGTCTGCGCCTTTAACCCGGCCTGCTTGTTGCCTGCCACGTTGTTGGACTCCTCCACGTAAATCGCCACCGGCAGCCACACCCCCGGCTGCAGGTTCATGCGCCAGCTGTCAAAGTGGAAGTAGTACCGCGAGTCATCCTCGGAACGCGGACCCGTGTAGGTGCCGTTGAAGCGGACAACATTCCCGTCCTGATCCTCGACCCAGATGCGGCCATAGAACCGCCCCATCCCGGCCACCTTCGGGTGCACGTCGAAGACCCATGTCCGAACCTGCCCCAGAAACTCACGTCGCACAAAGCTGAACGC
>JAGWRX010000207.1 GCA_028876395.1 Acidobacteriota bacterium
CTTGTTACGAAACTGTTACATTTCCCGGCTACAATGGTTGCCGTGAAACCAACGATCTTTGTGGTGGAAGACGACCCCGATATTTCCCGCCTGGTGCGCCACCACCTGGAGGGCGCCAACTACAACGTGCGGCTTTATTCGACGGGCAATGTTGTCGTCTCCGACGCGGAGCGCCAGCGTCCGTCGCTGTTTCTGCTGGATATCATGGTGCCCGGCGGGGATGGGCTGGACGTGTGTCGCCGTCTGCGCAATCATCCGGGGCTGTCTACTGTTCCCATCATCTTTCTGACGGCGCGGGCAGGGGAGAACGATCGCGTTCTGGGCCTGGAACTGGGGGCCGACGACTACATCACCAAGCCGTTTGCCACACGCGAACTGGTAGCGCGCGTGAAGGCCGTGCTGCGCCGCTTCGAACGGCCGACCACGCCTTCCGTCATTCGCTTTGAGGACGTGATCATCGACGCCAACGCCATGCAATTGAAGGTGCGCGGCGAGCTGACGACCACGACGGCAACCGAATTCCGCCTGCTGGACTACCTGGCGCGGCATCCGGGGCGGGTGTTCAACCGCGATCACCTGCTGGACTCCGTGTGGGGCGATGCACGGTTTGTTACGCCGCGCTCGGTGGACGTCTATGTGCGCCGTATCCGTGAGAAAATCGAGATCGACCCGGAAAATCCGCGCTATCTGAAGACGGTGCGCGGCGCCGGCTACCGCTTCGAGATTCCCAAGGGCGAGTAAGAGCTGACCTGGCATGCTGGGATGCCGGGACGAGGCGGATGGGAGCGGTTCCGATTGACCCGCAAAGTATTCATCAAGCTGCTTGGTCTTTTCGTTCTGCTGCTGGTCTTCCAGACGGTGGCGATGGAACTGATCTTTCGCGTCTTCCTGGAGCACGTTCCCAGCGACACGCTGCACAGGCTTGACCGCCAGGCTCTCTGGTCCGGGCTGATTGCGCTGCTGGTGGCGCTGCCTCTGGCTGCGTGGGCCGCGCGTGGCGTGACGGCGCGGCTGCAGCGGGTGGTGGACTTTGCGCGCCGCATCGCCGAGGGCGACCTGAGCGCGCGGCTTGCAGAGACAGGGCATGACGAGCTGGCCGCGATGGAGGGCGCGCTGAACCGGACCGCGGAGCGGCTGGACGGGAGTTTTGCCGAGATTGAAAGCCGTCGCAATGAGCTGGCCGTCATTCTGGACTCCATGCAGGAAGCGGTGGTTGCCGTCACGGCCGAAGGGCAGGTACGCTGGGCCAACGCCATGATGCAGCGCGTTGCGGGCACGCAAATTCGCGTGGGCCGCCCGCTGGTGCACTCGGTGCGTGACCCGGAACTGCTGGAGTGCGTGCGCGGCGCATTGCAGCAGGGCGAGGTGCGTTATGGCCGTGCAAGCTCGCTGGCTCCGGGACGCATCTTCGAGATCAATGCGGCTCCTTTGCCCTCGGGTGGCGCGCTGGCTGTGCTGCATGACGTTACGCGCATCGAGGCGGCGGAGAAGTCGCGGCGTGACTTTATCGCCAACGTGAGCCACGAGCTGCGCACTCCTCTGACCTCGATCCAGGGCTATGTTGAAACGCTGATCGAGGAGCCGAAGCCGAGTCCGGAGACAGCGCGCGAGTTTCTGGCGATTATCCAGAAGAATGCCACGCGCATGAACCGGCTTACCGAGGATCTGCTGGCCCTGGCCAGCGTGGAAAGCCCGGACTACAAGCTGGCTGCGCAGCCGACGCGGGCCAGCGCACTGGTGCAGGATGCGATCGAGTCGCTAGGTGGCATGGTGGTGGACTCGGGCGTGGAACTGGAGCAGGCAGGAGCGCCGGATGCGCTGGTGATGGCCGATCCGGATGCGATGAACCAGGTCTTCGGCAATCTGATTGAGAATGCGCTGAAGTATGGCAAGTCGAGCAAGCGCATCCTTGTGGGAGCCCGGCAGCTGGAAGGC
The DNA here is from genome assembly GCA_028876395.1 of Acidobacteriota bacterium. Classification (GTDB taxonomy): domain Bacteria; phylum Acidobacteriota; class Terriglobia; order Terriglobales; family Acidobacteriaceae; genus Telmatobacter. The sequence goes on from JAGWRX010000207.1 coordinate 1,936, forward strand.
GAAGTCGAGTTCTTTGTGCGGGACTTTGGCCCCGGTATTGCATCAGAGCACCTGGAGCGCATCTTCGAACGCTTCTACCGCGTGGACAAGGCACGCTCGCGCGAGTCAGGCGGTACGGGGCTGGGTCTGGCGATTGTGAAGCACATTGTGCTGGCCCACGGCGGGCGCGTGTGGGTCGAGAGCGAGCTGGGCGCGGGCGCGGCGTTTCACTTTACGCTGCCGCTGGCGCCGGAAGCGCAACGCGGCGATGCGGCTGCCGCTTCGCAGATGGCGCCGAAGGGTGAAGTGTAAGGCCGGGTAAGCCGCGAGGCTCTGCAGCAGCAGAGAGGCAGTAGATGAACAGGCTGTAACATTCCAGCGCAAATGGCCTGATTTCAACGAAAAAAGCAGAAAAGCGCGCCGGATTCAAACGCCCGTAACATTGCGAGTGGAGAATCAATTACGGCAGTAAAACTGCAAGGGAGTTCTCTGTGAAAAAGACTTTGATTGCCGTTGGCGTGTTGGTGCTTGCTATGGGCGTGGCGCAGGCGCAGCAGTTGACTGGGGCGGGATCCACGTTCGACTATCCGATTTTCTCCAAGTGGTTCGGCGAATACGGCGCCGCGCACCCGGGCGTGCAGATCAACTATCAACCGATCGGTTCGGGCGGCGGAATCCGCCAGGTGACCACGGGAACAGTAGACTTTGGGGCCTCCGATGGCCCGATGACCGACGCGCAGCTGGCTGCTTCGAAGATCAAGCTTGTGCACATTCCGATCGTGCTGGGCGCGGTGGTTCCGGTCTTCAACGTGCCGGGCGCCGGCGACCTGCGATTCAGCCCCGATGTGCTGGCTGACATCTACCTGGGCAAGATCACGAACTGGAGCGACCCGCGCATCGCCAAGGATAACCCCGGCGCGCACCTGCCCGACCAGAAGATCACTGTGGTGCATCGCTCGGATGGCAGCGGCACGAGTTACATTTTCGCGGACTACCTGAGCAAGGTAAGCAAGGACTGGGCGAGCGGCCCGGGCGTGGGCACGTCACCGAGCTGGCCGGTGGGTGTGGGCGGCAAGGGCAATGAGGGCGTATCCGGCCTGGTGCGTCAACTGCCCGGAGCGATTGGCTACGTGGAGCTGATCTATGCATTGCAGAACCACATGAGCTATGGCGCGATCCGCAATGCGGCCGGCAACTGGGTGAAGGGTTCCATTGCAGGCGTGACGGAGGCAGCATCCAGCATGAAAAAGATGCCGGATGACTTCCGGGTCTCGATCACGAATGCGCCCGGCGCAACGGCCTATCCGATCTCCAGCTTCTCCTGGATGCTGGTGCCGGTGAAGGCGGCTGACCCGGCGAAGGGCCGCGTGCTGAAAGATCTGCTGAGCTGGATTGTGAAGTCCGGCGAGAACGAGGCGGACTCTCTTTCGTATGCGCCGCTGCCGCAGAACGTTGCAGAGAAGGTGCTGAAAACGGTCTACTCGCTGCAGTAATCTCTCTGGTTGCCGATGCCCCGCTCTTTCCGGCTTGCGCGCATTGCGATCCGGGAAGGGCGGGGCATTTTTCTGTACGGTCACGGGAGCAATACGTTCTCGCGAGCGCGGCGGCTCTACGGCGCTACGATGATCTGCAGAAATCGTCGATCAGGCGGTCGACGAGCGGCGTGAGCTGCTCGCCGGTGCGAGGCAGCACGAATGCGCCGGCGGCTTGATCCCAGTCGAGCTTGAAGCTGGTTGAGAGGGCGGAGATCCATATCTGCCGCACGGGCGTATTGGGTGTAATCACAAACTTGCCCGCGAGCTCCTCGAACAATACATTCAAGACACCATTCTGCTCCTCGACCTCGAAGACGGCGTCCTGCTCTTCCTCACGCAAGATCAAGTGTCTTTTAAGCGCATCCAGCGCTGTATCAGCCAGTCGCCGGAATTCCAGTTCTTCCATCATGGCCCCAGTGTACCAACCGGGGCACGGCCTGAACGAGGGCGGGTGCGGATTCGGACGCGCGGTACAGCGGCGCGGAGCGGGCAAGCATCTTCAGGCAGGGCTCACGTTCGCCGCGCGCGCGTCGATATGCTCAACATGGAGAACTGCCCCATCCGGACCCGGCGCATATGGGAATCAGTCCGATTGCCAATCTGAATCCACCGGCGGGGAGCCGATCTGCGCAGACGGATCTGGAACCGTTGCCGATGGCGAGAGTGGAGAACTCGGCGAACCCGGCTGACGACTCCTATTCGTCCAGTGGAGGCGGGCCGGCGGGCGGCGCGGAGGATGACGGCGCGGGCGACGAGCGCGACGGCCGGCCGAACGACATCGAATCAGAGGCCGTGCCAACAATAGCAAGCGAGAAGCGCCTGGCCTGCCAGATCGATCTTTTCGCCTGATGGCAACGGACGTAACGCGCATCGAGGCGGTTGGCCGGCTTCAGCGATGTCGCCTGGCTACTCCACACACATTCTCTGAATAAGTATCGTACTGCGATAATATCGTGATACGATATTGTCATGAGGACAGTAATTAGGCCAGCGCGCAAGGCCTCCGCCTTATCGGCCGCCGAACTTGACATCGCCCAATTGCAGCGGCTTGCTGAATTTCGCTTTCAGCTTCGCCGTTTTCTGCACGTAAGCCAGCTTGCCGCCGAGCAGGCGGGTCTGCGCAATCAGCAATATCAGATGCTGCAATGCGTGTGTGGCATGCCTGAGGGGATAGAGCCGACAATTGCCAATGTTGCCGCGCGCATGCTGCTCAGGCACAACAGCACCGTTGAGCTGGTGGACCGCACCATCGAACAGGGCCTTTTGCGGAGATGCGGCGATCCAGACGACCATCGCAAAATGCTGCTGCGCGTTACCGCCGAGGGCGAACGGATACTGGCGTCACTGGCGGAGTTTCATATGCGCGAGCTGGAGCAGTCTGGTCCGGAACTGGTGCGCGCTCTGCGCCATGTTCTGCGCCCCAATGCTCTGCGCAAAGGGCCGGTGCGCGACCGGGGCAGGGGAACACGATGAAGGGAACGGCATTGCCATCAAACGCGCACCTGCGGGATTTCAACGCCGATCCGCGCATGCTGCTGCTGAGTTTGCTTGGAGCTATGCTGGGCTGCGCGGGCGCGGTGTTGGCCTGGATGCTGCTGCACCTGATCTACGCGGCCACGAACCTGTTTTACTATCAGCGGCTTAGTTGGAACTTTGCATCGCCCGCGCACAACACTTTGGGCTGGCTTGCTGTGCTTGTGCCCGTTGCCGGCGGCGTTGTTATCGGCGTCATGGCGCGGTTTGGCTCCGACAAGATTCGCGGTCACGGCATGCCGGAGGCGATTGAAGCGATCCTGATGCAGGGCGCGCGCATTCATCCGCGGGTGGCTCTTTTCAAGCCTCTCTCCGCCGCGGTGGCAATCGGCTCGGGTGGACCGTTCGGAGCAGAGGGCCCGATTATTATGACGGCGGGCTCGGTGGGCTCGCTGCTGGGACAGCTCTTTCATCTGACGGATGCGGAACGCACAACACTGCTGGTTGCCGGAGCCGCCGCGGGCATGACGGGCGTCTTCTCGACGCCATTGGCGGCGGTTCTGCTTGCGGTGGAGTTGCTTCTGTTTGAGTGGCGGCCGCGGTCGTTCATTCCCGTTGCCATTGCAGCGACAACCGCAGGAGTGCTGCGCCGTTATCTTCTGGCGGCCGATCCTCTGTTTCCCATGCCTCTGCTGAATCAGCCGATGCATCCTGGCGCCATAGTGGCTGCGCTTGGTCTGGGAGTTCTGGGCGGAGCTGCGGCACTTTTGCTGAGCCGGGCGGTGTATGCCAGCGAAGACTTGTTTGAGCATCACCTGCCCGTCCACTGGATGTGGTGGCCCGCGATAGGTGGCGTCGTCATCGGCCTGGGCGGGCTGATATTTCCTCGAGCACTTGGCACGGGCTATGACGTGATCGCCTCGCTGATAGGAGGAGATCAAACGTGGCGATTGATTCTTGGCGTCCTGGTTGTAAAGAGCCTTATCTGGTCGTTCTCGCTGGGTTCGGGCACGTCCGGCGGCATTCTGGCGCCGCTGCTGATGATCGGCGGCGCGCTGGGCGCACTGGTGGCGCCGTTTCTGCCTGCGCTGCAGGCGGGGGCGTGGCCCCTGGTCGGTATGGCCGCAGTGCTTTCGGGCGCAATCGGTTGCCCGCTGACTTCGGCTGTCTTGAGCGTGGAACTGACGCACAACTACGCGCTGATGCTTCCTCTGTTGGCCGGCGCGGTAACAGCCCACGCATTTACCGTGCTATTCCAAAGGCGGTCCATTCTTACCGAGCGGCTGAGCCGGCGTGGGCATCATTTGAGCCGCGAATACAGCGTTGATCCCCTTGAGTCGATGATCGTCAGCCAGATCATGCAAGCGGATGTTGTTGCAAGTCGGACGGAATCGACGAGCCCTGATGGACTGGAAGGTATCGGCGGCGGGCACGGCGGACAGGGCAATCTCTCGTCTGACCGGGTGCGCGAAGAGGTGGACGCAGTGGTTGCGTGCCTGGAGCGGGACGAAGAAGAGATGCCCACAAGCGCGATGGCCGCTCTGGCTGCAAGTGCGGAATTAGTTGCTTTTCCTGGAGAGACCCTGCGCACGCTTGCCGAACGGATGGCAACAGGGCGCTTGTCTGTTGTTAGGGTCATTGATCCGGCGAGTGGAACGCAGCTTGGCCGGGTGACGCTGGAAGATATTCTGCTGGCGCGCATTCGCTCCCATGAACGGGAGAACAGGCTTGAGCGTGTCCGCAGCATCAGGCTGCCCTTTATACGGCCTCGCGATGCGTCCTGAGACCCCGGCTGCACCATGGCGCCGGCTCATGCGGAAGACGGATGGAGAAGCTGTCGAGGCAGACGCTGGCACGTGTACGTTCACCGCCACAAAAATAAGGCGCACATTCTGCGACCGGAGGCTTCGCGGTGACGATGTAGGGGGTTGCGGAGACGGGAGCGGCGAGAGAATCCGCGGGTCATACATCACGGAATCGGCAAAATCGCCGGAGGATTGAGATTGCCGGAAGATGTTGAGAAACAATGTCCCCTCGGAACGAAATAGGTGTACTATGATGGACGTTTTTGGAAATGGAAGGATCTCTCCGTCTGACTCGGAGTCGTATGCCCGAGTCTCCGGCGGCAGGTGTTTACGCGAGCATCTCAAAGGAGACGAGTATGATGCAGATTCTGTGGTGGATCATTGTTGGACTCGTGGCAGGCTGGGCTACCGGCAAGATCATGAAAGGCGCAGGATACGGCGTGTTCATGGACATCGTGATCGGCATAGCGGGCGCGATCATCGGCGGTTTTTTGATGCGCTCCCTGGGCTTTGTCGGCAGCGGTGGATTGATTTACACGATCCTGGTTGCGATCGGCGGCGCAGTGATCCTGACCGCGGTGGTGCGCTTCATTACGCAGAAAAAGTCCTGAAATAGCAGGGGCTTCATGTGTGCCAGGCCGGTTCCTTCTCTCCGGGACGGGAACCCCGCACGGCTGTGGGCTGTGGACCCCTGTTGTCTCAACGGCCATTGGCGAGGTGAGCGACGCGGATATGCTGGCAGGCATGGAGCTTGGAGTTTCTGAACTTGCAGGGACTGAACTCGCCGGTTTGATTGTGGCGATAAGTTTTGCTGCCGGGCTCAATGTCTATGCCACGGTGGCGTGCCTGGGACTGCTGGCTCACGCCGGTCTGCTCGTTCTGCCGCCTGGGCTGCATCTGCTTGCCAATTGGTGGGTGATTGCCGCCTCCGGAGTGCTTTTTGCGATTGAGTTCTTCGCCGACAAGATTCCGGCCTTCGATTTGTTCTGGAACGTTCTCCATACCTTTGTACGCATTCCCGTAGCGGCGTTGATTGCATTTGGCGCAGCTGCGCAGCTTTCTCCGGAGAAGCAATTGGTGGCAGCGCTGGCGGGTGGGGCGATCGCCCTGACGGCGCATGGAGGGAAGACGGCGGCGCGGGTGGCTGTGACCCCTTCTCCCGAGCCTGCTTCCAACTTTGCGCTGAGCGCAGGCGAAGACATGCTGGCAGTGTTCCTGACCTGGCTCGCGACGCAGCACCCGATTGCGGCTGCTGCGATTGTTGTGGCCTTCCTTGTTGCGATCGTCGTGATGCTGCGCTGGATTGTACGGACGATTGCGCAAGCTATCTCATCGGCCATGCCGGCCAAGACGTAGGCGCACTCGGAGGGGTTGCAGACAACTCAGCTCAAACTCCGAGCACCGCAGAGCGAATGGCCTCCAATATTGCTACGGGGCTTGGCGGACAGCCAGAGACCGTGCGGTGAACGGGAATGACGTTCGCAACGGCTCCCCGGCTGGCGTAGCTTGTTCCGAACACTCCACCGCAAGCGCCGCAGTCTCCCACAGCAACCACGAGCTTAGGATCGGGCACGGCGTCGAGAGTGCGCTTCAATGCTTCTTCCATGTTCACCGATACAGGCCCCGTGACCAGCAGCAGGTCAGCATGGCGGGGGCTGGCAACAAATTTAATGCCGAATCCTTCGAGGTTATAGTACGGATTGTTGAGGGCCTGAATCTCGAGTTCACAGCCATTGCAGGAGCCTGCATCGACATGGCGAATGCAGAGAGCACGGCCCAGGATGTTCCTCAGATCCTTCTGCAGTCCTTCGACTGAGGGCGAAGCGGCGCATGGAGTGGGAAACGTCTCAGTCAGTATCCCCGTGCGTATCATGCGCGATAGAGTGTTAATCATACTCACCTCACCCGTCGTGTCCGCTGTAGGACAAATTGAATGACTTATTAATCAAGGGAAAATCCGGCACAATGTTGCCGAGGATCGCGTATTCGAGAAGGGGCCAGTTCTGCCACGAAGGATCGTGTGCATGACAACGGCGAATGGCTCCGTCGGGGCCGCTTTCCAGCGCGATCAGGACTGGGCCGCGCCAGCCCTCGATCAGTCCGAGCCCAAGGCGGCCGGGTTCCGCTAGAGAACATTCAGTCTGGATCGGGCCCGGAGCGAAATCTGCGAGGAGCATGCGGCAAAGGCGTAGAGATTCGAAGATTTCGTCGAACCGGACCTGCACCCGCGCTGCGACATCGCCTGCGGATTGCGTGATCATTTTAGGTTGCAGACGGTCGTAGGGCGAGCACGGATGATCCACGCGCAGATCGAGGGGAACGCCGGATGCGCGTCCTGCCAGACCGATGGCGCCAAGCTTCTCGGCCATTTCCTGGCTCAGGATGCCTGATTCGCGGAAGCGATCCTGGAGGCCGGCATGGTTATCATAGATGACGCGCAAGGAAGAAACGTTCTCCTCCAGCACATGGTAATGATCGAGAAGCAAGGGGGGCGCGCTTGGAGGTAAATCACTGGCCACTCCGCCAGGCTGGATAAAGTCAAACAAATAGCGCGCGCCGAATGTGGATAGGTTGACGCGCAAGAGATCTTCTTTCATGCGCGAGAATTGTGTCAGCCCAAACGCAAAGCCCGCATCATTCCCTAACGCTCCCAAATCGCCCAGATGATTGGCAAGCCGTTCGTGTTCGAGTGCGAGGGCACGCAGATTGGCGGCTCGCGGAGGACAGGCTGTTTGGGTAATCGCCTCCAATGCCGCAGCGTATGCCCATGAAAAGGCGACGGCAGAATCGCCTGACAGGCGCGCTGCAAGATGGCGGCCTTCCTTTTGCGACATTTCCTCAAATCGTTTCGAGACGCCTTTGTGTGTATAGCCGAGGCGCTCTTCAAGACGGAGGACTTTCTCTCCAACGACTGAGAACCGGAAGTGGCCCGGCTCAATGGTGCCGGCGTGGACGGGACCGACCGCGATTTCATGTACGCCATCGCCTTCTACCTGGACAAACGGATAGGGCTGAGAGTTGACTGAAAACTGTTGGCTTCCATCGAAGTCTCGTCGCAGCGGAAATACCGTCTGTGGCCAGCCGCCATGGCGCAGCCAGCCACGGTGGTCCGGTTCCATGCTCGTAATCCCAAGCAGATCGTGGATTGCGCGCTCCATACGCAACGCACACGGAAATGTTTCCGCAAGGCTTGGATAAGCCGGTGTCGTGCCATGCTCCATCTCATGTTCGACTACCGCGACTCCTTCTTTGAGGAGATAGGCGGCATAGATGCGAAAGAGGCCGTCACGATCACGATCGTCGGAACCCCAAAGTGTGAGGAGGCGGCCGCCGTCGGTGTGAAATCTTTCGGCACTCTGCCGCCAGCGCACAGCTCCGACCCTGGTGTGGTTGCAGGGCAGATTCGATGGAAGCTGCTTCATCGCACTTTCAAATTCATGAGTCATATGTCACCCTATCAACCGCGCGGCCGCGCGATACCATTCGGCGAGTGCGGCGGGCATGTAGATTCCCAGAATCAGCACAATTGCGAGATGGACGAATACAGGCAGCAGGGCCGGAGAATGAGGCAATGGAGGGGCATCGCTTTCTCCAAAGACCATTGGCTGAACGCGGCTGAAAATTCCGGCAAATGCAACGGCCAATGCAATCAGTAGGAACGGAGTTGTCCAGGGGTGTTCGCGCATCGCCGTTGTGAGGATGAGGAATTCGCTCGCAAAGACGCCAAACGGCGGCGTGCCGAGGATAGCGAGGGACCCGAGCATGAGCCCCCAGCCAATGGTTGGGCTGATCCCCACCATTCCGCGGATGCCTTCCATCTGCTGCGTGCCGGCGGTCTGCGAAGCGTGGCCCGCAGTGAAGAAGATGGACGACTTGGTAAGTGAGTGAACGGTCATGTGCAGCAGAGCCGCGAAATTGGCTACCGGCCCACCGAGGCCAAACGCGAATGTGATGATGCCCATGTGCTCAATCGAGGAGTAGCCGAAGAGCCGCTTGATATCGCGCTGTCTCCAGATGAAGAAAGCGCCGAGAACGGCAGACAGCAACCCGAAGGTCATGAGCATTCGGCCGGGAAGAAGGTGCCCGATGGAACCCTCAACCAGGACTTTGCAACGAATCACCGCGTATAGTGCGACGTTGAGCAGGAGGCCGGAGAGCACGGCGGATACCGGCGTAGGGCCCTCGGCATGCGCGTCGGGAAGCCAGTTGTGCAGGGGCGCGAGCCCAACCTTTGTTCCGTATCCAACGAGAAGAAAAACGAACGCCAGTCCGAGGACGCGCGGTTCGAGCTGACCCTTCACGGCATTGAGGTGGGTCCACAAGAGCGCAGTCATGCCTTCACGCCCGAGTGCCTGCTCCGCGGCAAAGTAGAGCAGGATCGTGCCGAACAACGCCTGCGCAATTCCAACGCCGCAGAGGATGAAATATTTCCATGCTGCTTCGAGGCTGGCCCGGGTGCGGTAAAGCGAAACCAACAGCACCGTCGACAGCGTAGCAGCCTCCATCGCCACCCAGAGCAGGCCCATGTTGTTGGTGAGCAGGGCCAGCAGCATGGCAAACATGAAGAGCTGATACATGCTGTGGTAGAGGCGCAGGCGCTGGGGGTTCACGCGTCCATGATGTTCTTCGATGCGCATATAAGGGCGCGAAAACAGCGCGGTTGTGAAGCCGACAAAGGCCGTCAACGCGACGAGAAACACATTGAAGGGATCGACGAAGAATTGCTCATTTCCAGCAAGAATGGGGCCATGCCGGATGACGTGCAAAACGAGAAAGGATGCGGCAATGAGCGTTGCCAGGCTTATACCGGCATTCAGTTCGGGCGCGAATCGGCGCGCGCCGAGCAGTGCCAGCAGCGCGGCTCCGAGCAGGGGCAATCCAAGAACAAGCAGAATATCCATCAGTCCTCCTTGAGCGATTCCAGGTGGCGCAGGTCGAGACTGTCGAATTGCTCCCTAATCTGAAAGAAAAAGATTCCGAGTATGAATACGCCGACCAGCAGGTCAAGGGCAATGCCGAGTTCGATGACCATTGGCATTCCATACGTTGCGCTGGTAGCAGCGAGGAATAGGCCGTTCTCCATGGCGAGAAATCCGATGACCTGCGTCACAGCCTTGCGACGCGTGATCATCATGAGGAATGCAAGCAGGATGACCGCGAGGGCGATTCCGAGCGTATGGCCGGTGATGGTTGTCGCCATCAAACTGATCGGCTGGGCCAAACCAAAGGCAAAGATCACCAGCACCAGCCCGGCGAGCATCGTAGTGGGCACCTTGACCAGTTGCTCGGTGTCCCATTGTGCTCTGAGGCGGCGGATGAGGCGATTGAGTATCCAGGGAAGGGTGATGACCTTCAGAAGCAGCGTGAGCGCAGCGGAGTAATACATCTCCGTGAGGCCCGAACTGTAGGCCACAAGACAGGTGGAGACGAAAAGCATGGCACCCTGCCATGCAAACAGCGTGATCAATTGCTGTGTGCGCCGTGCGGACAGCATGGCGAATGAGATTAGCAACAGTCCCGCAGCGAGGACTTTGAGCACCTGGGCGATCAGTATGGAAGTATGCATCTTGTTCAGGCCCCCAGCAGAAGATGAACGAGCAAGCCGAGCACCGCAAGCAGAAATGCCATTGCGAGGTACTCAGGCGCGCGGAAAATGCGCAGCTTGGCTGACAGCGATTCAATAAGCGCCAGTCCTGCGCCGGCAATCACGAGTTTTCCGATCAATGCTGCAATGGCAACCGGCAGCGCCCAGCCGCTATCCATACCGTGGGTGGCGATACCCCAGGGTAGAAACAATGCAAAGCCAATGCATGCGTAATTGAACAGTTTCAGGCTTGATGCCCACTCCACCAGAGCAAGGTGGCGCGCTGAATACTCCAGCAGCATTGCTTCATGGATCATGGTGAGTTCAAGATGAGTGGAAGGGTTGTCGATAGGAATTCGTGCGTTTTCTGCCAGTGCCACCATGACAAAAGCGACTGCGGCAAAAATTACGCTGGGATCGACGACGTACTGATGCACACGGTAAGCGTCCACCAGACTTGGCAGGGACGTGCTGCCATAGAGCAGGAAGGCGTTGAATAGAACCATCAGCAATGCCGGCTCGGAGAGGAAGCCAACCATCATCTCGCGGCGCGCTCCGAGCGTGCCGAAAGCCGTGCCGATATCCATAGCGGCAAGCGACAGGAAGACACGCGCTGTGGCGAAGAGCCCAACGAGGGCGATGGAGTCAGCCACCTGCGCCAGGGGCAGATCAGTGACAAGCGAGGGAATAATCGCCGCCGCCAGCACCATTGTTCCGAACAGAACATAGGGTGTTGTGCGAAAAAGCGCGGATGCATCCTTTGCCAGCGCGGCATCTTTGAAGAAGAGCTTGCGCAGCATTCGATACGGCTGCAGCAGCGGCGGGGCGGAACGATTCTGAAGCCACGCGCGGCATTGCGCAATCCATCCTGCAAAAAGCGGTGCGATGGCAATGGCGAGCACCACCTCGACGAATTGCCGAACGAAGCTGATCGCTCTCATAGGACGAACACCAACAAGCCAAGCAGGGTAAGAAAGCTGTAGAGCAGGTAGATCGCCAGCCTTCCGCCCTGCAGAACTCCGATTGCGTCCGCAAGCCGCTGGACTCCGCGCGCAATCGGTAGATAGATTCCGCGCCACAGACGGTCTTCGATATAGATTCTGTATCGCGGAATGGTGTCGGCTGCCGACGGAAGTGTGCGCTCCATGTGAAAGAACGATCCGAACATGTGACGGATGGGTTGACCAAAACCTTCAGCGGTATCCTGCATGCGGGAAGTCTGCCACGGGTAGCCGCAATCCCAGGTGTCCGTGCGCCGTATGCGCCCATGGGCCAGGAGACGGACGAACACAAAAGTGACTGCCACAACTCCAACGATGCCGGCGAGAAGTATGAGGCCGCTGTAGGAAGCCTGCTCCCGCGCAATCGGGGCTATCCACCAGACAGTGGAACTGGGGCGAATGGTCTCCCCCAGCAATTTGCCGGTGACCGGAGACGCCATCCTCAGCGCGAGTTGCGGCAGCGCGCCGATCAAGATGCACCCGAACGCGAGCCAAATGAGACCGAGGCGTTCCAGCCAATTGGCATCGTGGGCATGTACAAGAGAGCTTTCCCGCGGCTGACCAAGAAAAATTACGCCGTAAAACTTCACCATGACATATGCGGCAAGAGCGGCTGTAAGGGCGAGCGCGGACGCTCCGAGCGGGATGAGCATGTTGAGAAATGCGTGGGGAAGCTGCGGAGTAAAGAGGAATGATTGCAGCAGCAACCACTCGGAAACGAAGCCGTTGAGCGGCGGAAGGCCAGCAATGGCCAGTGTGCCGACCAGCGCCAGGCTGGCCACCCAGGGCATGCGACGAATCAGGCCGCCTAGTTTTCCAAGGCTGCGCTGCTTTGTGGCGTGCAGCACCGAGCCCGTTGTGAGAAACAGGAGGCTCTTGAACAGCGCGTGGTTGAGAGAGTGCACCAATGCGGCAGTGAGCGCGAGAGCGGCAAACAACGGCATGTTGCTTGTCTCGAACAGGATTGCCAGGCCGATACCGGTAAAAATGAGTCCCACGTTTTCAATGGACGAATATGCGAGCAGGCGTTTCATGTCGGTCTGCACGGCGGCA
>JAGWRX010000208.1 GCA_028876395.1 Acidobacteriota bacterium
AAGAGCGTCATCCGCCACCCCGACGGTAAGTGGGAGTGGGCCGCCGTGGGCACAGGCGTCGTGGACTGGGCCGCGCAACTCCGCGCCCTCCAGCACGACGGCTACCACTATGCCGTGAGCCTTGAAACGCACTGGCGCGGCGCGGGCACGCCGGAGGCCTCCACTCGCATCAGCATGAAGGGCCTGAAAGAAGCCCTCGCCAAAGCCGGAACAGGCTGCTGATAACACCCTTATAGTTCGCAGATCCCGGAGGGAGCCGGGGGCTTCAGCCCCCGTTCAGGAGAAAGGAATCGTCGCCATGTTCGCCGTTTTCTTTTCGATCTTGGTCGTGATGGCACTCCTGGGTATCTGCAGCGATTTCATTATGCGAGTTCGTCTCAGCAGAAGAGAGTCATCACAGGAAAGACTCTTATGGTGGAGACGCGGAGGTGACGAAGTCGCGGCTATGTATCAAGAAGTCTTTCCGCGTACCCGTCTTCCGCTTTTTCGAAACTTCGTTTTCTGGCTAGTTTTAAGTTGTGCGATTGTTCTCTGGTTGTTCGTGCTGTGGAAACGAAGCTGAACGAAAGACCTACTACGCCTTCCGCGTCCGCAGGTGCAGCTCTTCCAGCGCATCACAAGCCGTCTTCACGCCGTCTTCGCCGCGCAGCCGCTCAGCCACAATCTGCGCTTGCTGCGCAAAAGAAGGCTCGTCCAGCATCGCCCGCAGCGTGCGCGCCACGCGCTCCGGCTTGTAGCCGGATTTTTGAATCACCTGCGCCACGCCCAGCCGCTGCATCCGCCGCGCGTTGTCCGGCTGGTCATGCGAGTAGGGCATGATCAGCATCGGCCTGCCCGCGCGCAGACATTGCGCCGTCGTCCCCACGCCGCCCTGGTGCACCACCAGCGCCGCGCGCGAAAACAGCTTCGAGTAAGGCGCGTACTCCGCCACGCAGATTGACTCCGGCAGCTTCTGCTGGGGCCGGTTGCGCGGGTCCGTGCCGATCAGCAGCACCGCGCGAATCCCCAACTCCATCGCTGCCTTGGCCGACACCTCGTAGAAATCCCCCGCTGCCAGCACCGCCGCCGACCCCAGCGTAAACACCACTGGCGGCGCCCCTGCATTCATGAACTCCTCCAGATGCGCGGGCAGCGCGGCGTTGCCCGCCTCCGCGTCATAAAAGCAGAAGCCAGGGATCAGCGTGTTCTGCGGCCAGTCCTTCTGTTCCACGCCCAGCACGCGCGAAAACAGCGCCAGCACAAGCTGCGGCGAGTGCTTGGCGTCAAACAGCGGATTTGCGCCTCTTGGCAATCCCAGCTCGCGGCGCAGCTCATAGATGGGCTGTGGCCACTTGCGCGTGGTGAAGTGGGCCAGGTGCTTCATGAGTTGCCCCATGCCGGCCAGCCTGTCGGCCCGCGCAAGCTGCGGAAACGGCGGCAGCACCGGCGGGTCATACGCGGAGAAAAACGACAGCGGCGCCAGCACATAACTTGCCCACGGAATCTTCGCTTCCTCCGCCACCACCGGCCCGGCATAGTTCAGTTCGCCCAGCAGCAGCAGGTCGGCGCGCGCGGGCTTCGTGGCTGCGTCCAGCAGGTCGGTGTACGTCTGGCGCAGCGCGGGAAAGAGAAAATTGCGCAGCCCGTGCTCGGTGCCATGCTTCACGTCGTAGACCATCTCGACAAGAATCGAGTTGGTCGGGTCAATGTCCGGCCGCACGGCGTGAAACTCCAACCCCAGCGGCGCAATCTTCGGCGCATACACGGCAGGCAGCGCCATCACCGGCACATGCCCCCGCCGCCTCAGTTCAAGAGCAATGGCGATCAGCGGATTGATGTCGCCGTAGGTCCCGATGTTCGAAAGAACGATGCGCACAGAGTGGGTCCGTGGTTCGGAATGGTGACGCATCGATAAGAGTAATGCATGAAGAAGACGCAAATCAGCTTCAGCTTCATTTAATCTTGCTCCAGCGATAATGGAATCGGGGAGACCGGTCACAGATGCGCGTGCTGCTGGTGGAAGACGAAGTTCGCCTCGCGGACAACCTGGCCGCCGCCCTGCGCGACGGTCCCGGCTTCGCGGTGGACTGGGCCGCCGACGGCGAGGCCGGCGATGACTATGTCCGCAACGGCGTCTATGACCTCGTCATCCTCGACCTGATGCTGCCCAGACTCGATGGCCTCGGCCTGCTGCGCCGCCTGCGCGCGCGCCACGACTCGACGCCCGTGCTCATCCTCACCGCCAAAGAAGGCAAGAACTCCATCATCGAGTTGCTCAACGCCGGCGCGGACGATTACCTGGCCAAGCCCTTCGACCTCGGCGAACTCCTCGCGCGCGCCAAGGCGCTCATCCGCCGCGGCAAAGGCGCAGCCCACCCCACGCTCAACGCCCTCGGCCTCACCGTCAACACATTGGAGCAGACCGTCCACCGCGCGGGCGCGCTCGTTGACCTCTCGCCCACCGAGTACCGCATCCTCGAATACCTCATCCACCACCCGCGCAAAATCGTCAGCAAGCATGAACTGCTCGAGCACCTCTACGACTACAACTGGGAGCACCACTCCAACGTTATCGAGGCGCACGTCTCCAACCTGCGCAAAAAGCTGGACGCAGCCCAACCCGACGCCGAGCCGGTCATTGAAACCATGCGCGGCCGCGGCTACCGCCTCGCTGCCGAATCGAACACCGGGCTAACCCAATGAAACTCCCGTTCCGCTCAAAATCGATTGCCTTCCGGCTCATCTCCGCCGTCCTGCTCGTCGAGCTGGTCTCGTCGCTGCTGGTGATCTTTCTATCCTTCGGTTACGAGCGCCACATGCACTTCCGCGCCTTTGACGTCATGCTCCACGGCCGTGCCGACTCCGTGCTCGGCGCCGTGCAGGACGCCGGCGACGCTGCCGACAACGTCATGCTCGACCAGCGCGACCTGCACCTGCCCCCCGAGGACATCTACGAGGTCTACGACGCGCATGGCCGCCTGCTGGGCCGCTCGCCCAACTGGCAGGGAAGCGGCGGCGCGGCCACGCCGCAGCAGGACGGCTTCTCGCGCCTCATCATCAATCAGCGCCATTACGGCGTCCTCCGCCTCCACGGCTCCCGCATCGTGGACCCCGGCGAGCCCGGTGGAGGCACCCTGCGCCAGGTCACCATCGTCTACGGCGCGCCCGTCGAGCACGTCTGGCACGCCATTCGCGGCGCAGTCGAGTTCTACGCCGCCGGCAGTCTGCTGCTGCTCGTCGTCACCGGCCCGCTCATCGCATGGCTGCTCCATCGGGGTTTGCTGCCTCTGCGCCAGTTGGCCGCTCTCGCCTCCAACCTCACCGCAGACGCCATGCAGTTCGACCCGCCCCAGAGCGCACGCACCACGCCCGAACTCGCCCCTCTGACTCACGCTCTTGAAAGCGCCCTGCAGCGCCTCGAGCGCGCCTTCGTGCAGCAGCGCACCTTCGTCTCCGATGCCGCCCACGAGCTCAAGACCGCCGTCGCTGTCGTCAAGTCCTCGCTGCAGTTGCTCGGCCTTCGCGAGCGCACCGCTGCCGAGTACCACGCCGGCCTTGAGCGCTGCCTTGCCGACTCCGAGCGTCTCGAAGACCTCGTCGCCAAAATGCTCACCCTCGCCCGCGTCGAAGACACCGCGCCACTTCCCGGCCCGCTGCCCGCCTGTGACATCGCCGCCTGCATCCAGCAGACCGTTACACAGCTGCAAACCGTCGCTGACCTGCGCGGCGTGCAGACCGCCTTCGCGCCGCCACCCGCCGCCGTCCCTGTCCCCCTCGCAACCGACGACTGCCTCCTCGTCGTCTCCAACCTGCTCCTCAATGCCCTGCAGCACAGCCCACGCGGCTCAAGCGTCGAGCTGCGCCTCACCGCGCAGGGCAACGCCGTCGAGCTGGCCGTCGAAGACCACGGCGAAGGCATCAGCCCCGACGCGCTGCCGCACATTTTTGAGCGCTTCTATCGCGGCGACCCCTCGCGCGCCCGCTCCACCGGCGGCGCAGGCCTGGGCCTCGCCATCTGCAAAGCCGTCGTCGAGCGCGCCGGAGGCGCCATCGCTCTCGCCAGCGAGCCCGGCAAGGGCGCCACTGTCACCGTAAGCCTGCCAAAGCAATAGGGCCGACGCCGGCTCGCGCCCGCCTGCTATAAACCCGCAAAACCAAACAGCTTCGCACTGCCTCCAGAATTGAATTCCTCGCTCCGGCTGTCTCCTGTACACTCCTCCGGTCAGACTTTCCCCAGAGTATTGCTGACCAAATCACAACAGGAGAAAGAGGATGAACAAGAAAGTATGGAGCATCTTCCCGGCGTTGTGCTTGCTCGTAGTGTCTGCCTTGTGTGCCCTGCCGTCCGGCGCGCAGATGTCGGATGTGAAGTCGAAACCGCCCATGTACTCGTACGTTGCCAATTGGCAGATTCCACGTGCGCGCTGGGCAGAAATGTCAAAGGATGCCTCGTCGGAACGCGCAATCCTTGAGAAGGCGCTGGCCGATGGAACCATCGTTGGTTACGGTAACGATGTGAACCTGGTCCACCAGGCTGACAGCGAAACCCACGACAGTTGGTTTTCCGCCATGTCCATGGCCGGGCTCATGAAGGTACTCACCCAGTTTTACGCATCGCCCGATTCCACGTCTTCCGCCCGGGCCAGCGCCACAAAACACTGGGACGAAGTCTTCGTCAGCCGGTATTACAACTGGAAGCCCGGCTCATGGAAGGACGCTTACGTCTCCGTCTCGTCCTATAAGTTGAAGGCCGACGCACCCGCCAATGCGGTCGATACGCTCAGCAAGGATGTGATCGTGCCGGTGTTGGAGAAGCTGCTCACCGACGGCGCCATCGTCGAATATGACATCGACACCCAGGCAGTACACACCTCCGCGCCGGGCACCTTCATCATTGTGTACGTCGCGCCGCAGCCGGACGGCCTCGATAAGGTGGACGCCGCAATTCTGGATTCCATGAAAACCAGCCCGCTCTCCGGCCCGGCATTCGATTCCATGATCGACTCCAGCGCTCATCGCGATGAGCTGCTCCAGGGCAACGGCACCTTCAAATAGGCATCGCTTACCCTGATCCGGCGAGCGGCACCCTATGTGTTGGCCGCTCGCCGGTCAATTTTTCACACTACGCCGCACACTCTGCCTCCAAAGCCGTGCATTCCCGTCCACAAAAGTGATTCCTTCAGCTTTCCTTAATCCCGCGGTGGCACAATACTAGCGCCGGTGAATCGCATCCATTCGCCGAGTCCAAGCGCGGAGCCTACCATGCACATCCCTCGCAGCCTTCGTCTTTTCGCGCGGCCACTTTTCGCCGCCGCCCTGTTCTGCGGCCTCTTTGCCGCCACTCACACGGCCGCCGCGCAGCAGCAGCCCTACCACATCCTTGACCACTGGAAGCTCGCCGACGCCGGCTGGTGGGACTACCTCCTCGTCGATTCCCCCGCGCACCGCCTCTACCTCACCCGCGGCGACCACGTCGACGTTCTCGACACCCAGACCGGCAAGCTCGTCGGCACCATCAGCGGCCTCCACGGCACCCACGGCGTCGCTCTCGACACCGCCGGCAAGCTTGGCTACATCTCCGACGGCGGCGGCAACGCCGTAGTCGCCTTTGACCGCGCCACCCTCGCCACCGTCGCCACCATCCCCGCCGGAACCAACCCCGACGGCATCATCTTTGAGCCCGCCACGCAAACCGTCTGGGCCTTCAATGGCCGCAGCAAAGACGCCACCGTCATCGACGCCGCCACGCACAAGGTCCTCGCCACCATCGCCCTGCCCGGCAAGCCCGAGTTCCCCGCCGTCGACGGCAAAGGCACGGTCTTTGACAACATCGAGGACAAAAGCGAAGTCGTCCGCCTGGACGCCCACACCCGCGCGCTCACCGCCACCTGGCCCGCCGGCTGCGACTCGCCCTCCGGCCTCGCCTTTGACGTCCCCGGTCACCGCCTCTTCCCCGTCTGCGACGGCAAAAAGATGTCCGTGATTGATTCCAACACCGGCAAGCTGCTCGCCAACCCCGCCATCGGCGACGGCCCCGACGCCGCCGGCTGGAGCGCCAAACACAAGCTGGCCTTTGCCTCCAGCGGTGACGGCTTCCTCTCCGTCGTCGATGCCGCCAACCCCGCCTATCCCACCATCCAGACGCTGCCCACCCAGCGCGGCGCGCGCACCATGGCCTACGACCCCGGCACCGACCGCATCTACCTGGTCACAGCGGACTTCGGCCCCCGCCCCGCGCCCACACCCGAGAACCCGCGCCCCCGCCCCGCCATGATCCCCGGCAGCTTCACCGTAATCGTCGTCGGCCGCTAACCTCCCGCGCTGAGCCCCACCCTTTCGCCTTCTTTCTGGCGAAAGGGTGGGGCATCCTCATTTCAGATAAACTCCGATGTCCTCGTCTTCCACCCCCTGCTTGCAGATCATTCCGCCGCCCTCGTGGGTCTCAATTCGAGTGCTGAATTTGGTGGCACGGCCAGATCTGTAGCATGGAACGAGTATTGCGCCAGAATTAGGTATTCCGGCAGTATGACCGCCAAACGGGAAGTTACCCGAAAATGGAGTTACTTCCTGTTTGGCCACTACGTCCGGGGTGCAGATTCTGATCCTGCATCAATTGGTCTTGGGTTGGGCAGACGACGTTGAAGCAGTTGTGGTGCTGACCGGATGCAGTGGAACTTCCAGCGTTCCCGCCTTGCCCGATGTTCCATCAACCACGCCCAGTTTTAGGTACAGATCGGTGTTCGGCAAATCGATCTCCATATGCGCGGGAATACCCGACTTCTGAATGGCGGCGTAGACATCGGGCTTGAGCGCCATCTGCTGCGTGCCCTCTTCCCAGTTCACGGATTTGCCTTTCGTATCCCAGGCGATGAGTCCGACTTCGACCTTGCCCTGGTGTGTGCCATCGGCCCCTGCCGCCAGCGCGACATCGCTCCACCGGATGAAGAAGTCGATCGAGTAGCGGGTCGTCGGCCCGGAAAGGCTGGCGTTCATGCCCGCAATCTTGCCGCCCGACGCCGGCTGCGGTGTAACCGGCACAACGCGAGCCGCAAAAAGGATTTGCGTCGCATCGGGCATGTCGTGAACCAGTTGGCTGCGCAGCGGATCTCCCTCTTTTTTGGTGTCCTGAGCCAGAACAGTGTCCTCATCGGCGTTGTAGCCGTGACGGTAGCTGAGCTTCAGCTTGGAATCGGCCACCTTGACCTCAATCTTGCGGTAGTGACCATCCATCGTCTTGTTCGCTGGCGAGTAAACCAGCGTGTAGTAATGGCTTCCGTCGGCCACCGACCGGCTGATCGCCGAGTCGAGGTTATTGGTGTTGTAGACCGCCTTGCCTCCGGTGTCGGAAGCGGTCTGGTTCATAGCGGAGATCAGGCCGGCGCGATCGTCGTGGCCGGCGGCATTGTTGTCCATTCCGGCTACGGAGGACATTCTTCCGGGGGGCGCAGCCGAAGCCAGGCTTCGATTGTCCGCCGAGACAATGTCGTCCAACATCATTCCATTGGCATAGACCGGATAGACAGCTACGCGGGCGGTGGTGAGCAGATTGGCGGCTTTCCGTACCTCGCGCAACGTAATGGCGTTGTCCTCGTACTCCATCCTCTGATCGAATTTGGGAAAGATCACCACCGGGAAATCGCCAGCAAACCAGATCAGGTTCTTGCGCCCGGGGACAGCGGCAAGGTAGCGCGCAATGTCGGAGATGGCCTCCAGCGTCATCCGGGTGCGGTTGGCCGCCTTGTGGCTTTGGTAATTAGCGAAGGCCGCGGCGACAGCCGAGGTTGCGATCATCGGAGCGCCGGCGCTCTTGCCGTTCGCAGTTGAGCCGCCGGCATTCGCCCCGCCCGGATCGGCGGGGAGATTGCTTCCCATGAAACTTTCCAGTTCCTGTTCGGTGGCGACCTCGCTCTTGGTTACCAGCGACGGGCTGATTCCAGGAGCGGTCTGTTTGAACGCAACCTCCCGAAGTAGCGCCGCGTCGCTGGTGAAGCCCTGCACAAAATTCAGTTTGTCGTTCAACACGACGATGGCCATGCGCGTGCCTGGTTTGACGTTGTTCAGATAGCCGAGAATCTCGTCCCGCGCATAAGACATAAATTGCGGTGGCGTATTCAGGCTGTCGAGCAGCAACACATTTACGGAATCGTCCACGGGCGCTGGCGGCACATTCGTGTAGACATTAGGGGGCATCGCGGGCGGCGTGGGCAGCGATCCAGCCGGCCGAGTCCTGGAGGCATGCTCTTCAAAGAAATCGATGGTCTGCGGCTTGCCGTCCTCGAAGACCTGAAACTGTTCCTTGCGGAGGCCGTTAACGGCTTCGCCCTTGCCCTCGGTCACCACTACATCGACAACCACCTCACGCGTGGTGGCCTTGAAAATCGGTTGATCCGATGAGCCTGCTGGTGTTTGTGCGGAAAGAGATGCGGTTGAAAGGAGGAGCAGCATCATGTAAGGGAGAATTGCCGAAAATTGTTGACTCATTGGATGCTCCTTGCGTTCGGTGCTCTTCTCTACTGGACAAGAACACGACCCTCTGAGTTAAGGGAATTATAGTGGATCTACAGATTTGCCGGTTGAAACATTGATTTGGAGTTATAGGGCGGCTGGCCCACCCATCCCGCCTTTCTCTTCCCAGCCACAGACGCGGTTGCCCCATCCTTGTCGATCGCGCCAGCGAACAACAGGGTGGGAAGCCACAACTCCCATCCCGTCACACTCAAAAATTTCTCCCGCCCATTTTGCAGAGTATTTCCCCTCAATCCCGCACAATGGAATTGCAGCAGTAGAAAGCGCACCTCCGCTCCCGCTCTGTACCGGATTCCGTCCAGTCATCACCCTTGGCTAGGAGCTAGAGGCTAGAAGCTGAAAGCTAAAGGACACCCCCCTACCCCCCCCCTTTTTTATTTGCATTTTTCCACCGTTTGCTTGCAGAGAATTCCGCAGCCCACTTCGAAAAGCCTTCGCCCTCCGTCATGCGATCCTGAAATCACCATGAAGTGGCTCCTTGCCATACTCGCCATCGTCATCCTCCTTGGCTCCTTTCTGGCCGACTACAAATGGCGCCAGTGGATCGCAGCCCGCAAGCGCGACCGGCAGCGGTAATGCCCCGCCAAACACAACTTTCCGCTCGCTTTCCCGTTACAATATTCAGCAGGGAGTCGTCCAACAGGTATGCACCGAATTCTTGTCCGTCTCTTCCCTTCGCGCCTTCACCGCATTGGCCTGCTTGGCCTTGCGCCAGCTGCGCTGCTGCTCGCCATGGGCGCTGCCGCCCACGCCCAGTTTGGTCCGTCGCCCACGACCCCGGTCCACGACCCCTCGGCCCTGCGTCCGCCCGCCGGAGCCCGCGTGGCCATCGTCGAGTTTGAAGACATGGAGTGCCCCGACTGCGCCAACGCCAATCCGCTGCTCAAAGAGGCCGCCGCCAAGTACAACATCCCCTGGGTGCGCCACGACTTCCCGCTCTCCTTCCACATCTGGAGCACGCAGGCAGCCGTCAACGCCCGCTGGTTTGACACCAAGAGCAAGAAGCTCGGCGACGACTACCGCGACCTGGTCTTCGCGAACCAGCCCTCCATCGTGGACCTGATGGGCCTGCGCCGCTTCACTGAGAATTTTGCGCAGAGCCACGGCGTCGCCATGCCCTTCGCCATCGATCCGCAGGGCAAGCTGCTGGCCGCCGTCAAGGCCGACTACGCGCTAGGCCAGCGCATCGGCATCGAGCACACCCCCACCATTTGGATCGTCACCGCCAACTCCAAGGGCGCGCCCTTCATCGAGGTTGTCGATCGCAGCAAGCTCTTCCAACTCATCGACCAGGCCCTCGCCGACACCCGCTCCGCCCCGCCCGCAAAAACGGCGCACAGGTAGCCAGGGCGAATTACCTACCCGCCAGCCATGTCGGCCAGTTCACAATCAACGTGAAGTGTGTGCTGACCTCCGGTTGGGCCGATGCAACGATGAAGCGCTGCTCGTCCGGCGACCAGGATGGAAGAGCAGCGCCGTCGGTCCGTGCGAGTGCTTGAGCTTCGCCGAGCCATAGCGGAGACCCACATCTAATTCGAAGCGCGTTGCAGGTACCAGATTGCGGCGGCGATAACAAGGGCAAGAAGGCCGACGCCGAGCAGCAACCCCCACAGGAGCCTCTTGCGGCCCACGCCGGCTTGCCTTCCGCCGACGCCCGCCGCGCCAGCGCGATCGGGGATTTCTTCGAGCCGAAGCGCATGGGCCCAGAACATCTCGTCGATCTGCGGGACAGGATGCGTCGCGGAGTCTGTAGTGCCCACATCAGTAGGGGTCTCGCCGAATGCGGCTTCGCTGGATCCGCCGCTCGAAGGCGAAACAGAGTCCACATTGCGGTTCGCCGGCCCACGTTGGACATTGGATGCCCGCGTGACTGGAGCAACGAACCGATAGCCGCGCTTCGGGATCGTCTCTATATAGATAGGTGCTTCGGCGGAGTCGCCCAGCACGTCGCGCAGCTTCATAACCGCCGTGTTCAGGCTGTGATCGAAGTCGACAAACGTGTCGGACGGCCACAACACCTGGCGTAACTCTTCGCGGGTAACAATCTCACCGGCATGTTCAAGAAGGATCAGCAGGATGCGGAAGGATTGCTCGCGTATCTTCAGGGGAATTCCGCTGCGGCGCAGCTCCACCCTTCGCGCATCGACTTCAAACACGCCGAAACGCCACATCTGCGCGGTATTTGCCCGGATATCCAAAGGCTAACTCCGGATACAGTCTCCTGCCGAGGAGTCTAGCATGAGTTTCAATCGGGCCAGAAAGGGAATTACCCGGTTATACCTGCTCCTAACTCCCGATTCATCAGAAACTTCAGCGGCGATTCGCGTTTGATTGCAGAATGACTGCCAGTGCATGGCCAGAAATTCGGCAAGAGCGCAAGGTGGGAAGCATCGCAAGCGGTTCCGGGCATCCGGTGGCCGCAAACCCACAAGGAGGTCTCCCATGACACGTCGATTCCAGTCCATCACCCACATGCTTCTCATCGCCCTGGTTGCCGGCCTGATCTGCTCGGCGGCCGCAGCCTCAGCCCAGAACAGCGCCCGCGTGTACATCCCCTTCGCGTTCACGGCCAACCATCAGGCCATGCCCGCTGGCTACTACCAGGTGCAGCTGCTGTCCGATAGCTTCCTGGCGCTCGCGGACCGCGCCTCCGGCAGGATCAAGACCACTCTGATGGTCCACACGGCCGACGCCTATAATCGGATCTCCCGCAGCAGTCTCGTGTTCCACGTGAGCGGAACTCGCTACGTGCTGACCGATGTCCGGTTTGCTGGAACCAACATGGAAAGCCAGTTGGCCGTACAACCCAAACCTGAGCGGGAGTTGACAAAGAACTCCCAGCCGTCTGCCTCAACCATCGAAGTGGCAATGAAGTAAACCAGCCGATTCCCTCTCGCGGCCGGTCGCCGGCTAGGCCACCGGCCGCGGAATTCTCCCGCCTCCCTTCCTATCCTTCCTCACGATCCGCACCGCCATGAAGCGCCCGCCCGAATTGGATTCCCCCTGTCCGCCAGCTAAAATCGGAGCAGTTGAACTTATCGTCACGGTTGCGTCGCACGTCCGCCGATTGTCATCGCGGCCGATTTCGCACAAACCTCCAGCCACGCCAGGAGCCATTCATACACTCATGACAAACATCGCGCTCGACGCTGAACAACTTTCCCTGACGCAGAAGCTCGATCAACTCGCCCAGGTCGCCATTTACGTTGGCCTTGGCCTGAAAGCCGGGCAGGAACTCGTGATGACCGCGCCACTCGAAGCCGTTCCGCTGGTGCGGCGCATCACCGAGCATGCCTATCGCGCGGGCGCCTCCCTCGTCACCACGCTCTACAACGACGACGAAGCCGCACTCATGCGCTTTCGCTTCGCTCCCGACGCGAGCTTCGACCACGCTGCCAAATGGCTCTACGACGGCATGGGCGCGGCATTCAAGAGCGGCGCCGCGCGCCTGGCCATCACGGGTGCGAATCCATTGCTGCTCTCCGATGAGGCCCCGGACAAGGTCGGCCGCGCCAACCGCGCCGTCTCCAAAGCCTACCGCCCCGCGCTCGAGCTCATCACGCGCCACGAAATCAACTGGACCATCGTCGCCGCCGCCACGCCCGCCTGGGCTGCGGCCATGTTCCCCAATGACCCGCCGGAGACCACCCTCGCAAAGCTCTGGAACGCCATCTTCGAGACCTCGCGCATCAACACCAGCGACCCCGTCGCCGCGTGGAAGGAGCACGACGCCGGATTGCAGAAGCGCGCAGCCTTCCTGAATGAGAAGCGCTATTCCGCCCTGCAATACCGCGGCCCGGGCACAGAATTCCGCCTTGGCCTCGCCGACGACCACCTGTGGATGGGTGGCGGAACAACCGCCGGCAACGGCCTCTATTGCATCCCCAACATCCCCACCGAAGAGGTCTTCACCACGCCGCACAAGGACCGCGCCGACGGCACGGTGACCGCCAGCAAGCCTCTCTCATATCAGGGAACCATGATCGAGGGTATTCAGGTCCGCTTTGAGCACGGCCGCATCGTCGAGGCCCGCGCCACCCGCGGCCAGGAAGTCCTCCAGAACCTCATCGGCACCGACGAAGGCGCGCGGCGTTTGGGCGAGGTGGCCCTGGTGCCGCATTCCTCTCCCATCGCCCACAGCGGTCTCACCTTCTTTAATACCTTGTTCGATGAAAACGCCGCATCGCACATCGCGCTCGGTCAGGCTTACAGCTCCTGCGTGCGCGACGGCGACAAGCTCACACCGGAGCAGCTCGCCGCCAAAGGCGCAAACGACAGCCTCATCCACGTCGACTGGATGATCGGCTCCAGCAAGCTGGACATCGACGGGATCACCGCATCCGGCGCCGCCGAACCACTCATGCGCAACGGCGAATGGGTCTAGCGCAGAAGCATCAGCACAAAGCAAAACGGCGCATCTCACAGGATGCGCCGATTCACCTTGATGATAAAGTCTGAGGTCTTGAAAGTTCTGCTTCCCAGACTGCGGAAAAGCTCTTTCTGAGGGTAGGCCGGGACTTTAGTCCCGGCACAAATCCAGCAGGACGAAGGGGGCTTTAGCCCCTGAAGTATGTTCCTCTGGTTTGTCAGCAGTCTTGTGCCGCTGGGCAACCGTTCCTCAGTCTCCGGTCTGAATCTTCACCAGCTCCGGCTCCTTCTCTTTGCCGTAGTTGGGGAAGATGATCCGCTTCTGCGGCGCGCGCCAGTGGTCAATGTAGCTGATGCGGTGCACGCAGCCGATCGTGCAATTCGGCGCGCAGCTCTTGCCCGTTTTGAACTCCCGCTTCAGGTCCGCCTTCGTGTACTCCGCCAGCGGCACGCCGGGAAAGCCGCGCTGCTGGCTGCAATAGTGCACCAGCCCGTCTTCGCAGATGTAGAGGTAGCGCGAGCCGGCGCGGCAGCGCCAGTCGTTCGCCCGGCCCTGCACAATCGCTTCCTGGAACTTGTCGAACTGAGCGTAGTTGGTCTTCTTCCGGTTGCTCATTTCGAAGTAGACCCTGGCATCCTCGGGTCCGAGCGGCTTCAGTTGCCCGCTGCCGTCGTGAATGATGCCGATCGTCGATTCAAACCCCAGCTCCAGCGCGCGCCTGCCAATCACCAGCGCATCATTGGGATTCTTGAAGCCGCCACCCACAACCGAGTTGATATTCACGTGAAACTCGGCATGCTCGGCCAGCATCTGGAGTTTCTTGTCCAGCACCTTCAGGCTCTTCTTCGAGACTTCATCGGGCTCCAAGTTATCAATCGAAATCTGCAGGTGGTCGAGTCCGGCCGCGTTCAGCCGCTCGATGCGCTCGACATTCTGCAGGTAGCGG
>JAGWRX010000209.1 GCA_028876395.1 Acidobacteriota bacterium
ACAAGAAGACGACCACGGGCCGTCTCGAGTTCAAGAAGTTCTGTAACCGCTGCCGCAAGCACCAGCCGCACAAGGAATCGAAGTAGGGCAGCTTTCAGCTTCTAGCCGCCAGCTTCTGGCTTTTGCATCGGGAGAACGAGACGGTAATACCTCCCGCGAACAAGCTGGAAGCTAAACGCTGGTAGCCAGGAGCTGTTTTTAGGGGCGTAAGCTCAACGGTTAAACTGTCGGTCTCCAAAACCGAACTTGGGGGTTCGAATCCCTCCGCCCCTGCCAGATAAGTAGCAAGGATGCGTTCGGCGCAAAACCGGGCGCGAAGGATTGGAAGTATGGCGAGCAAGGCAGCAATCGAAAAAGGCGAGCAACGATCCGCCAAGCTGCAGGAACCGGGCGCACTGTCGAATTTTTCCGGCGGCGCAATGGGCGTGTGGAACGGCCTTTCCCGGTTTTTGAGCGATGTGCGCGCGGAGATGCGCAAGGTCGTAGCGCCCACGCGGAAGGAAGTGCAGGCCACCACCTCCGTGGTGATCGTGACGGTGTTCCTCTTCGGCTTCTTCTTTTTCGTGGTGGACTTCATCTTCAACAAAGCCTTGCACGAAGTACTGACACGGCTGGGCGGCGCGCAGTAACACACGCAGCCGCGAATCGAGAACAGAATGGCAGAAGAACTGGAACAATCCGCCGAGCAGCCCAAGCCGGAGCGCAATGAGCGCTTCAAGTGGTACATCCTGCACGCCTACTCGGGCTTTGAGCGCAAGGTGCGCGAGTCCATAGAGAGCCGCGTGGCGGCCTTTGGACTGCAGGACAGGGTCGGAAGGGTGATGATTCCCACCGAGCCCGTGACGGAGATCGTGAACGGCAAGAAGCGCACGGTGGAGCGGGTGTTTCTGCCCGGCTACGTTCTGGTGGAGATGGAACTCGACAACGAGCTGTGGCACGTGTTGAAAGACACGCCCAAGGTGACGGGTTTTCTGGGCACGGGCGACAAGCCGGTGGCTCTCTCAGAGGAAGAAGTGAGCTCGATCCTCTTCCGCTCCGAGACGGCCAAGGATAAGCCGCGGCTCAAGATCAAGTTTGAAAAGAACGAGTCTGTCCGCATCACGGACGGGCCGTTTGCCAACTTCAACGGTGTGGTGGATGAGATTAACGAAGATCGCGAGACGCTCAAGGTCATGGTGACCATCTTCGGACGCTCGACCCCGGTGGAGCTGGAGTTCGGCAAAGTCGAAAAGATTGAGTAGTTGGTTTCAGCTGCTAGCTACTAGCTTTCAGCTTCTAGCCGGGCTGCTTACCTAGCTGGCCCCGGTTGCAGGCGAACGCTGCAGCGCCAACTCCAAAATTCGAACAAGGAAATACCCGGCTGATAGCGAGAAGCTAGGAGCTAAGAGCCGGGTCCCAAAGGAACACATTTATGGCGCCTCCGAAGAAAGTATCCACATACGTCAAGCTGCAGATCGAGGCCGGCAAGGCCACGCCCGCGCCGCCCGTCGGCCCCGCTCTGGGCCAGGCGCAGGTCAACATCATGGAGTTCTGCAAGCAGTTCAATGCCCGCACGCAGAACAAGGAGATGGCCGGACTCATCATTCCGGTCGTCATCACGGTTTATGCCGACCGTAGCTTCACCTTTGTCACCAAGACGCCGCCTGCGGCCGTCCTGCTGAAGAAGGCTGCGGGCCTGGCCAAGGGCTCCGGCACGCCCAACAAGGACAAGGTGGGCAAGGTGACTGAAGCGCAGGTGCGCGAAATCGCCACGCAGAAGATGCCGGACCTCAACGCAGCCTCAGTGGACGCGGCCGTCAAGAGCATCAAGGGCACTGCCCGCTCCATGGGCATTGACGTCATCGGCTAACGACGGACTGACCCGCAACAGGATGAAGGCCCTCCCCGCGGGGAGGGCCTTCTTGCGTTGGCGCGAGCGCGTGCACTCCAGCCCTCAGAACCAGCGCCCGATGGAGAAGAACACCTTGCGACGTCCTGCGTCGCCCACCGAGACGCCGAAGGTGACAACACCGAGGGGAGTAGCGGCCACCAGCCCCGTGGTCCCGTCCTGACGCAGGATCGCCTTTGCGTCCGGCGACCAGATTTCGCCCGCCTCGTAGCCGAGGATGGCATAGAGGCCCTGCCCCATCCCGGTGGGCATGGGCGCGATGCGATGCATGTAGCCGGTGCGGGCCAGGTAAGTGTCTGTGCCGCGGTATTCATCGAACGATGAGGCGGAGAGGCGCATTGGCCCGCCCAGCGTGAAGCGGAAGGGCTCGGCCACGCGCGCGCGCAGGTAGGAATTGATCTCTCCGCCGACCCCTAGGATGTTGTTCTGCCTCCACGGCCGGGTGCCAGAGAACGAGAAACGGACCAGCGGGGCATTGTCGCTACCCATGGCATGGTAGAACGCCCCCGCCGCGGCGGAAATACGAAAGCCGCTGGGCGAGATGGAGCCGGCGGACGACTCGTCCATGGTGATGCGCAGCAGGCCGGTCTGCGCGGTCCCGGAAAGGTATGAGCCGCCGTCGCTGCCAGTTCGCAGGCTCCAGCGGGTGTCCATGGCGCGCCACTGGGCCGCGATCTGCACGTGATTGTTGACGGTGCGGCCTGCTTCGAGGCCCGCCTCCAAATTCTGCTGGAAGCGCTCGGCGATGCGCTTCTGATTAGCCCAGATATACACCGGCTCCCGCAGGATGCGCGTCTGCGGCTGCACGAAGTATCCGCTGGGGCTGAGCAGACGGTAGTACTCCGCGGAGAGGTCGGTCAGGTAGCCAATGCGCGCGCCGGCGCGCAGTTCCGAACCGTAGCCGCCCAGGTTCTGATCGATGAGCCGGAGGTCCACTTCGCCTTGGCTGATGTTGGAGGTGGAAGCGGCCAGCTCAGGCCCGACGAGCAGGTAGGGCGGGCCGTTGGGGTCCTTGCGCAGATGCACCAGGATGCCTGCGTCCCCGGCGGCTTCTGCGGGCTGCGCGAGCATCTCGTACGTTGCCGCGTAGACGCCGTCGGCCTGGACACCTTTCAAGCCGGAGAGGATTGCCTGAGACGACGCGGGCTTGCCTTCCGCGGGTTTCATGTCCCGCTGCACTTCGCGGATGGCGCCCGGCTCGCCGCCGGCCACGTTGACCTGCCGCAGCATGCCGGGCGGCGGTTGCTGTCGTGCATTGCGCGCGCTCAGGTAGGCCTGCCAACCGGGGTCGTCCAGGGAGTAGCGCATCAGGGCGGCGCGGTTCTGCTCCGCGGCTTTGTAGCCGGCTTCAATCAGTTGCGCGGCCTTGCTGTAGTCGGTGGCGGAAAAGCCGCCGACCTTTGCCTGAATGACGACGTCGGCCAGCGCCTCGGACTGCTCCACGTTGCGCGCGATGCCGGCCGAGAATGCGCGGTTGAGCACCGCCACGATAGAGCCGGTGTCCACACCCAACAGGGGCCCGTCTGTAAGGCGCACGGCGATGACCGCCTCAGCGTGCAGCTCGTGGCGCAGGACGCCGGTGGGCAAATTGTCGAGGATGCCGCCATCCACCAGGTAGTGGCCATCGCGGCCCTGCACCGGGGGAAAGACGCCGGGAATGGATATGGAGGCGCGTATTGCCTGGGTGAGCGGTCCGTTGGCAAAGCTGACGGCGTGCAGAGTGTTCAGGTCAGTGGCCACGCAGCGAAACGGAATGGGCAACTGGTCGTAGTCCAGGTTCTGCCCGTTGTAGCGGAAAAACTCGCGGCTGAGGAACTCGTTCACGCCGCGATCGGTGAGCAGGGCATTGCGCAGGCCGTAGCGGTTCCTGAGTCCGATGGAGAGAATCTGGGGAATTTCGCGGCGGTCTTCGCGGCGGCGATAGCTGGCGTCGGCATAGGGCGTTTGCAGCGTGAAGACACTGGAAATGCTGCTGCTGAGAGCCAGGTCGCGCAACTCCGCCGGGGTGCGGCCCGTGGCATAGAGCGCCCCGATCAGCGCTCCCATGCTGGTGCCGGACATGCGATCCACGGGAACATGATGTTCCTCCAGCCACTGCAGCACGCCGATGTGAACGAGGCCCAGAGCGCCGCCGCCCTCGAGCGCCAGTCCAACCGACGGCCGGTTCGACGGGACGACTGGCGGCAGAGGGCTGTGGGCGGAGTCGGGCGCCGGTGTGGATAGGCCCCGCTGCTGGCCCCAGGCGGCTGAGGCAAACAAGAGAGCGGCAAGAAAAGCGGCGGCAGATCGCCAGGCCATCGGTTGTCCTCCAGGTGAAGCGCCTTTCATCCAACTTACGCCTTCCTTGCAAGGCGGGCGGGATGTGCAGCGGGATTCAAGCCGGATCGGAGCCAGCATGCAGAGCGGCTTTTCCTTTATGGCCGCGTCTCTGGATACTTCGATTCTGGCGTAGGGTGCCAATCTTCCGAATCGGCTCGATAACTCTGCACGCAGGAGGGGTTGAGATGAAGAGCACTTTGCTGGTCTGCTTCCTGATGCTCGGCGGCATGGCCTGTGGGCAAGCAGGTGCGGGTGAATCCTCCGGCGCGGCCGCGCCGGAAGCGCATGCACTGACGCAGGCTCCATGCGAGCCGCGCAGCAGATTGCCGATACCACCTGGATCGCCGGTTGCAAGCGTGGAGATGCAGCCAGAGTAGCGCGCTTTATACGGAGGATCCCTGCTACGTGACGCAGCACTTCGCCGCCGGAACCATCCACGGGTGCGCCGGAATCCAGGCCTATGTGCGGCGCGGAGTCGATGCCGCTACCACATCGATTCAATCAAGATTGTGCATGTGGGACGGGCGGGGAATTTCATCTACGTGATTGCGCGCTACGAGTCCACCAAGGGTGGGCAGAAGGCGTTCGGCGTGAATCTTGTGGTGGCGGGCAAAACCGCGAACGGCTGGCGCATTGTGGTGCACGAGGCCGTGGTTCCCGACCCCGCCACCGCCGTCCACCATCTGGATATTCCCGGCCGCGCCAGGAACCGGGGCAGCCCGCTCCCAGCGCAGGCCGGGCAGCCTGCGCGGTCCTACTTCGGTGGAGGAGGCGTGAAGATCTCGCGTCTGCCGGACGGCTCGGGTTTCGGTTTGGGTTTCGGAGCCTTTTTCGCTTCTTTTCTGCCTTTGTCTTTGCTTCCCATGCGTGAAAGCATGACACAAAAGGGCCTTTTGGGCAAAGGCCGCCGGCGTTGAAAAGCGCCTGTGTGTCAGGCCCGCAGGTGGAAGCGTTACTGCTTGCCTGATGGCGTGACTTCGTGCGGCAGATGGTCGTGATTGAGGATCGCATTGAAGACCAGCGCATAGGTGCCCACCGTCTCGCCGCGATAGATGGGGTTGTTGCCGAACAGCAGCACGCTGCCCTGGCCCAGGTGCGCATTGACCACGATGGCGTGTTCCGCGATCGTGGCGCCCTTGTCGAGCAGACCGTCGAGCAGCAGACTCTTGTTGTCGGCGAAGCGCAGAATCACGTCGGGCCGCATCGCTGCGGGAATCACCAGCGGATTATTGCGCATCTGGTCCTCGTTGAGCTGCTTGGCCTGCCACGGTTCCTGCTTTGGCAGGGGATCCGGCTCGGTGATTTTGCGGCCCTGCGGCTCGTCGCTGTCCTCCACGCTTCCGCGGCCGGTGGGGCGCTCCGCGTAGGGATCCATCAGCATCCGTTCCCGCGACGGGCCCTCCGTGTTGCTCACGTTGAAGGCCATGCCATTGGCGCTCATTACGGGCACGCTGGTCTCAAAGCCGAAGGCGACCGGATTTTCGCGGTCGACAAAGACCGCGTTCAGCACGGAGCCGGTCACGCGCGCTCCGTTTGCCGGCGCTAGGCTCACGCCGGGCGCAAGACCGGTTTCAATGGCGAACTGCGCCGTGTCTTCGCAGGTGATAAGCAGCCCGCCTGTCTCGACGAAGCTTTTCAGATGCGCGAGGCCGTCATAGCCCAGCCCCGGGCGGATGTCCGCCGTGCTGTCAAGGCGGCCAATGTTCGGAGTGAGGTCCGTCTTCTGCCACGGCATGGGATTGTTCCACACGGGCAGGCCGTTGAGGATCTGCAGCGTGGAGGCGCGGCCCACAGGAGCGAAGATAATCACGTCATACTTTGCGCGCAGGTCGTCCACTTTGGCGGCGGTCTGCGTACTGATGTAGTCGAAGGGAATGCCTTCGGCATCGAGGGCATAGCGCCACCAGCCCTCGGTCTGCGTGGCCAGCCATGTGTGCATCACGGCGATGCGCGGAGCGCTGACCGCGTGCGCGGTCGTGAGCGGCGCAACACTGAGCCGGACGGCGTCGAGCGAGAGATCGTGCAGCGCGCCCGCGAGGGCATCGTCCGGAGCGCCGGTAATCAGCAGCGAGCCGGCAGGGAAGTGCTTGTCCCCGGCGTCAAACGGCTTCTCGGCGGACTGGATCTGCGCGCCCTTGAGCTTGTAGACAAGCGAGAGCAGCGAGACCTGCCCCGTGTTGGCCACGGCGACGATGGAGCCCGCGCCCTGCAGCTTTCCGGCAAGCGAGGCCGGGTCGGCAAGCGGAGTCATGCCAGCCTTCAGTATCGACACGTCGGGAACGCGCACGACCTTGACATCAAACAGATGGCCGAACGACCAGCCCGTATCGTCGTAAGGATGCTTCTGCGGATCGTCGGGCGCCCAGAACTGGCGATCCAGCAGCGCATCGGCGATACGCGAGTAAGGTTGATCCATGCGCACCACGATGCTGCCGGCTGCAAACGTCTCCTGCTTCGGCTTGTCGCCGCGCTTTTCGCCGGGCACGGTGCAGGTAGCCGGCGCGGAAAGCTGCTGCACTTCCACATGCTGGCGCTTGAGCACCTTCAGCAGCTCGACCATGCGGTTCGTTTGTGCGGCGTCGGGCGGAATCACATAGGCCGCAGGCCCTTCCAGCGTGGGCTTCTCGATGGAGCGCTTGCTCTTTGTGTAGTAGTTCTCAAGGAAGTGCTGCGTGTGGCGGGAGAAGTAGGAGATGGTCGACAGCAGAGCCGTCTCTTCGTAGTTGTTGTTGTCGCGCTGCGACCAGGTGACGACGGGCAGCGGCGGATTCTGCCGGTACCAGGTGCGCGAATATTCCTCCGGGTCCAGGATGCGCTTCTCGGTGTCCGCGCCGCCATTGCCGAAGGTCTCATAGAGGCGGCTGATGCCGTTGTGCATGGCGGCCAGAAACATCAGGTAGCCGGGGCTCCACGTGTCGAAGTCGCCATGGGTAAAGACACCCGGCATGCCGAAGCTCTGCATCTGCGACACGTTGTTCCAGCCCAGCTCCGCCCACTCGTCGGCCAGCGTGGGATCGACCCATGCGTTGTAAGGGCCGTCGCCCACGGTGTTGTCGTAGAGGAACGGTACCGACTCGTGCAGGTCGTGGAGCACCTGGGCATGCCAGTTGAGATAGGTGTCGAGCACGTTGCGGCTGAGGTCGAGCGTCAAGCCCATGGCGTCGCGGTTGTTGTCGTGCGCGACATAGTGGCCCCAGTAGAGCAGCCGCGGCCACTTCTCGCCGGGATGCGCCTTGTGCCATTTGTACACGTCCACCATGCGGTCGCGGCCATCCACTTCCACGACCGGCGTGATGAGGACGATCATGTGCGAGCGGATGTACTTGATGTAGGGCGCGTCATCCACCGCCAGCCGGTAGGCCAGCTCCATCAGCGCGGTGGGCGCGCCCGTCTCCGGCGAGTGGATGGTGCCGGTGATGTAGTACACGGGCCAGGACTTGTCGATGAGCGCGCGGGCCTTGGCGTCATCCATGCCGATGGTGCGCGGGTCGGCGAGCTGTGCCAGGCGAGCGTCATTTTCTTTGGCCGCATTCAGCAGCTCGGGGTCAGCGATGGCCGCGGCAATCATCTCGCGGCCTTCTTCGGTGTGGCCGATGGTGAAGACCTTCACCCGCGGGCTGGCCGCCTGCAGCATGCGGAAGTATTTGTAGACATCCTCCGCATAGGGCAGCATGTCGGGCGCGCCGGAGACGTCGCCCAGCACCTTTTCCGGCGTAGGCACGGTCTTCGATGCCGGCAGATAATCTACCAGCGGAGAGATGAATTGCGTGCCGGTGGTGTACTTGTGAATCTGGTCGGTGTAATGCTGGTCGATGGGCTGGGCGGGATCGCGGGCGTAATTCGAGTCGAGCGTTTGTGAATGCAGCGGAAGGGCGACACAGCAGAAGACAACGAAGGAAAGAATCAAGGCCGTATGGGAGCGTCTCATAGTCCTCATTTCAGATGGGGATCTTGTACAGGATGAGCGGCAGTGGGCGGCAATCGATTGCCGGTATCCAAGAACTATACAGCGTCCAATTCAGGTGCGGCTTGGCGGCAACCGTGCCCACCGCGCTTAAAACTCCTGTGGACTGGCGCTGCCGCCCCTGCTAACGTTCCGGTGTGAAGGGCAAACCCCGCGCCCGGCCGTTCCCCAGCAAGGCAGTTGTCCCCGCTCTACCTTTGCCACACGGAGTCAAGATGGAACATTCAGGCGATCTCTCACGCCGCAGCTTGCTGCACGGAGCCGCACTCGGGGTAGCTGCACTGGCCTCGGGCGTCGATAACCTCTTCGCGCAGGCCGCCTCCGATGCGCCGAACATCGTCTTCATTCTCGCCGACGATCTGGGCTATGCGGACGTTTCCTGTTACGGCAGACCCGACCTGAGCACGCCGAACATCGACGGCCTGGCGGCCAGGGGCACGCGCTTTCTGCAGGCCTACGCCAACTCCGCCGTCTGCTCGGCAACCCGCACCGCGCTCATCACCGGCCGCTACCAGGACCGGCTCGATATCGGGCTCGACGAGCCGCTTGCCGGCCGCGATACGGGCTTGCCGCCGGATCATCCCACCCTGCCGTCCTTGCTGAGAAAGGTCGGCTACGGCACCACTTTGGTGGGCAAGTGGCATCTGGGATTGCTGCCCAAATATGGCCCGCTGTTGAGCGGCTACGACCACTTCTACGGCTTCCGAGGTGGCGCTTCCGATTACTACGACCACTCGAACAACCTATGGGATGGCGACGTAAAAATTCACGAAGTGGGCTACCTCACCGACCTGCTCGGCAGCCATGCCGTTGATGTGGTG
The DNA here is from genome assembly GCA_028876395.1 of Acidobacteriota bacterium. Lineage (GTDB taxonomy): Bacteria > Acidobacteriota > Terriglobia > Terriglobales > Acidobacteriaceae > Telmatobacter. The sequence goes on from JAGWRX010000209.1 coordinate 8,993, forward strand.
AATGGATACGCAAAGGCAGGCAAGCCATTCCTGCTGAGCCTGCACTTCAATGCTCCTCACTGGCCGTGGGAGGCGCCCGGCGACGAGGCCGAGTCGAAGCGCCTCGTCGGCCATAGCCACTTCGACTTCGACGGCGGTTCACAGAAGACCTACGAGCGCATGATTGAGGATCTCGACCTGCAGGTAGGCCGCGTGGTCCAGGCGCTCCATGCCAATGGTATCGCCGACAACACCATCATCATCTTTACCAGTGACAACGGTGGCGAGCGCTTTGCCGATACATGGCCCTTTACCGGCAGAAAGACAGAGCTGCTGGAAGGCGGCTTGCGTATCCCGGCCATCATCTCCTGGCCAAAGCACATTCCCATGGGGCAGACCACCAGCCAGGTGGGCATCAGCATGGATTGGCTGCCCACGCTGCTGGCTGCGGCGGGCACGGCGCCCGATCCGGCCTATCCCTCCGACGGCATCAACCTGCTGCCCATGCTGGCCGGCAACGCCCCGCTCGTCCCGCGCAAGCTCTTCTGGCGCTACAAGGCCAATGCGCAGCACGCCGCGCGAGACGGCGATATGAAGTTCCTGAAGATGCGCGACAACACGTTTCTCTTTAACGTGGTGGAAGACCCGATGGAGCGCGCCAACCTGAAAGAGCGCCAGAAGGATGTCTATGACCGGCTCGTGGCCGAGTGGTTTGCATGGAACGCAACCATGCTGCCCGAGATCGATGCCAGCTTTACCGATAGCTTCTCCGGCGCGCAGCTTGCCGACCACATCGGCGCTCCCGCGGCCACCGGCAAGGCCGACAATCCAACGCCGCCTCCGGCAAAGCCTCATTGAGGGCGAATTCCACTTTGCGCAAAACAACCGCCTGCGGCAGACAGTTTTCCTCAACTGTGCGACTGCAGGCGGTCGGTTCAGTGTGGCTTATTCCATCCCGCTTGGCACAACGTTGACCTGCTGCGGTGAATAGACCTTGGCCGCAGGGCCGCCTACCTTGAGGTTCATGTTCTGCACCTGGGGCTTGTCCTTCAACGGAGCGGTAAAGCTGATTCGGTACTGGTTCTGGATACAGTCGTTGATGCGCGCGAAGTAGGGCGCGAAGCTGACCGGCTCGCCGAGCCCATCCCAGTAGCTGTAGCCGCCGGTGGCCTGGGTGACCTGGGCCAGCAGGTTCTGGCCGGTGTTGGTTTCGTAGCTGGTGTTGTCCAGCATCCCCTGGTTGCGCCAGTAGATGGAAAACACCACCAGGCCCGTCCTGACAGAATCGGTAATCGCCGCCTGGACATAAGGGTCGTCCGGGTCGTAGCGCAGGTTATAGATGTCCACGCCATCTGTAATCAGCACCACCTCCCGCCGCGCGCCGGGGTCGTTCGACGGCCAGTTGTGCGCCAGGTCAGAGAGGCTGAAGTAGGGTCCGCCGCTCGAACCGGGCAGGCCGGCGGGCATGTGGACCTTTCGCGCCACCTGGGCGTGATCGGCGGAGAGTGGCCCGGTCAGCACGGCGCGTCCATTGTCCATGTATCCCAGCGCCACCTTCACGTTCG
>JAGWRX010000210.1 GCA_028876395.1 Acidobacteriota bacterium
AACTGGTCGGGGTAGAGCGACTGCATGCCGTCGGAGAGCGCCGCCTCGGGGTTGGGGTGGACCTCGATCAGCAGGCCGTCGGCGCCGCAGGCCACCGCCGCGCGCGCCATCGGCGTGACCTTGTTGCGCTTGCCCGTGCCGTGGCTGGGGTCGACCAGGATGGGCAGGTGGCTGAGCCGCTGCACCGCGGGCACGATGCTCAGGTCGAGCGTGTTGCGGGTATGGTCGGCGAAGGTACGGATGCCGCGCTCGCACAGCACCACCTGGTAGTTGCCCTCGCTCATGATGTACTCGGCGGCCATCAGAAACTCGTCAAGAGTGGCGCTCATGCCGCGCTTCAGCAGAACGGGCTTGCGCAGCCGGCCGGCGTGCTTCAGCAGAGAGAAGTTCTGCATGTTGCGCGCGCCGATCTGGATGACGTCGGCCCACTCGGCCACCAGGTCGAGAGTTTCGTTGTCAATGGCCTCGGTGATGATGCGCAAGCCGAAGCGCTCGCGGATTTCGGCCATGATGCGCAGCGCATCAATGCCCAGGCCCTGAAAGGCATAGGGCGATGTGCGGGGCTTGTACGCGCCGCCGCGGAAAAACTGTGCGCCCGCGGCAGCCACCTGCTCGGCAATGGCGAAGGCCTGCTCGCGGCTCTCGATCGAACAGGGGCCGGCGGCAATGGCCAGAGCCTGCCCGCCGATAGTTGCGTCGGTGCCGGCAAAGCGGATCACGGTGTCTTCTTCCTTTACGTCGCGGCTGGCCAGCTTGTAGGGCTTGGAGACGCGGATAACCTCCGCGACTCCGGAGAGCGCTTCAAGATTGCCGCGTTCCACTTCGCCCTGGTTGCCGGTGATGCCGATAGCGGTGCGCTGAGCGCCGGGAAGCGGATGAGCACGGAATCCCAATTGCTCGATATGGTCGCAGACCGCCTGAATTTCTTCCGGCGTGGCCTGCGCCTTCATCACGACTAACATCTCTTGCCTCTCAGACCTTTAGTTTAGAGCATTTTGGGTGATCGGAGCCTCTCGTTTTCAGGCGAGGCACACGGTGCAGCCCGCAAGGTCTCAGCGGGCGTTGTGCGCCCTGCGCTCCGCGTTGCGCTTTTCCGCGCGCCACTTCAGGCCCAGCCAGGCCAGGTAGCCCAGCTGCAGAACCCAGGTGATGATGTAAGCGGCAACAACAAATTCGTGGTCGAGAACGGCTGCTTGATCCATGTTCCTCCTCGTCTCGGATGGGGTTCTGTCCGCGGTCAGGCGCCTTCCAGGGCTGCCCGGGCTTCCTCGGCGGCATTCAACTGGTGCTTGCGTTCTACCTGATAGCGCAGGAACAGGACCAGCAACCCCCAGGCAAGCCATGCCAGCACGTTCCAGCCAAAGGCGGCCAGCATCGCCGGGTCCTTGATGCCGGAGTCGGGGCCGCCGCCGAAAACGGGAGCGGGGTGTTGCGTGCGCCACCAGCGGTTGGACATGTATACGATGGGCACGTCGAGCGCGCCAAAGATGCCCAGCACGGCGGCCAGCGTCTGCACCTGCGGTCCGGCGGCAAAGCGTCGCAGCAGCAGATAGCTGACGTAGATGAGCCACAGAACCAGCGTGGTGGTCAGGCGCGCGTCCCATGTCCACCAGATGCCCCATGCGCGACGGCCCCACAGCGGCCCGGTGATGAGCACCACGGTGCAGAAGACCACGCCCACCTCAGCCCCGGCCAGCGCCCAGGCGTCAGAGACCTGCGCCCAGCCTGGCTGGCTGCGCCGGAAGCTGAGAAACCCGATGGAACCCAGAAGGCTGATGGCGAAGAAGAGAAAGGCGACCATCGCCGAGGGCACGTGGTAGTAGAAGATGCGCTGCACTTCGTGCATGGTCTGCTCGTCGGGCGCGACGTAGATGGCCTGGTAGAAGCCCCAGATCATGAGCGCGACAGTGACGGCGGCGTAGAGGCCGATTGCGAGTTTTTTCATGCGGGAATCCTGAACGAACTCTATCAGTTTACGATGCGCGCGGCGCCGGGGGCTCCACCGGCGGGTGGACAGGCCTGCCTGTACCTCCCTACAACTCCGCGCTGGGCCGCAGCAGCAGTTTCAGGCAGCCTTCTGTCTCGGCTTTACCTTATTCCATGACTTGCTCCTCGAGGCAACCCAGAGATCGTGGCCGCTTTGCAGGCCGATCCAGAATTGCGCCGAGTTGCCGAAATAGCGCGCGAGGCGCAGGGCAGTGTCGGCTGTGATTCCGCGCTTTCCGCGCACCAGATCGTTGACCCGCGGTGCGGAGATGTGAAGTTCCTTGGCCAGCCGGTACGCAGTCAGGCCCAGCGGCTCCATGAACTCCGTGAGGAGAATTTCGCCGGGATGGATCGAGAAGGCAAAGGGGATGTTGTCCATGACTCCTCCTAGTGGTAGTCCACGATTTCAACGTTGCATGCGTCGCCTTCACGCCAGACAAAGCACAAGCGGTATTGATCGTTGATTCGAATGCTGTGCTGACCTTTGCGATCCCTGGTCAACGCTTCAAGACGATTACCGCCAGGAACCGCCAGGTCGGAAAGGCTGGTGGCCCAGTGCAGGATGGCGAGCTTCTTCAAAGCTGTAACCCGGATGCTGGCCGGAATGCGTCGGCTTCTGCCTGTCTCCCAAAGCAACTGCGTGTCCGCATCTTTGAAGCTCTTGATCACCGAGAATAATAACGGATTCCATTATGAACGTCAACCGTTAAGTAGCGGTCTACTCCGCGTGAAACACCACGTCGAAAAGCAGCAGACTGACCGTGGTGAAGATGATGTCGTAGCCCAGCAGCATCTTGATCCAGAGCGTCGGGTCGCTTTCGCCGGTGAGGATGCCGGTGGTGGCCTGCACCATGGCCAGCAGTGCCGGAATGAAAATCGGAAACAGGATCAGCGAAAGCAGCAACTCACGATTGCGGCTGCGAATGGAGAGTGCGGCAAAGAAGATGCCGTTGCCGACCAGAGCCCAGGTGCCGAGAGGCAGGACAACCGCGAGCAGCCAGGCGTCTCCCGCGATGCGGAGGTTGTAAAAGATGAAGAAGAATGGCGCCAGCAGCACCTGGACGATGGAGACGAAGAGAAAATTCGCAATCGCCTTGGCCAGAAAGAGCTCGGCTCCGGGGGACGGGACCATGCGCTGGGCGTCCATCACCTGGTGGCGAATCTCCCGCGCCCAGGCCTGGTTGAGCGCGCTCACTGAGGCGAACATCGTGGCCACGCACAGCACGCCTCCGGCAATCTGCTGCGAAAATGCTCCGCGCGGGTCAAATGCAATGGAGAACAGAACCACGACCAGCCCGGAGAAAAACAGCATCGAGACGATCGCGTCCAGCGAGCGCCACTCGATGCGCAGATCCTTCACAAGATGAGTCCAGAGGGCGCGAGGCATCAGGCGTGGTCCTCCGGGGCAGTGGATTTCGTAAGGTCCGCGGTCTGGACTGGAACTTCGAGGGCCTCGGCGGCCCGCAGATAGTCATCCGGGCTGAGGATGAGCTGCGTTCCGCGCGTGCCCGCAGACACGCTGATTCGGTCGAAGAGAATCGCGGTCTCGTCCACAAAAACGGGGTAGGGCTTCTTTGCGCCGAAGATGGTGACGCCGCCGCGGATGTAGCCGGTGAGCGGCTGCACGTCCTTGAGGGGAACCATCTCGGCCTTGCGCAGGCTGGCGGCGCGGGCCAGCTTCTTGAAGTCCAGTTCGGCATCTCCGGGAATGACGGCGAAAACGCATACGCCGGGGCCGCCGGTGGTCAGCAGCGTCTTGAAGACCTGCTCGGGCGGCATGCCGATTTTCTTCGCCACCGTAATCGCGGACAAATCCTCCGGGTCCACCTCGTATTCGCGCAGTTCGAAAGGGATGCCCAGGTTTTCAAGGAAGCGCGCGCCGTTGGTCTTCATAGCGTGGGGCTCCCGTGCTCAAAGGACGCCACGCGGCCCGCGCGCAGGGCAAGCACCCAGTCGGCGATGGGTGCGGCCAACTCGCGCTGGTGAGTGGTGATGATGATGGTGCGGTTGCCCTGACGGAATCCTGCCAGCAGCTCAACCATCTGGCGGGCCGACTCTACGTCCATGTTGGAGAAAGGCTCGTCGAGCAGCAGCAGCTCTGGAACCGCCAGCAGCACGCGGGCCAGCGAGGTGCGCTGGCGCATGCCCTGCGAATATTGACCGAGCGTGCGCGTCAGTTCCGGGTCCAGCCCCACCATGCGCAGTGCTTCTGCGGGCTCCAGGCACGCGCGCCGGGGGTAGAGGCTGGCGAAGTAGCGCAGGTTCTCCTGGGCGGTCAGCTCGTCGTAGAGCATGGGAGCATGGCTCATGTAGCCGATACGCTCCCGCGCCTCGTGGGGCTCGTTGTTGCCAAAGACCCGGACGTTGCCGTGGCTGGGGCGCAGCAGGCCGGCCAGAATGCGCAGCAGCGTGGACTTGCCCGCGCCGTTTTCGCCGATGAGGACGTAGCAGCGTCCCTGCTCAAGATCGACGGAGACCTGGCGCAGCGCCGCAAAGGAGCCAAAGAGTTTGGAAACCTGGTCGAGGCGGGCGCAAAGCGGCGAACGGGCGGCCTCAGTGGCTGGCTCTGTCATGCAGATCAGTTTGCCGTAGCCGGGTTGCCGGGGCGGGAAGCGGGCGCGGCTGCGGCAGTGCGCGAGTTGGCAGGCGCTGCGCTGGGTTGTGCCGGTGCGGCGCCGGGCTGGGTGGGCGCGTATTTGCTGGCGCATTTGGCCTGCAGTTCCGTCGCGTGGAAGACGCCATCGCGTCCATAGGTGCCCATGGCCAGAGCCTGCGAATCGTCCTTGAACGTGTCCGGCGGCGGCTCAGAGCCCTTGTACTCCACCTTGAGCACCCGGCCCGTCGCGGCCTTGGGAGAATGGCTCTCAAACTCATCCAGCAGGAACGTAACATGGGGGCCGCTCTGCTCAATGGAGCCCGGCTTCACGAAACCCTCCACGCGGAGATTGCTGTGGTAGGCCTTATCGCCCATGCCGCCGAGTTCGGCAATGGTGACGTAGTAGCTCTTGCTGGCCTGGGCGCCGGAGATGGCAAGCCAGCCAATGGTGCCAACAATAATGGCAACCGCAATGCCGATCCGCAGGGAGTTCGGGGAAATCTTCATAGTCAACATCAACGATACGAGCGGAAGGGAGCAGGGTCAACCATCCGGCGCATGATGTGTGATTTGAATCACAATCGGCCAGTCCGCCTTGCCATGTGTCGCGCTTGCCTCGTTCGACGCTTCAGTGCACGGAATCAAGGGTTTGCGCCGCGCGGTCCAGAGCCTGCGCCAGTACGGTCAACTGCTGCGCGGCCAGGCCGGCATCATGCGCGTCGATGGCCTCATTGACGCCGGGAATCACCACTGCCGCATAGCCGGTGTACTCGCCGGGTGCGTAGATCGTATGCCGGAACCAGGGCCGGTTGGGAAGGCCTGCGGGGGACAGCAGGGCAGTCTCGGTCTGGCGCAGGGCCTCGTTCAGCCGGGCAAGGTTGCCGGAGGGCGCTGTCTGCACTGCATGGGCCCTCGCCGCCGCGGCAGCAAAGCCGGCTGCTGCCGCTTGCGCGGCGCTGAAGTCCAGCTTGCTGAGACCGGCATCGGCGGCTTTGCTTTTGGCGGCGTCCAGATAGGATGCGATCTCGCGCGCATACGCCTCATAGTCGTAGGGCAGCACGTCGGCATCGGCCATGCGCAGCGCTTCCAGGCCAAACACGCGCGCCATTTCCTTCAGGTAGACGAAGTGCGGGTCGGCGTTCTCGGTAAACCAGGCATAGTCGTCAAAGGTCGAGTGGTAGACGCCGTAGGGGCCGTCAGAGCCGACGTCGGTGGAAGGCACACCCGCATGTTGCAGAAAGGGCGTGAAATCTGAGCCCGAGCCGAGATTGCCAACCTGCACCTGTTCGTCGGGCACGGGTGGCGCGCTGGAGCCGCTGTGTTCCTTGCTTCTGGCGCGGTTGAGCCTCCACTCGTCGTACACCGTGCCGCCCAGGGGGCTGGGAACAGACTCGGTAATCTCGCGGACGAACTGCTTGAGCGAGGGCACGGCCGAGGCGGTGAAATCCGGGCCGGAGACCCCTACATCCGTGTTGAAGTAGGCAACGGCGTGGTCGAGGGTCTGCGTGTGTTGCTCCACCCATTCGGTGGAGCCGATGAGGCCCTCCTCCTCGGCGTCCCAGCTGCAAAAGATCAGCGTTCGCCTGGGCTTCCAGCCTTCGCGCAGCAGCGCGCCAACGCCGTGGACGGCCTCCAGCATGGCGGCGGTGCCGCTGTTGGGGTCAACCGCGCCATAGACCCAGGCATCGCGATGATTGCCGGCGATGACCCACTCGTCTGGCAGCTCCGCACCTTTGACCTTGCCGATAACGTCCCAGATGATGCGCCGCTGGTAGTCCTGCTGCGAAACCAGGTGGACGCGGACGCCGCCGGGGCCGAAGTGATAGTGGAAGGGCAGCGCGCCCTGCCAACCATCCGGCACGCCGGGGCCCTGCAGCGCCTGCAGGATGGGCGTGGCGTCGTGATAGCTGATAGGGATGGAGATGATGTGAGGCTGGTTGCCGTCGGGAGAGATGCGAGCTGAGTCAGGCAGGTTGGGCGTCGAGGCCACGCCGGGCGTCTCCGGGTCGCCGGGATACTTGAAGAGATATTGCACCGATCCGCGCTGCACGCCTGTTTCGGGCCGCCACGGGCCCATGGGGTAAGGGTCGCCCTTGGCGTAGCCGTCGTCCTGCGGGTCAGAGTAGAGCAACACGCCGGCGGCGCCGCGCTGCTCGGCAAGGTAGACCTTGACGCCGCGGAAGTTCGCTCCGTAGCGGGCGATGACGATCTTGCCGTGCAGGTCAATGTGCTGCGCGGCCAGTTTGTTGAAGTCCTCAAGACGGCCATAGTTCGCGTAGACCACTTCGCCGGTTACGTCGCCTGAGCCGGAGGAGCCATTGAAGGGCATTACCACCCGGGCATTGTTCTGGAATCGATCCGCCTGGACGTGCTCGCGGGTGGGGCCGCTCATCAGCAGCTTGCCGGCGGCATCCCGTGCCTCCACACGCACGACCCTGGGCTGGTTGAGCAGCACACGATAGGGCACGATCTCCGTATCGAGACCGGCCGCGCGGAACATCTGCGCCACATATTCGGCGGTCTCGTGGTCCCCGGGCGTTGCGGCCATGTGGGGCTCAGCGGTCAGGGTCTTCAGCTCCTCGCCGGCCAGCTTTGCGCTGGGCACGGCCAGGAATTTGGCCTCGATGGCAGCCTGCTGGCTGAAGTCCTTATACCCGAAGACCGCCGCCGGAGCGGCATGCGGTCCGGCATTCGAAACCTGCGAGCCGGGAACGAGGGCGAGAAGAAGAAAATACGGAGAGTAGCGAATCAGCATGATCAGGGCCCTTTGGCGCGGAGACGCGGATGGTTGTTGCCGCGCAGAAGACGAAGGTGAGCACGCTCCAGACTCTCGGAGCGCACAAGCCGATAGTTCCGGCGACGACCCGTGTGCGCATTCGAATGCCGGGCGGTTGCGTGGAAAGCCTTTGCCCTCTCATTCCGTGATTTAGCCACAGCTTACACTAAAGGCCGGAGGTGAGCGGCTCTGACTACGGGACAGCAGTTGGACAATCAGGGCGAGAAGGTTGCGTCCGCAGAGTCCGTGGCGGTGGCCCAGGCACTGGCCCAGCAGGAGGCCAACCGGCTGCCCCAGGTGGTGCGCGCCCTGCGCAACCCCAACTTCAGGCTCTTCTGGAGCGGCAATTTTCTCTCGAACATTGGCACCTGGATGCAGAATGTGGCGCAGGGCTGGCTGGTGCTGGTGCTCACCAACTCGCCGTTCTGGCTGGGCGTGGTGGGCTTTGCCGGGTCCATTCCGTTTTTGTTCTTCACGCTTTTCGGCGGCGTGATTGCCGACCGCGTGGACAAGCGCAGGCTGCTTCTGGTCACGCAGTCGGCCATGATGATCCTTGCATTTCTCCTTGCGGCCCTTGCGTGGTTCAAAGTGATTACCGTGTGGGAGCTGGTTGTGATTGCCTTCCTGAACGGGACGGCGATGTCCATGAATCAGCCCAGCTACCAGGCACTGGTGCCGCGGCTGGTCCAGCGCGAGGATCTGACCAACGCGATCGCCCTCAACTCCGCGCAGTTCAACATGTCGCGCATTCTGGGGCCTTCCCTGGGCGGCTACGCCATGGCGGTCTTCGGCGTGGCGGGCAACTTCTTTCTGAACGGCGTCAGCTTCCTGGCGGTGCTGTGGGCGCTGGTGCGCATCCGCTATCCCGTGGAGCAGGAGCGGCGCAGGGAAAGCATGCTGGCCAGTCTGCGCGCCGGGGTCGGCTACGTGCGCGGCCAGCCGCAGATGTATGTGCTCATCTGGATGATCGGCGTGGCCAGCTTTCTGACGGTGCCGCTGCTTACCTTCATTCCCTACTTTGCGCGCGACGAGCTGCACGCCGGCGAAAGCGGGCTGGGCTGGCTGCTGGCCTGTTCAGGCGCCGGTGCGGTGCTGGGCGCGGTCACCGTGGCCTGGCAGGGCAACATCCGCCATCGTGGTGCGGTTGTTTCGCTTGTAGGCGCGGGGGTGATGGCCGTCGTTGTGGCCTTCTGCTATTCGCACAGCTTTGCGCTGTCTGAGTTCCTGATGCTGCTCGAAGGCTTTGGCATGATTCTCACCATCTCTTCGGTCAACGTTGCCATGCAGCATCTTTCGTCGGACGAGATGCGCGGGCGCATCATGAGCATCTACGGCACGTGCTTTCTGGGGCTGCCGCCGCTGGGCGCATTGATGGCCGGCGAGCTCTCGCGGCACATCGCCACGCCGCATGCGCTCGCGCTCATGTCGGGCGTAGCGATGGTGACGTTCCTCGGGTTCTTTGCATTTTCCCGGTCCTTGCGCGAGCTGGATTAGGCCACCGGCTGAGCGCAGTGGGCGCAGCGGCGGGCGGCCAGTGGAATCTCGCTCAGGCACTCGGAGCACACCTTGGTCGCCGGCGCAGCGGGAGCCGCTTCAGGCTTCTTCAGACGGGCCATGAGGTGGTTCAACGGCAGCACGATGGCAAAGTAGACCACGGCGGCAATGATGAGGAACGAGACTGCTGCGTTGAGGAAGTTGCCGACCTTGATCGCGCCGCCGCCCACATGCAGAATTACATCGCTGAAGTCGGGTTTGCCGACCGTGGCCGCAATCAGAGGATTCAGCACGTCGCTGACCAGCGAATTGACGATGGCGTTGAAGGCCGCGCCGAGAATGACGGCTACCGCCAGGTCGACAACATTACCGCGAAGAATAAAATCCCGAAACCCTTTCAGCATCTCTTCCTCCTGTGTTTCTGGATAGGCCCGATCCGCTGGCTGAGAAATGAGTGCGTCCAGCCATGCACTGTGCGGTACGACGCAGGCACTGCCCATGCTACACGCGAAAGCCAAAAACGGAACAGGAAAAATGCGGTAAACTTCAGCCAGCTTCCCCGCAGGCTGTGTGAGGGAGGGGTTGCGATGAGTCCGGCGCGCGTGATTGCAATGGCAGCACTTGCGTTTCTGGGGCTGAGTTCCCTGGCGGGCGCCATCCCCATGATCGTTGACCCCAGCGGCGCCGCGATGCAAATGCCGCTCAGCCTGCTCAGGCATTCTCCATTTCACTCCTTCCTCATTCCGGGGATTCTTCTGCTTCTCTTCGATGGAGTACTCGCACTGTGGGTTCTGTGGCTGGCAATGATGGCAAAACCCCGCCATGGCCTCTGGATTGTGTTCCAGGGGTGCGTCCTGCTGGTCTGGCTGGCGGTTGAGTGCGTGATGCTGCGCATGGTGATCTGGCCGCACTATCTCTACGGCGCGGTGGCGCTGGTGCTGGTTGTGTCGGGCCTCTCGCTGCGCCGCGAAAACGGCCATCCGACTCCCGCTCAGGGGTAGACAACCAGAAAGGCAACCAGCGCGAGAATCATCAGGTTGGTGTAGAGCAGGATCATCACGCCGGCATGGTAGAGGCTCCACTTGCGGCCGAGGCAGCGGGCCGTTTCGCCCATGCCCCAGACCGCGGCAAGCAGGGCAACCACCTGCCAGCGCGACCCATGCAGGTCCTCGATGTGAGGAAAGCCCGCAAGACGCAGGCTCACCATGAACGCGCCCAGCGAGAGCACGATGCCGCGTGCCAGCGACTTTTGCCGCAGGCGAAAAATGGAGGAGCGGGGAAGCACCACTACTAACAATGTAGACGGTCGCGCTTACCCTGCCACCATCTCCATACCCTTGATCGATTCGTCATAGGGCGCGCGCAGCACGCCGCGTTCGGTAATGATGGCGGTCACATAGCGGGCCGGCGTCACATCGAAAGCCGGGTTGCAGATGCCCACCCCGTTCGGCGTGAGCTGCTTGCCGCCATGATGCGTGACTTCGACGGGGCTGCGCTCCTCGATGGGGATGGCGTCGCCAGTGGGTGTTGCCGTGTCAATCGTGGACCAGGGCGCGGCCACGTAGAACGGAATCCCGTGCTCCTTTGCCAGGATGGCGACGTTGTAGGTGCCGATCTTGTTGGCAAAGTCGCCGTTGGCGGCGATGCGGTCCGCACCCACGACAACGGCCTGAATGCGTCCGGCGCGCATGAGGCTGGCGGCCATGTTGTCGCAGATTACGGTGGTGTCGATGCCGTCTTCCATCAGCTCCCACGCGGTGAGCCGCGCGCCTTGCAGGAAGGGCCGTGTCTCATCGGCGAAGACGCGAATGTGCTTGCCCTGCTCGACGGCGGAGCGAATCACGCCGAGCGCGGTGCCGTAGCCGCAGGTGGCCAGAGCGCCCGCGTTGCAGTGGGTCAGCACGCCGCCTTCTTCCGGCAGCAGCGCGCCGCCAAATGCGCCCATGGTCCTGCAGGCGGCGATGTCTTCCTCGTACATGACGTGCGCCTCGGCCAGAATCCGCTGTTGAATCTCGGCGAGGGTTGCGCCCGAGGCCAACGCATCTGCGAACAGCTTTTTCATGCGGTCAATGGCCCAGAAGAGATTCACCGCGGTGGGCCGGGTTCCGGCCAGGCGAGCACAAATCCTTTCGAACTCCGGCGCGAACTCCTGCGGCGTGGCCGCCGAGCTGCGCAGGGCGCCCAGGGCAATCCCATAGGCGGCAGAGACGCCGATGGCCGGCGCGCCGCGCACAACCATGGTGACGATGACGTCGGCCACCTGTTCGTAGGTTGTGGCGAGCACGTAGCTCTCTTGCAGGGGGAGCTTGGTCTGATCAATAAAGCGGACGCCTTCAGGGGTCCAGGCTAGAGTGGGAATCATGCATTCCCAGTGTAAACTGCCGGGGATTGGCGGGAGCGGAAGCGGACCGTTGAAAACCTTTTCAATTTCCGCTGGACGCTTCTCCGCTCTCGTGCGTAAAGTGGTTTTCGTACCCCAACGGTTCACATAGAGAGCGAAGTTCAAGGAGCGGTCTTGAAACTCACCCTTGTCGATTGGCTGATCATGCTGCTGTACTTCGTGTTTGTGCTGGGCATCGGCTTTGCCCTCAAGCGCTACATGAAGACCAGCAAGGATTTCTTCCAGGCCGGCCGCGCGTTGCCCGCGTGGATCTGCGGCCTGGCCTTCATCAGCGCCAACCTCGGCGCGCAGGAAGTCATCGGCATGGGCGCCTCGGGCGCAAAGTATGGCCTTGAGACGGCGCATTTCTACGGCATCGGCGCCATACCGGCGATGATCTTCGTCGGCATCTTCATGATGCCGTTCTATTACGGCTCCAAGGCGCGTTCGGTGCCGGAGTTTCTGCGCCTGCGCTTCGACGAAAAAACGCGCGCGCTGAACGCCTGTTCATTCGCAGTGATGACGGTGTTCAGTTCCGGCATCTCCATGTACGCCATGGCGCGGCTGATTCAGGCTCTGCACATCTTCGACGGGCTCTTCATGGCGCTGGGCTGGCCGCCGCAGGGCATCTTCACCTTTTCCATCGTGCTGTCGGCGGTGATCGTGCTGCTGTATATCTTTCTGGGCGGTCTCACGAGCGCCATTTACAACGAAGTGCTGCAGTTCTTCCTTATCATTGCCGGTTTTCTGCCGCTGGTTCTGCTGGGGCTCAAGAACATCGGCGGCTGGGGCGGCCTCAAGGCCTCACTGCCGGTGGCCTACATGCACGAGTGGAAAGGCGTGATGCACGCCAACACCAATCCCATGGGCATTGAGATCATCGGTCTCGGCATGGGGCTGGGCTTCGTGCTCGGGTCCGGCTACTGGTGCACGGACTTCCTGGTGATTCAGACCGCGATGGCCTCGAAAGACATGGAATCGGCTCGCAGGGTCCCGCTCATCGCAGCCGTTCCCAAAATGTTCTTTCCCTTTCTGGTGATTCTGCCGGGCCTGCTGGCCATCGGCCTGCCCACACCGCACACCACCACCGTCGTCCGCAATGAAGCCGGCGTGATCTATCACGATACGACGATTGTTTCCAAAGAGGTTGAGGAGGGCCGTGGACTGGTTCCGGCCAAGATCAACCCGGTGACCGGCAAGCCCATGCTCGACGCCAGCGGCAAGCCGCTGCTGGATTACGACATGGCCACGCCCAATATGCTGCTGCACTTCTTCCCAACCGGAATCCTGGGGCTGGGACTCACAGCGCTCATGGCCAGCTTTATGAGCGGCATGGCCGGCAATGTCACGGCATTCAACACCGTGTTCACCTACGATCTCTACCAGTCCTACATTCACAAGGGCGCAAGCGACCGGCATTACATGGCGGTGGGCAGATGGGCCACGGTCGGCGGCATTCTATTCTCCATCGCGACAGCGTTCGCCGCCATCAACTTCAACAACATCATGGACACGCTGCAGCTGGTCTTTTCGTTTGTGAACGCGCCGCTGTTCGCCACCTTCCTGCTGGGCATGTTCTGGAAGCGGGCCACGGGCCACGGCGCGTTTGCGGGATTGATCGCGGGCACAACCGGGGCCATGCTGCATCACGGGCTCACGCTGCCCATCGAGGCGCACACGGGCATTCACGGAGGATGGATCACCGTGCTGCACAACTACCCCAGCGACATGGCGCAGAACTTCTGGGGCGCCATCTTCGCCTTCAGCATCAACTTCATCGTCACCGTGGTGGTCAGCCTGTTCACCAAGCCGCATCCTGAGTCGGAACTGGTCGGCCTGGTCCACTCGCTCACACCCAAGCCATCGCACGCGCACCTCAAGTGGTGGAAGCGCCCCGAAGCGCTGGCCGTGGCGATTCTGCTGGTGGCCGTTGCACTGAACATTTTCTTTGCCTGAGGAGAGGTGGGTACGATGAGACTCGATTTGCGCATTCCCATGGGATTGATGTTCACGCTGACAGGCCTGGTCCTCACGCTCTTCGGCATTGCCACCAACGGCAATGCAACGCTCTACGCCCGCAGCCTCGGCATCAACGCCAATCTCTGGTGGGGACTCGTGCTGCTGGCCTTCGGGATCACCATGTTTCTGATGGGCCGTCGCAGCCAGAAGCAACTGGAAAAGAATCCGCCGCCGGGGGAAACGGGAGAAGTGCGGCGCGGGCACTGACAGAATCAGCGCATTCTCTCGCGCAAGACTCCCTGCGCACCACATTCCTGTTTGCCGCTTTCGCTCAACCGGAACAATCCACACGCAATGCGCGGGAATGCCGGAAATTGATACGGCCTTCATTCACTGCCCGGTACACTGAACGGGAGTGATGAAGCGAAGAACCATCGAACATTACGAGATTTTGCGCAAGCTGGGTGCCGGTGGCAGCGGTGTAGTCTATCTGGCCAACGACACGCTGCTGCAGCGCCCGGTGGTGCTCAAGATTCTGCGCACCGGCCTCCTGTCAGCGCAACAGATGCGCACCACGGTGCTGCGCGAGGCGCGGCTTGCCTCGGCCATCGAGCATCCCAATGTCTGCGCCATCTACGAAGTGGGCGAGGCCGGTGACGAGGGCTACATCGTCATGCAATACGTGCCCGGCCAGTCGCTGGACCAGCTTATTGCCGACGGACCGGCGCGTCCGCAACTGGTGCTCTCCGTGGGCATTCAGATTGCCGACGGCCTGCAGGCCGCGCACGCGCTGGGCATCTTTCATCGCGACCTGAAGCCGCAGAACGTGATGCTGACCGACGGCGGCCTGGTGAAGATTCTGGACTTCGGCCTCGCGCGCCGCCTGCGCCCTGAGGACTCGGGCTTCGATCCCTCCAAGCCCGCGCTCGCCAAGGATGCCTCCATGGCGGCAACGTATACCGCGCGCGGAGGCACCATCCGTTACATGGCGCCGGAGCAGTTCGTCACCGGCCAGTCGAGTGTGCAGTCGGACGTGTGGGCGCTGGGCGTGATCCTGTATGAGCTGACCAGCGGCCGCCATCCCTTTTCGCGTCCCGACGCGGAGGATTTTCAGGCCATTCGCGCGATTCAATTCTCCGATCCGCAGGACCTCAGCGAAATCGTTCCCGGCATCTCCGTCGAGTTGAAGAGCGTAATCGCCGCCTGCCTGGAAAAGAATCCGGCATCCCGCTACACCTCGGCCGCCGAGGTGCGCGAGGCCCTCAAGACCATCATGAAGGCCCAGCAGATTGAGACCGGCATCATCCCCGGCGAGGCTGCGGCCAACCTGCCCACCACCGCAGAGGAAGCAGAGAAGCGCGCCACCGGCTTCCTCTCCATGCTGGCGGAGAGGTTTCGCGAGTCGGCTGCCGATCGCGCGCCGCAGAACTCCCTCGTTGTCCTGCCCTTCAGCAACCTCGGCGCAGCAGAGGTGGCTCCGCTCTACGGTTATGCGCTCGCTGACGCCATCGCCGCGCGGCTGGCGCGCATTCCTGCGCTGGTGGTGCGGCCTTCGAGCACGCTGATGTCGCTGCCCATTGCGCAAATGGACCCGCTTGCCGTAGGACAAAAGCTGCTGGTGTCGTATGTGCTGGCGGGCAGCTTTGTGCGCTCTGAAACCGGCTTCGACCTGAACTGGCAACTGCTCGATGTCGCCTCGCAGAGCGTGCGTTCCGGCGGCGCCATTCAGGTGGCCTCGCTGGACCTCATCGCGGTGCAGACCGAAATCTCAAACGAGGTGTTTGCCACGTTGCACGGGCTCAGCGCCGGAGACCAGATTGACGCGCCGCGTCCCGGCCCGCGCGATGCCTCGCTGCCCGGCCCCGTGAGCGAGAAGTATCTGCAGGCCCGCGCGCTGCTCAGCTCGTTCATGGTGCGCACCGGCTCGCGCGCCGATCTGGACCGCGCCCACGCGCTCTTCCAAAGCGTCATCGAAACCGATCCGGAGTTTCCCGCCGGCTGGAGCGGGCTGGGCATTGCCGAGCTGCAATATGTGCGCCACGGCTTCGGCGGACAGATTCACGTGATGCACGCGCGCCGCGCGTTTGATGAGGCGCTCAAACTGGACCCCGCATCCACCGAGGCCAACCTCTACCGCATCTACATGCTGCTCTCGCGCGGCGAAAAGGAGTCGGCGCGCCACGGCATCGCGAATTTGCTGGCATCGGCAGCCAATGACTGGAATGTGCACATGGTGGCGGGCCTCGCGCTGCGCGGCGATGGCATGTATGACGAGGCGCTGAGCCAGTTCAGTCGCGCGCTCAAATTGAACCCCGCCAACGCCGCGATTCTCTATAACCACCGCGCCCGCGTGTATCACTATCAAAATCAGATTGAGCTGGCCGGCGACGAACTGGAGAAAGGCCTCGCACTGGAGCCGCGCCACCCGCTGCTGCGCACCTCGGCCGGCTACCAGCAGATGCGCATGGGCAACCTGAGCGAGGCTATCGAGATTCTGGAGGGCGTGGTCCGCGACGACGAGTCGCTGCGCATCGCCGTGCCCACGCTGGCCCTGTGCTACGTTCAGGCGGGTGAGCGGGAGCGCGCTGCCGCGCTGCTCAAGGACGACACGCTGGCTGCCGCCGAAGCCGACAGCGAGATGGCGTACCGGCTGGCCACCTACTTTGCCGTCGAAGGCGACTCCAGCGAAGCGCTGCACTGGCTGCGCCGCGCCATTTATCTGGGCAACGAGAACTATCCCTGGTTCCAGAAAAATCCGGCGTGGAACAACCTGCGCACCAATGCCGACTTCGAGCGCATTCTCGAAGATTTGAAGAAAAGCTTCCGCAGGAATCAGCGGACCTGGAAGCGCCTGCTGGAACAGGTGCCGCCGGACGGGGATTAGTGCGCATCGTTGAGCGTGATGGCTGAGGTTCGTGCTCTCCCACCCTTGCGCGAGAAGAAAAGCGCAAGGATGGGGCACGGGGTAGTCTTGAATGGTTGATGCGTTTTACTTCAGGCTGACGGTCGCCTTCAGCGGAAGATCCTGCGACGATCCGCCCACCATGATGGTGTAGTCACCCGGAACCAGCATCCATCCATCCTTTGCTTCGTCGAAGATCGACAGATACTTGGGATCGATTTCCACCGTCACCGTCTTCTTTTCCCTGGCGTCAAGTTTCACCTTGCTGAAGCCCACCAGACGCTTGGGCGGCTCCTGTGCGGCGGCCGGCAGCGACGCATAGACTTCCGCAATCTCCGCACCGGCGCGGGCACCTGTGTTGGCAATCGTGAACGTCACCTTGACTGTCTTTCCCGGAGTTACCTGCAGTCCTGCGTATTTGTAACTCGTGTACGACAGCCCAAAGCCGAAGGGGAAGAGGACAGGCTTCTTCTCCGCGTCATACCACTTATAGCCAACCTTCACGCCTTCGTCATAGGTGACCTGGAACGGCGGCAGACCCCTGGCCCACTGCTCGGGCGATGCCGGGCCGGAGAAGTGCTGCGACTCCGGCGGCGGCATGGTGATCGTGGCATGTGGCAGATCGGCCTCGCTCTTCGGGAACGTATTCGGCAGTTTGCCGCTGGGGTTGACGGAGCCGAAGAGGACATTGCCGACGGCGTTGGCGCCGTCGCTGCCCGCGAACCACGCTTCAAGGATTGCTGCCGGCGCATTCACCCACGGCATCGTGACCGGGTTCGCTGTCTCCAGCACGACGATGGTATGCGGATTGGCCTTTGCCACGACCGCAATCACGTCGTCCTGATGATAGGGCAGGGAAAGATTAGGCAGGTCCATGCCTTCGCTCTCCCACTCATAAGCAAAGACAATCGCCACGTCCGCGCCCTTTGCCGCCGTGGCTGCCGCTGCCGGGTCGGTGCCGGGGTCGTACTTGACTTGCGCCTTCGGTGCGCGCGCCTGGATGGCCTTCAGCGGCGATGTGGGAAACCAGATCTCTTCCTGCCAGCGCGTTGCGCCCTTGCCCGGAGGCATAATCGCGTTCCCACCAACCGGGTCGACCTGCGCCGAGCCGCCGCCGGAGATCATGCCCATGTCAGAGTGAGAGCCGATGACCGCAATGGTGCGCAACTTCGCGGCATTCAGCGGCAAAGCCGCCCGCTCGTTCTTGAGCAGAACGATGCCGCCCTCTTCAATCCTGCGCGCTGTCTCCATTCCCGCGAAGGGATCGACGACGCTGCGCTGGCGGGGATAATCGATCACGCCGGCAGCAAACATGGAGCGCAGAATGCGCCGCACATGGTCGTCCAGTTCGGCAACAGGAATGGTCCCGGCCTGCACGGCGGCCTTGTAGCGGTCACCATAAAAAAAGTGGCCCGGCTCTTCGTTATCCAGCCCCGCGGCCGAGGCTTTCTCCGTGCTGTGCGTTCCGCCCCAGTCTGACAAGACGAATCCGGGGAATTGCCAGTCCTTCTTCAGCACTTCATTCAGCAGGTAACTGTTTTCGCAGGCAAAGTCGCCGTTGACGCGGTTATAGGAGCACATCACCGCTGCCGGATGGCCTTGCGTAACGCCAATCTCAAACGCCAGCAGATCGCTTTCGCGCGCCGCCCGCTTGCTGATGTTGACGTTAACTGAGTTGCGCCCGCTCTCCTGATCGTTGAGCGCGTAGTGCTTGATGTCGCCGATGACGTGCGCTGACTGCGTTCCCTCAATGAGCCGCGCCACCAGCGTTCCGGCCAGCACGGGGTCCTCGCCCAGATACTCAAAGGTGCGCCCGTTGCGCGGATCGCGCGTGATGTTCACGCCGCCGCCGAGGGTCATGTTGAAGCCCTGCGCGCGCAGCTCGCGTCCAATCAGCGCGCCGTATTCGTAGGCTGCATCGGTGTCCCAGCTGGCCGCCGCTGCCACATTGGCAGGCAGGGCGGTGGAGTAGCGCCCATTCACGCCGCTCGACCGGACACCGTAGGCCGCGTCGCTCATGTCGATGCCCGGAATTCCCAGTCGCGGAATGCCGACCACATAGCCCACGCCGCGGTTGGACGCGGCATTCTCCGGAGTCACCGGCTCGTCCGTCGGCATCCCCACTCCATGCAGCAATGCGATCTTTTCGTCGAGGGTCATCTCTTTCAGTACCAGAGCGGCGCGCTCGTCGGGCGAGAGGCTCGTGTTCATCCAGGGGCCTGTGGGCGCGGGTGCAGGATGAGGCCTCTGCGCGTAACCGGCGTTGGCCATCGAGACGAGACAGAAAATGATCAGCGCAGGAATCTTCATCCCAGCGCGGCGCGGAGAGTCTTTCATGAATCCACCTTTGGTAAAACGTTTATCTCGAACGCTCCAATACTATCAATCAATCGGGCAGGACCGCACGGCCGGGGATGAATTGCACCCCGGCCGGCAGCATCGGGAGGTTGTCAGCGGATGCGCTCGTACGGCAGGTAGACGGGTTCCCACACATAGTCGAGGAGTTGCTCCCTGAGTGTTGCTTCGTCGGCTCCTTCCGCCACTCCATCGGCGATGGCTTGCTTGCCGACCGCTTCGGCCACCACCAGACTCACCTTGCGGGAATCGGCGATGGGAGGCAACAGGGGCGCATCCTTGTTCTTGCGAGCGGGCGACAACTGCGCGAGAGCTTTTGCCGCGGCCATGATCATCGCGTTGGTCACGTGTCGCGCGCGGCTCACCAGGATGCCCAGTGCGAGTCCGGGAAAAATGTAGGAGTTGTTGACCTGCGAGATGGGAATTCGCTTGCCGCCGAACTCGACCGCAGCGAACGGGCTTCCGGTTCCGATCAGCGCGCGGCCGTCGGTCCAGCGCAGCAGGTCCGCCGGCACGGCCTCGGACTTCGATGTGGGGTTCGAAAGCGGGAAGATGATGGGGCGAGGCGTGTGGCTGGCCACTTCGCGCACAATCTCCTCAGTGAACGCGCCGGCCTGCGCGGAGACGCCCACCAGCACCGTCACGTTGGCATTGCGCACCACATCGAGCAGAGAGACATCCTCCCCGCCCGAGAGCTTCCAGTGCTTCACATCCGCTCTCTTGCGCAGCAGCGGCTGCTGTTCTGCGCGAATCCCCCTGCCGCCCTCGATCAGCAGGCCATAGCGATTGAAGGCATAGATGCGGCCGCGTGCCTCTTCTTCGCTCAGGCCCTCCTCCTTCATCGCGGAAATCAGCAGATCGATAATCCCGATGCCCGCCGATCCTGATCCGAACATGGCAATGGTCTGCTCTTTCAGGGGCATTCCGGTTGCGTTGATTGCGGCCAGCAGGGTTGCCGTGGTCACGGCCGCGGTTCCCTGAATATCGTCGTTGAATGTGCAGAGCCGATTGCGATAGCGGTCGAGCAGTTGCAAGGCATTGGTGCCGGCAAAGTCTTCCCACTGCAGAAGAATGTGCGGCCAGCGGCGCTTGACGGCGGAGACGAATGCCTCGACGAACTCGTCATACTCCTGTCCGCGAACCCGCTTGTGCTGCCACCCGATGTAGATCGGGTCGTTGAGCAGGGTGTCGTTGTCGGTGCCCACATCGAGCAGAATCGGCAGGCAATGTTCCGGCGGAATGCCGCCCAGAGCCGTGTAGAGCGCCATTTTGCCGATGGGAATACCCATGCCGCCTGCGCCCTGATCGCCCAGGCCCAGAATGCGTTCGCCATCGCTGACCACGATGCAGCGCACATCGTCAAACCGCGGGTCGGCAAGTATCTGCTCGATCCGGTGCTTGTTGGGGTAGCTCATGAACAGCCCGCGCGACCGGCGCCATATCTCGCTGAAGCGCTGGCATCCCTCGCCCACCGCAGGCGTGTAGACAATGGGCAGCATCTCTTCGATGTGGTGCGCGATCAGCGAGTAGAAGAGGGTCTCATTTGTGTCCTCCAGATCGCGCATGAAACTGTACTTGGCGAAGGCAGTCGGGTGGCTGTCAAAGTCTCGCTTGCGGCGCTTGCACTGCTCTTCGAGCGATCCAATGTGAGGAGGAAGCAGCCCGTGCAGCGCAAAGGTGTCGCGCTCCGCTTCGGTAAATGCGGTTCCTTTGTTGAGCCGGGGATTCAAAAGTAGTTCGTACCCCGACAAAGCGGTGCGAATCACGGCATGTCTGGGTGGGTTTATGACTGAGGATTGCGTGGACACTGCGCTCTTCTCCTTGTTGTCGACACTCTCCAGGGAAGAAACTCCATTCTATTCCTCTATGATGGCCAGGTCCCAGGGCGCCAGGGTAAGTTCCTGCGCGTGCGCCACCGGTTTGCCATCCAGCAGGCTGGTCCCCGCGCCGTAGCCGTAACTCACCTTCACCTCCGCGCCGGAGTAGTTGAAGTAGTAATGCACGCGCTTGCCCATGCGGTTCACGCCGTGCTGCACGTGCACAGTCGCGGGCAATTGCTGGTCGGGGCCGGCGAGTCCCGCTTCCTCCACGGCGCGCTTCAGCAGGGCAGTTTGCAGCGCGTCAGAGAGATATGTGCCCTCATACAGCAGCGTGCCCGCGCCGAACTGGTTCTCGGTCACCGCCGGCCATTTTCCAAAGAACGGATGATCGTAGTACGCGAGCGGTTTGGCGTGCTCGGGCATCAGGAACTCAGCCCAGTACTGAACCTTGTTGCTCTCGCCCACGTGGAAAGGATCCCCCTTGAGCGCAAGCGGCTTTTCCAGGTTCGAGAACTCCTGATAGCTGAGGCCGGCAGCCTCGCGCAGCGGCCCCGGCGCGCGCACCCAGCGCACGGCGGAGTTTTCGTTGGCGAATCCGCTTTTGAACGTCATCACAACGTGGCCGCCGTTCTTCACGTAGTCGGCGATGCGCTGCAAAAGGGCATCATCGGAGATGTAGAGCGCGGGCACAATCAGCAGCTTGTAGGCGGAGAAGTCCTGTGTCTCAGGAAAAACGAAATCCGTGCCGACATTCAGGTTGTAAAGCGCCTTGTGCATCTGCTGCACCAGCGCATCATAGCCTTGGGGCGCGCGCGCCCAGCTGAAGGCCGGGACAGGAGCGCCATAGGGCATGAAGCTGATGGCGTTGGCTGAGTCGCGGCTCCACAGAATCGCAACCTGGTTGTGAATCTGCAAGCCAACGAGGTGCGGCCCGACTTTTTCAAGCTCATGCGCCGTGCGGCTCACTTCGGCATAAGCGCGATTGGGCTCAAGATCATGCGAAAGCACACCCTTCCAATACGTTTCCTGGTTGGCCGCAATCGACGCCCAGTGCCAATATTCCACCATGTTGGCGCCGTTCGACAGATGCGTGTAGACGTCCTCGCGCATCTGGCCGTCATACGGCGGAAACTGGCCTTCCGAACTCCAGCCGATTGTCTGCGCATTGGTCTCGGTTATCAGAAAATTCGAGTGCTTCAGTGAGCGCGTAAAGTCCCCCTGGATCGACTGGACGGTGCCGTCGTAGTGGTCCTGCGTGGGGTGGTAAATGTTATCGGCCGGAATATCGAGGAACGCGGCGATGGACTCTTCATTCACGTCGTGGCGCATCATGCCGCCGTAGTCTGTGGTGACGAACTGCCGCGGCCCGGCGCACTCGCGCACCAGCGCCGCCTGCCAGTGCAGAAAGTCGGTCACGCGCATCTGGCTCCAGCGGGTCCACTCCAGTTTGTAGCCCGTGCTCTGCGCGCCCTCGCGGGTGGGCAGGTCTTCCCACGTATGCAGATTCTCGCCCCAGTAGTTCAGGAACCATGCCTTGCTCAGCGCCTCAGGGGTCACGAACTTCTTTTCAAGGTAATGCTGAAAGCCAATGAAAACGTCCGGGTTGGCTGCTTCATAGCTGGAGGTCTCATTGTCCAGCTGCCAGCCAATCACGGTGGGGTTGTCCTTGTAGTGCGCGACAATGTGGCGGATGAGCCTCTCGGCGTAAAAGCGATAGGCCGGCGAGTCGGTATCCATGTTCTGGCGCATGCCATAGGTGCTCTGCACGGCTGGTCCGCCAAACGGGCTCGGGTTGAGCCGCTTCGCCAGTATCTCAGGGTGCTGGTGGGCCATCCACGCGGGAATGGAATACGTCGGCGTGCCCAGGATAACCTTGATGCCTGCCTTGCCCATCGCATCCACGATGTGGTCCATCCAGGCGTAGTCGAACCGGCCGTCTTCCGGCTCCCAAAGGCTCCATGTGGACTCGCCCATGCGCACGACGTTGAGCCCGGCGGCCTTCATCAGGGCCACGTCCTTGTCCAGGCGGGCGTTCTGGTCGCCGGGCATGTACTCGTTGTAGTAGGCCACGCCGTACAGCACGGTGGGGAAGTCGAGGTCAGGGCCGCCCGCAGTGGCTGGCCTGGCCTGCTGCGCGCCGGCAGTTGCCCAGCCGCTGGCCGCCAGTGTTGCAAGCAGCAGCCTGAATCCGCTGCCGCGGAGCGCTTTTACAAAATGTGCGGGAAATCGTTTGCCTGAGAGCCACATAGTCCGTCCTCTTTTCCACGTCAGACCTGAAAGAAACAGAAGGACTATGAAAACACTTCTATGCGAAGGTGAGCAAGACGACTTCAGGGCGCGTTCCCACGCGCATGGGCGGTCCCCAGGTCCCGGCGCCGCTGGACGTGTATACCTGCAGCGTGCCGTGCTGTTGCAGGCCGTACGTGAATTTGCCAAAAGCCCGGTGGGTAATCAGGCTGAACGGGAACATCTGGCCGCCGTGGGTGTGGCCGCTCAGTTGCAGGCTGACGCCGGCCTGCTCTACAACGGCCAGGTGATAGGGCACGTGTTGCAGCAGAATGCTGGCCGGGATCTCGCTCAGGCGCAGGTTCTGCAGCAGGTTCCGCAGATGCATGGGATAGGTGGAGTCGTGATAGGAGACGCCGACAATCGGCAGGCCGTCCACCGTGACCCGTTCATTGTCCAGCACGTTGATGCCGCCGCGGCGTAAAACCTCAACGTAGCGGTGCCCGCCGCCAAACTCATCGTGATTCCCCAGCACGTAGAAGATGCCAAGGGGCGGCTTGAGTTCAAACAAAGGAGCGGCAAGTTGCGCGGGGTCGTCCTTGCTGCCGTCAAACAGGTCGCCGGGGATGAAGATGATCTCGGGCTTGAGACGCTGCGCCATGCGCGCGATGCGCTCGGCAATGGGAGTGCGGTTGATGTTGCCCAGATGCACATCGCTGAAGACCATGGCCCTGCGTCCCCGCCAGGACGCGGGCAGGTTGGCCAGCTTGATGGTCACGCGGTGTACGCGAATCCAGCGGGCATTCAGCACGCCGTAGACGCTCGCCCCGACCGCCGCGGTGAACAGAATTCCAGCGACGTAGGGCCGGGCTGCCAGGTGAGCCTGCTTTGAGGTCATGAGGCGCAGCGCAAAGTCCGTCAGCCAGCTCAGGCAGGCCGCTACAAAGAAGAAGTTCAGCAGGCCCAGCCAGATAGCCGCGATCCGGTAGACGACGGTCACAAACCAGTTGGCATAACGAAGGCTCAGCAGCGCCGCCGTCATGAAGCTGGCCGAAAGCAGGATGAGGGCCGTCCACAGCTCAAACCCGGCCGTCGCGTCCACGGGCCACCAGAATTTGATCCACGTGAAATAGAGAAACCAGTGGGCAAGGCACAGGATGATTTGAACAATGACGATGCCCAGCACAGGCCATGCTTTCAAGACCGGGTCTCCTCACCCCATTTTGGCATGAGACGGGTGCCCGAGACGCGGCCTGCGGCTTTTATGGCTCCCGTGAAACAATATTTTCATGGCAGATTTCGAGCGCGACAGGCTTGGCCTCTACATTTCGGTGCCGTTTTGCCGCTCCAAGTGCACCTACTGCAACTTTGCCTCGGGGGTCTACCCGGCCAGTGAGCACGCGCGCTACGTGGACCGGCTCATCGAGGACATGGCGGCAGCCGGGGCCTGGGCGGCGCGCATGGGAGTGGATCTGCCGCGGCAGGTGGACACCATCTACCTGGGCGGCGGCACGCCCAGCCTCCTCGCGCCCGAGCTGATCGCGAGGCTCTTTGCGGCGATGAGGGCGGAGTTCGCCGTCGAGCCGGACGCCGAGATTACCGTGGAGTGCGCGCCCGGACAGATTTCCGACGCAGCACTGGAGGCGCTCGTCCATGCCGGCGTCAACCGGGTGAGCCTGGGCGTGCAGTCGTTCATCGACCGCGAGGCGCAGGTGAGCGGGCGGCTGCACAGCCGGGCCGTGGTTCTGGACGACCTCAGCCGTCTGCGCCGGGCTGGAATCGCCAACCTGAATGTTGATCTGATTGCCGGGCTGGCCGGCCAGACCTTCGCCTCCTGGCAGGAGTCGCTCTCGGTGCTCATCGACGCGGGCGTACCCCATGCCAGCATCTACATGCTTGAGGTGGACGAGGACTCCCGGCTGGGTCGCGAGATGCTGGCCGGCGGCGCGCGCTACCATGCCGAACTCGTCCCCGGCGACGATACCATCGCGCGGATGTATGAGACGGCTATCGAGCGGCTGGGCGGCGCCGGGCTGCGCCAGTACGAAATCTCAAACTTCGCGCGGCGCGGACGGTCATCGCGCCACAATCTTCGCTACTGGCAGCGGCGGCCCTACCTGGGGCTCGGTTTGGACGCCTCGTCGGCGTTGTATGCGGTTCAGCCCGAAGCATCGACCGGGGCGCGCTACGTGCTGCGCTCCACGACCTCCGGCGATTTGAAGGCCTTTCTTGACAATCCTGAGGCGGCGGAGACGGCGTGGCTTTCGCCCGAGCGCCAGCACGAGGAGGCCTGGTTCCTCGGCCTGCGCCTGAATGCGGGCGTCAGGCCGGCCGCGCTGCGGCGGGAGTTTGGCCGGGAAACGGTGGCGCGGGCGCTCGCCGTTGTGGACCGCCTCGCCGATGAAGGGCTTGCGACCTCAGACGGCAGAACAGTGCGGCTCACCGCGCAGGGGCGGCTGCTTTCGAACGATGTCTTCCAGCAGTTCCTGGAGACCGCCGCGGAAGAGAGCGCCCTTGCCGCATGCTGATTTACCAGGCGAGCAGCTCGTCTCCGGAACTGGGGGAGAGAAAGGCCACCGGGCCGGCCAGCGTTGGCGCGTCGTTGCTGAAGCATTGAATGGACTCCGGTCCCGCGTCCTTTGCCTTTTGCAGCGCCTGCTCGGCCTCGCGCAGCACAACCACCGGCGCCCGTCCCTCGCTGGAGGCGATGCCGAAGCAGGCTGACAGCCGGATGGACTCGCCCGCCACATGGAATGGAGCGGCGAAAACATCGGATCGAAGCCGCTCGGCCAGCAGCACAGCGTTGGTGGTGTCGCAGCCGGGCAGCACGGCCAGAAACTCGTCCTTGCCTGCCCTCCCCAGCAGGTCATAGCTGCGCAGCAGGCGTGTAGTTCTCTCCACCGCCTGGCGCAGCAGGTCGTCGCACACGTAGTGTCCCAGCCGTGAGTTCCAATGCCCGAAGTCATCGATGTCAAACAGCAGCAGGCACAGCGAATTCCTCAGGCGCTGCGCCCGATCCGTCTCCCGAAACAGCATGGAGAGCAGAGTGCCGCGGTTGTAGACGCCGGTGAGGCCGTCGAACTGGGCATTCAGCGCAAAAGCCTCGCGCAGCCGCTCCAGCTCCCGCATCCTGAGCCATGTGCGCAACACCATGTCCAGCCGCAGCCGCCAGTGCGCGGAATCGGGCGCCCGCGGGACCAGGTCGTCCAATAGACCCTCAGCCAGCCATTGGCTGCGTGTCTTGTCCGCTCCGTCTGCAAGCAGGACAATCGGAAAGTGCTGTCCGCAGGCCGATGCACGCGCTTCTGTCAGCAGTTGCCCGGTCTCCATGTCCGCCAGCTCCGCGTCGAGCAGGGCCAGGCTGGGAGGCTGAGGCGCGGTCATGGCGAGCAGCGCAGCTTCAGCAGACAGAACAATGACAACGCGCGCCCCGGATGCACTCAGGACTGGCTCCATCGCTTCAAGAAGTGCAGACTCGCGCGAGGCGAGCAGGAACGTCGGCTGGATATTGGCGGGCATCCTGTAAATCCCCCGTACAGAATGCATCGACGCCAGTTAGAAATAATTTAGAGCCGTCCAAAAAAGATTCGCAGGTTGAGGCAATAACCTCCCCGCCGGAAACCCGGCGATGAAAGTAACCGGAAGCCGCTCGATGTCTGCTCCGGAGCCATGCCCGTGGCTCCAGAGGTATGCGGCGGCCTGGAGGCCGCCGTCTTCGATGGTTTCAGTCGACGAAGTCAACCTGAGGAGCGATGGAGATCACGCCGCGCTCGTAGCCCAGGTCCAGCAGCTTGCGGATGGCTTCGCGGCCGTCCGCGCCGTAGTCCAGCGTGCGCTCGTTCACATACATGCTCACAAAGCGGTTGGCCAGCGACGTGTCCAGATCGCGCGCAAACTGCATCGCGTACTCCAGAGCCTGCTCGCGGTGGTCGAGTGCATGCTGGATGCTGTTGCGCAGCGCCTCGGAGATGATCCTGTGGGATTCGGCGCCCAGCGAGCGGCGGATTGCGTTGCCGCCCAGCGGCAGAACCAGCCCGGTCGTTTCGCGCCACCACGCGCCCAGATCAAGAATCTTCTTGAGGCCGCTGGCAGCGTAGGTGAGCTGGCCCTCGTGGATGATCAGCCCCGCATCATATTTCCCGGCCAGAATCGCGGGGATGATCTGGTCAAACGGCACCGTCTCGGTCTCGATGGCCGGGTTGAAGACCTTGAGCGCCAGATAGGCGGTGGTCAGGGTGCCGGGGACGGCAACCTTGATGCGGCCCAGATCCTCAAGCGTAAGGGATTTGCTGGCCACGATCATCGGTCCGTAGCCCTCGCCCACGCTGCCGCCGCAGCCCATCAGGGCATAGTTCTTCTGCACGTAGGGATAGGCGTGGAAGCTGATGGCCGTAACGTCAAAAAAGGCCTCGTCCTGGGCGCGGCGGTTCAGCGTCTCAATGTCGCACAGAGTATGGGAGAACCGGTAGCCCGGAACGCGGACCTTGTTGGTCGCCAGGCCATAGAACATGAATGCATCGTCCGAGTCGGGGCTATGGGCGATCGAGATATCGATGATTTTTGGCGTACTTTGCGTGCTGGCCAATTCTGATTGCATGTTGCTCACTGGGTACCAGAATCCTTTCGACGAATCAATGCAACATAAGTTGGATGCGGCTATTGCGTGCCGTGGCGCAAGCGCCGGAAGCCCGATGCAAGCGCGGCGGCTGCGGCTACCTTGAGCGCGTCGCCCGGCAGAAAGGGCAGCACGGCAAGCGTCAGCACGGTTCGGGCCGGGGTGTGCGACAGGGCGGCCAGCCAAAGGGCGCCGCTCATTAGAATCAGCAGGTTGCCCGCCGCGGCACTTATCAGGGCCATGGAAAACCCGCGCCCGCCGCGCCGCCAGAGAATCGAGATCAGCATGGCCGCCGCCGGATAGGCCACCAGGTAGCCGCCCGTGGGACCCAGCAGATGAGCCAGACCGCCACTGAGAGCCGGGCCAGGCGCAAATACGGGCAGTCCCAGCGCGCCCTCGGCAAGGTATGTGCCCAGCGTGGCGGCAGCCAGGCGCGGCGGGAGCAGCAGCCCCAGCAGCAGCACAGCCATTGGCTGCAGCGTAAGAGGAACCGGGGTAAACCAGAGCGGCAAGGCCAGGCGAGCGCAGACAGCCACCAGGGCGCTGCCGGCCACAACGATCCCGGCCGAGCGCAGCCACGCGGACGCACTCGTCGCGGCTGCCCACGAGGTTATGGGCGTAGAGATTTCCTTTTGCACGTTTTGCCCCCTAAATTGCTGATTTCTAATCGGGTTCTTCCCCGGTCTTCACGGTCTCAACCGGTGGCCCTTTGCGCAGTTTTGCATGGTGCAGCCACACATGACGTGCGATGCCCGCAACCGCAAAAAGCAGCACCACCATGGAGACAAGAAGCCCGATGATTAACCAGCGCATCACAGCAAAAGCTCAGAATACCAGATAGCCACTCGCCTCCCTGCCCAAACGGTCCGGCAGCAGGTGCCGGGTCTACGGCAGTTGCAGGCTCGCGTGCAGCCAGTCCAGGTAGCCGGGGCTGCCGCTTTCCACCCGCAAAACAAGAAACTCCGGTGTCTGGTAGCTGTGCAACTCGTGCAGCCGGGCTTCCAGCGCTTCAAGCTGCTGCGGCGCTGTCTTCAGCAGCAGCACAGTTTCGCTGGCTGTCTCCACCTCACCCTGCCAGCGGTAAATGGATTGCGCCCCGGGAATGACCGTGGCGCAGGCGGCCAGCCGTTCTTCCACCAGGGTGCGGCCCAGCCGGGCGGCTTCTTCGGGGTTGGCTGCGGTGGTCAGAACGACACGGGCAGGCGGATTGCTTTCGGGCATAGAGCGCTCCCACGGCCAGTGTACGAGGGAACAGCGGCCGCCCCGCAAGGCGTCCTGCGCCTTCCCCGCTTGCCGAGCCCGATTCCGTGATGCAGTATGGATTTTGCGCCGGTGCGCACGCGGCGCGTGGAGACCATCGATGAGTTCAGCGATCAAGTTCGGCACCTCCGGATGGAGGGCCATTGTTGCCGACGAATTTACCCTGGCCAACATCCGCCTGGCGGTGGCCGGCATTGCCGCCTACGTCAAGACGCAGCCAACCCCGCATCGTGTCCTCGTGGGTCGCGATCCGCGCTTTCTGGGCGAGAGCTTCGTGCAGGAGGCGGCCCGCGTGCTCGCCGCGGCCGGCGTTGCGCCCATCGTGATTCCCGACGCCGCGCCCACCCCGGCCATTGCCTACGCCGTGCGCACGCTCAAGACCTCAGGGGCCATCAACTTTACCGCCTCGCACAATCCGCCGGAGTACAACGGCATCAAGTTCTCCACGCACGACGGCGCACCCGCCCTGCCCGAGGTGACAAAGCAGATTGAGGCGGCGATTGAAGCGCTCAGCTCCGGCGGCGGCATTCCCAGTCCCTTCGCGGATCATTTCGAGACCGCCGATGTGAAGCCCGCCTTCCTCAAGCGGCTGGCCGAGCTGGTAGACCTGAAGGCCATCGCCAAATCCGGCATCAAGGTGGTCTTTGACCCCTTCTGGGGTGCAGGCCGCGGCTACAGCACGGACCTGCTGCGCGATTCCGGGGTCAAGGTCGAGTCGGTTCACGACTACCGCGACGTGCTCTTCGGCGGCCATGCGCCCGAGCCCGACGACCACCTGCTGGGCGACGCCAAAG
>JAGWRX010000211.1 GCA_028876395.1 Acidobacteriota bacterium
AAGGCCATGAAGGAAGCCGGATGCCGCCTGCTCATCGTGGGCTTCGAGTCCGGTGATCCGCAGATCCTGAAGAACATCAAGAAGGGCGCCACGGTGGAACGCGCGCGCGCCTTTGCCAAGGACTGCCACGATCTGGGCCTGACGATTCACGGGGACTTCATCCTCGGCCTGCCCGGCGAGACCAAGGAGTCGATCCGCAACACGATCAACTTTGCGAAGTCGCTGGATGTGGAGACCATACAGGTGTCCATTGCGCACGCCTATCCCGGCACCGAGTTCTACGAGTTTGCGAAGGCCAACAACTTCATCACCAATGAGCGCATGGAAGACGGCGGCGGCCACCAGATGGCGCATATCGAATATCCCGGCTTGCCTGTCGACTATGTGATGGAGATGGTGCACCGCTTCTATGACGAGTACTACTTCCGGCCCAAGGCTGCGTTCCGCGTGATCTGGAAGGCGGTCGTCAACCGCGATATTCCACGCCTTTACGTCGAAGCCAAGGCCTTCCTGAAGCTCCGCGCGCAGCGCAACAAGATGGTGAAGGAGGCGCGCAGCCGGCAGGCTGATCCTCCCGCACCGGTAAGCGCGGGCGCGTAGGCCAGCGAACGCATATTCCACCGAGGGCGGCGCACGCAACGCGACCGCCCTCCTTTTGTTTTTGCTTCGCAAAGGGATGTTGAAACACGAATGGCGCATCACACACTCACGCCGCGGCAATATGTAATCCTGGGCCTTGTTGCCCTGTGCGCGCCACTGGGCGACACTTGCCTGTCGCGGGGCATGACGCATCTGCCGCCCGTCTCGCTCGCGCATCCCGGCACGCTGGTTGCCGCGGTCTTTACTCCATGGATCGCCGCGGGCATCGCGCTGCTGATCGGCTTCTTTGCCAGCTATCTGACGGCTCTGTCGTGGGCCGACCTCACGTTCGTGCTGCCTGCCACCGCATTCGGCAACGTCATTGTCGCGTTTCTCTCGCGCTTCTGGCTGCATGAGCCCATCTCTGCAATGCGCTGGGCGGGCATTGTGCTGATTACCGTGGGCGTGGGCTTTGTCGCGCAGGGCCCATCGTTGACCGAGAAACCGGTGACGGCGGTCGACAATGCAAAGCCTGCTGCCGAGGCGGAAATGGAGCAGGTGCGATGACGATTCCCTCCTCCGCCGTGCAACCCGGACCGTGGGTGGCGGCTGGCATGATTGCCGCCATCGTTCTCAGTTCCACTGCGGGAGAAGTGCTGACCGCCGCGGCGATGAAGTCCATCGGCGATCTGGATGAGATTCGCGCGCACGCGGGGCTCAAGGGCGCCATTCGCGCGGTCATCACCTGCCCGCTTTTCTTTGCAGGGGTGAGCTTTCTGGCGCTGGCGTTTTTTGCGCTGCTGTTCGCGCTCAATCACCTGGATCTGAGCCTTGTCGCGCCTGCTTCGGCTTCACTCACGCTGGTCACGAACGCCATCGCAGGCAAGTTCTTCCTGAAGGAAAATGTGGACCGCCGCCGCTGGACCGCCGCTGTGCTGGTCTGCATTGGGGTTTACTTTCTGGCGCATTGAGACGGATGAATCGCCTATGGACGCACACGAAAAAGCGGCCTTGCTGAAGCAACTCGAGAACGGCAAAACAGCCATTCTGGAGGCGTTGCATGGCGTTTCCGCCGAGGTCTCGATCCGCAAGCCCGCGCCCGGCAAATGGTCAATCCTTGAATGCATCGAACACGTGGTTGTCTCTGAGGACTACCTCTTCGCACAAATTCTGGCAGCAACTCCCGCAGACGCGCCAGTAAAAAACGAAAAACGCGAGAGTGCAATTCCAACCCGGGGCCTTGACCGCACCAGAACAATCGAATCGCCCGAAATGGCGAAACCGGCCGGACGCTTCTCCACTCTCAACGGTGCTTTGCGACAGTTTCTCGCACTGCGCGAGCGCACCATCCGCTTTGTCGAAACCTGCGATGGGGACCTTCGCGCCCAGATCACCACGCACCCTCTCTTTGGCAGCGTGAACTGCTATGAGACTCTGTTGATGATTGCCATGCATTCGCTACGCCATGTGAAGCAAATCGAAGAGTGCAAGCCAATGCTTCTTTAGCGCCAGCATCGCCACGCCGCATGAAAACCTACCTGCACCGCGACTATTTATTTCCTCTGCTTTGGGGTCAGCAGGCGCATCAAACCGCGTGGCTTCAAATCAGCATTGAGGAAGCTGCGCGGCGCTCCCATGCTTTCGGAAAGAGCCTCCGCCGCCAGATGCCCGGAGCGCGCGGCGCTCTCCATTGTGGAGGGCCAGCCTGTTGCGGTCCAGTCACCAGCGAGAAAACAATTGGGCCACGGAGATACGGCTGTTGGTCGCGCGGCGTCAATGCCCGGCGGCACACCAAACGTGGCGCGCACCTCTTTCACCAGCGCAGCCTTCTCCAGCTTTGCTGATCCGACTTCCGGGAAGAACTCTGCCAGTTCACTGACGGACTGTGCAATCGCCTGCTCACGGGTCAGCTCCGCGAAGGTGCGCGAGGCGCTGATGACCAGCTCCACATAGCTGCTCTTGAGCTTGCGCCACGGCTGCAACCGGCTCTTGTTGTACATCCAGTGAATCTCGCGGTCCAGCAGCACGGCGTGGTCAAGCGATGTAATGTCGCGGTCGAACCAGAGATGCACGCTGCAGATGGGCCAGTGTTCATGGCTGCGAACTTGTTGGGCGAGCGCGTCAGCACCCGGAACACTCGGCATGTGGGGCAGCAGTTTTCCCATGGCCTCGAAGGGCAGCGCCAGTACAAGACAATCTGAAGTGACCTTTCCCGCGCGCGTGACGAGCGTCCACTTCTGCGCACTTGCATCCCACTCGACCGCGTCCACATTTGCATTGAGCAGGACACGCGAGTCGTGCTGTGCAAGAAACTCTGCCGCACCCGCGTATAACTCGCTGAGCGGCACAGTGCTCATGCCCATGCTCCCCGCCTGCGCGGAGTTCATGAACAGCTCGCGGATGACCTTGGCCGCATAGGGCAATGCAATGGAATCAAGGTCGGCATTCAGCGCGCTGGCGATGACGAGTCTCCAGAAGCGGTCGAGCGCGCCCTTTGTCTGGCCGTTGCGCCGGAGCCATGTGCCCAGACTTTCAGTAGAGCCGTGCGGCACGGATCGCATGAGTGCGCTGAAGGCACGGGCGAGCGCGATTTTGTCCGCCAGCGTGAATGCGTGAGCGGACATCAGCTTTGGCACACCGTGCAGCGGAGCGGGCAACCACGACGGGCCAAGCTGCGAACAACGGCCGCCCGGCTCAATCATGGTCATCTCACTTGTCCAGTGAATGCGATCGGCAACGCCGATGCGCTGATAGAAGCCGATGAGATTGGTGCAGCACCCGAAGAGAACGTGCTGGCAGTTGTCGATGACTTCGCCGACGCCGGGATGCAGATAGGATGAGGCGCGTCCGCCAAGATAGCCGCGCCGCTCGACGAGCTGGACGCTCATGCCTGCCTCAGCCAGCGCGCAGGCGGCGCTCATGCCTGCGACCCCGCCACCGACGACCGTGACGGCGCGCGCGGCGCTCCCCGGGTTGTGTGAAGATGCAGCCAATGCAGTCCTCTTTATGCGAACAGCCGTGCAGCAGTCATCCGCGCAAGTCCGACGACGAGGATGGCAAGCTTTTGCACGAGCGGCACACTGGCCCTTTGCGTAAACACATCATAGTCAGCGTGGCGAATGCGCTTGAGCAGCGCGTGATAGATCGCCACCAGCACCCAGAGCGCGGGGCGGCTTTCGCGGTCAATCAGCGGCAGCAAGGCCTGAGCTGACCGGTAGTACTTTTCCGCGCGCTGACCAATTTCAGAGAGCAGAGCTCGTTCCTGGGGCGTTGGCGCTGCCCCGGAAGGCCGCTTGAGCAGGGACTTCAACGAGACATTGTGCGCGGCCAGATCCTCGAGCGGCAGGTAGACGCGGTTGCGCGCGGCATCCTCGGCCACGTCGCGCAGAATATTGGTGAGTTGAAAGGCGATGCCCGTCTCCTCGGCGAGTTTTTCGGCGGCGCGGTCTTTGTACCCGAAGATACGAATGCACACGAGCCCGACGACGGAGGCCACCAGGTAGCAGTAGCCATAGAGATCGGCAAAGGTGGCATAAGTGTCTGGCTCGGCGCTCGCAGCGGGTTTCAGGTCCATGGTTGTGCCCGCGACCAGTTCATCAAGCAATTCGAGCGGAATTGCAAAGCGCTCGGTTGCATCGTGCACGGCAATAAATACGGGGTCGGCGGTGCTGCCACCGTTGCATACGCTACGCCACTCGGCTTGCCATGCATCGAGGTGGCGGCTGCGCTCGTCGCGCGACATGCTCTCATCGTCGGCCAGGTCGTCGGCCTTACGCATGAAGGCGTAGATGGCGCAGATCGCATTCTTGCGCGCGGTGGGCAACGCAATAAAGGCGTAATAGAAATTCTTCGCTTCGCGCCGGGCAATGGCGCGACACACCGCGTAGGCCTGGTCCAATGGGTAATTGTGCGTCAAGCGGACTTTCCTGTGCGAGGCCCTGCCAGACGCATGAACGGCAGCATTTTGGCGCTGAGTGCGCGCAGAGCGAGTGACAGCTTGGCGCCGCTGGAAATGGCGGGCCGCGCGCTCAGCACGTCGTAGTCGCGTCGCTCGATGGCGCGCAAGATCTCAAGACCGCCGCGGCTGAAGAGGTCCAGATCGAGCGCGAGATCGCGGCCAACCATGCCGATGAGCGGAAGGCCCTTTGCAAAGAGGCTGCGTGCGTAGTCCACTTCATGACGCAGCATCGCGCGGAACTCCGGCGTGGCGATTCCCTGCGCGATGGTTTCATCGCACACGCCAAAGCGGCGCATGTCTTCCTGCGGCAGATAGACGCGGTTCTTGGCATAATCCACGCGCACATCCTGCCAGAAGTTGGCCAGCTGCAGCGCGGAGCATGTCGCATCGGAAAGGCGAAAGCGCTCGTCGTCGGCGTAGTCGCAGACATACAGCACAAGGCGGCCCACGGGGTTGGCCGAATAGCGACAGTAGCCCAGCACGTCCTGCATCGTTTCATAGCGCGTCACGGTCTGATCCTGACGGAATGCAGTAAGCAGATCGGCAAAAGGCTCTTTGGGGATGGAGCAGGCGCGAATCGTCTCGGCGAGCGCGACAAACACGGGGTGGTGCGCGCGTCCTTCGTAGCAGGCATCGAGTTCCTGGCCCCACATGTCGAGCAGCGCGAGCGCAACGTGCGGGTCGCCCACTTCATCGCCCAGATCGTCAGAGACGCGGCAGTAGGCGTAGATGGAATGGAAATGGGGACGCAGTGCTTCGGGAAGAAACCACGAGGCTACATGAAAGTTTTCGTAATGAGACTCGGCCAACTGCTTGCACCAGGCGCGGGCCTCGTCAAGCGACGGAGCGGCCGCGGGCATGCGATAGGACGGCGGAAGCGCGGCCCAGCCGCGGGCGATCAACTCGTCCCTGGACAATGCCTCGTTGTCCGGATGCAGGGTTGCTGTGGTCATAGCGTCGCCTCAGGGCACGATGGCGGTCTTGATCTCGCTGCTCCGCTTCATCAGCTTCTCAAAGACGCGGTTGAGTTCGTAGAGGTGGGCATGGCCGGTGATGAATGCGCTGGCCTGGAAGCGGCCGCCCGCGATCAGGTCCAGCGACTTGCGGCAGATGGCCGGGGTGTGATGAAACGTGGCGCGCAGTGTGATGTCACTGTAATGGATGCGATTGGTGTCGAGGTTCACGTGCGTGCCGACGGCGCAGCCGCCAAAGAAATTTACCGTGCCGCCCTTGCGCACCATCTCCACCGCTTCTTCCCATGCCTCGGGCAGACCTACGGCCTCAATCGCGATATCCACGCCGCGGTCCCTGGGGGTAAGCGCGCGCGTTTCACGGATGGCCTTGCGGATGGTACTGGCCTGGACGACGTGCGCCGCACCCAACTGCCGCGCTGCTTCCACCTGGCCATCATGCCGGACGACGGCGATCACCTCGCATCCGGCGAGCGCGGCCACGTGCAGCATCATCAGCCCGAGCGGGCCGCCGCCGATGATGGCAACCATATCGCCGGGGCGCGGGTGGGAGTCCTCAAAGCCGTGTACGGCGCAGGCCAGCGGCTCAGTAAGGGCAGCGTGCTCGAGCGGGACATGGTCGGGAATATGCAGCGTATTCTTGGCAACAATGCGGGCTGGAATGCGGATGAACTCAGCGTAGGCGCCGTTGTTGAAGAGCAGATCGTCGCAGAGATTCTCCTGGCCACGCTCGCAAAAATAGCACTGCCCGCAGGGCGCGGAGTTGAGGGCGACGACGCGATCACCGGGGGCAAAGTCCGTGACGCCCTCGCCTGCCTGGACCACCGTCCCGGCCTGCTCGTGGCCAAACAGCGCCGGAGGCACGATCATGCGCGCGTGGTATCCGCGGCGGAAGACCTTCAGGTCAGTGCCGCAGGTGAGGGCGGCGCCGACACGCACGATCAACTCGCCCGGCGCGGCCTCGGGGACCGGGACACTCTCAATGCGAACATCTTCGCGTCCGTGGAGCACTGCGGCCCTCATGGTTGTCGCCATCAGGTGCCTCCTACTCTTCCGGCCTCGCGCCCGAAACAGGCTCAATCATAATCTTCATGGAGTCTGCCTTGGGGTGCGAAGCCACATCAATCGCTGCCACCGCATCCTCGATCTGGAAGCGGTGGGAAATCAACTGCGTCAGGTCAAATCCGTTGCGATAGCCGTCAAAGACCAGGCCGGTCACCTCGTCGAGGATGTCGAACGAGGATGAGTAGGATCCCAGGAGCGTCTTCTCGTCCATGCAAACCGCCGCGGGATCGATTGCTACTTCGCCGTGCTGCGTCTGAGCAAAGAGCATGACCTTGCCGCCGCATCGGGCCGCGTCCATCGCCGTGCGGATAAGCGCCGTGCCGCCTACGGCCAGGACCACGGCGTCGGCACCGCGGCCATCTGTCTCAGCCAGAACACGCTCGACAACATTTTCAGAGCCGGGATGAATCGGATTCTGCAGCCCGAATTTCGCTGCGATGGCGTGGCGTTCCGGGTAGAGGTCCGAGGTCAGCACGCGCGCCCCGGACCGGCTGGACAGGGCGGCCCACATCAATCCGATGGGGCCCTGGCCTATCACCAGCACCGTGTCGTCCGGCCTGAGGTTCATCAGCTTCACGCCTTTGAGCACGGTGTTGACCGGCTCCACAAAGGCCGCCTGCTCAAAGGGCACACCGTCGGGAATCCTCACCACGCCGCTGCTGGCAGCCACCCAGTCCATGACGCGGATGTATTCCGCAAAACCGCCGCCGGAGGGCTCAAAGCCCGCGGTTACGCCTACTTTCTTGTAGAGCGGGCATTGCGCCGGTGTCCCTTTGCGGCAGTAGTAGCACTGCCGGCAGGGGACGTGGTGAAAGACCATGACGCGCTCGCCCACCGCGAAGCGGGTCATACCCTGACCCACGGCGACGATGGTGCCTGCCATCTCATGGCCAAAGATGCGCGGCGCGGAATGGGAGCCGGTGTGAATCTTTTTCAGATCGGTTCCGCAGATGCCACAGGTGGCCACCCTGACCAGCAGTTCGCCTGGGCCGATGCGGGGCACCGGCACGGTCTCCACGCGCATGTCATTGACGCCGCGATAGACCACGGCCCGCATGGTGGCAGGAATTCGTGTCTCGACAAAGCCTTCAGCGCTTGAAATTTGGGTAGCCATTCCGTTTCCTGATGTGACCTCGTTCATCCAGAAAATCAAACAGCGACTCCGCGATGCCCCTGGAAGCCTTCCTGCTATTCTCGTTCATCCGCGCCAACGCGAACCAGAGCCAGGGCCTGAGGAGTGCAAAAACAACAAACCGTGCTAGCCGAAACTGCCCGCTGGGAGAAAGAAAGCGATTGAAATCAGGCAGTTGATCGGCGAAACCGTCGCTGATCCCTTTGATGCAATAAAAAGGTACGGCGCGTATTCCGGCCAGGCGGGCGACCGCTGCAGCCTCCATGTCCACCAGGTCAGCATTGTACGCGGAGGCAAGGCGACTCTTCTCTGCTTCGCCGGCAACCACGGGGCTGGTCACAAGCCAGGGCCCCTCCGGTCCAGCGGCGACGCGGAAACGCTCCCCCGTGCGCGCGTCGATGACTCCGGAAACATTGTAGACCCTTCCCGGCTCGATTTCTGCGCGCAAAGCTCCTGCCCATCCGGTGGAAACGAAGAAAGAGACCGGCCCATTCTTTTCGATCTCTGCAATGGCCCGTGTTGCAGCCGCCACGCCTGCTCCGGCGCAGGCTGCGACCCACTCGCCTTCGTCGTGCCGCCAGCGCCAGAGATCGACGCCGTTGCGGGATTCGTGCTGCCAGCCCTTCACCAGCGGCTCGAGCTCGCCCGCGATGGCGGCGACCACGGCAACCCTGGTCATTTCTGGCCCCGGGGTGCGTAGCCATGCGCCAGAAACCACTCAATGGCGGCGCGCATGGCCGGGTAGACAGGCACGATGCGGAAGCCCAGCTCCTGCTGTGCGTGGGCGCTGGAGGCAAACATCTTCTTGCGGCCCATCCGTACCTCTTCCAGCGTGGCGCGGGGTTCGCGGCCGAGGATGTGTCCGGTGAGCCACTCCTCGAAAAAGGCATATGTGGCGGCCACGGGATAGGGAATCTCGATGGTCGGAGAAGGCAGGCCGGTGATGGCGGACATCTTGTCGAGAATCTGTTTCAGGGTCAGATTTTCACCTCCCAGAATATAACGGTGGCCCGGCTGGCCCAGAGTGAGCGCGGAGACATGCGCGCGCGCCACCTCGGCCACATCCACGAGGTTGAGCCCGGTGTCCATGTATGCGGGGAATTTGCCTTTGAGGAAGTCCACGAAGATGCGGCCCGTGGGCGTGGGCTTCTGATCGTTGGGACCGATGGGCGTGGTGGGATTCAGGATGATGACCTGCTGGCCGTCTTCGGCGGCGGCGACGGCCTGCTGCTCGGCCATGAACTTCGAGCGCTTGTAGTGGCCGATCATGTCGTCCAGCGAAACCGGGGTGTCTTCGTTGATGACGATGCCGTCGGTGCGGAAGTTCATGGTGGCCACGGAAGAGGTGTACACGACGCGGCGCACGGCAGCCTCGCGGGCCAGCCGAAGCAGCTCCCGCGTGCCTTCCACGTTGGCGCGATACATGGCGTCGGGGTTGCGGACCCAGAGGCGATAGTCGGCAGCCACGTGAACTACCGCATCGCACCCTTGCAGCGCCGGAGCAAATGTTTCGGGGCGCGCAAGGTCGCCGACAACCGTTTCGCCGGGAATGCCCTCAAGATTGGCCAGATTGCTGGTCTTGCGGACCAGCATGCGCAGCTCTGCGCCGTCGGCTGCCAGCGCCCGTGCGACATGATGGCCTACAAAACCGGTCGCGCCTGTAAGGAAGACTTTCATGGTTCAACTGAGCTAGCAAAGTCAGCGCGGCTAGCGGGGTAGGCGCGGTTGAAAGGGTTGGCGGCAGACACTGAACCAGCCTCGCGAACCAATGGGCAGCGCGGGGAACGACGCGCACTGCCTATTCCAGAGCGTCCGGGTGCAGCGCGATGTTCTTCTCGCCGGCGGCCTTCTTTTCGTTGTACGCCTTCACCCAGTCTTCCCAGTGCTTTCCGGCGGCGCGGTCCTTGCCGCTGAATTCGAGGCGTGCAATCTGGGCGTAACTCAGCCTGCGCTTCTCCGGCGCGCTGGGCGTGAAGTACTGCACGAAGGAATCGGCGAGCGTGGAGCCGGTAAGGCGGTTGAAGATGTAGGCATCGATGCGCTCTCCGCTCTTGAGCGTGAGGGTTACGTCGCCGCGATAATCAAAGGCCTTTTCAAGAGCGTGGCGCAGATCTTCATCGCTGGCCAGCGCGGGCACCCAGCCTTCCAGCTGCTCGTGCTCCGAGCCGGGAGCCAGTTCCAGCGCTTCGACCTGCTCGATGGTGTACTTTGCGACTTCAGCGGTCATGCGTTGGTCTCCTCCAGGGTGGGCGCGGACTCCTCAATCTGCACCAGCGAAGCCGGCCCGCTCGGCGCAGGCTCGTTGAGCAGGTTGAGCGCATGCTGGTCCTCATATTTCTTGAACGTGCCGCGCACCATGGCCCAGAAGCCGGAGAGTGACCCGAAGCCGTCCATCACCGCGGATGGCTCATATCCGCAGCTCACCATGCAGTTGGCGCACTTGGGATTGCCGCTGGCCGCGCCGTACTCTTCCCACTGCGTGGTTTCAAGCAGTTCCTTGAAACTGTCGGCGTAACCGTCCTGCAACAGGTAGCAGGGCCGCTGCCAGCCGAAGATGTTGAAGGCGGGCGAACCCCAGGGCGTGCACTCGTACTTGCGGTCGCCCATCAGGAACTCAAGGAACAGGGGCGACATGTTGAATTTCCAGTTGGGCTTGCGATTGGAGAGGATGGCGCGAAAGAGGCGGCGCACACGGGCGCGGCCGAGGAAGCGATTCTGGTCAGGGGCCATCTCATAGCTGTAACCGGGCGAAAGCACGATGCCTTCAACGCCCATGGCCATCACATCGTCAAAGAACCCGCGCACGTTGTTGGGGTCTGTGCCATCGAAGAAAGTGGCGTTGGTGGTGACGCGAAAGCCGCGCCTGACGGCCTCCTTGATGCCTTCGACCGCGAGGTCGTAGCCACCTTCGCGGCAGACGGAGAAGTCATGGTGTTCGCGATCTCCGTCGAGATGCACGGAAAAGGTGAGGTACTTGGAAGGCGTGAATTCCGGCAGGCGGCGCTTGAGTTCGAGCGCATTGGTGCAGAGATAGATGTACTTCTTGCGCTCGATGAGGCCGTTGACGATCTCGACGATCTGCGGATGGAGCAGCGGTTCGCCGCCGGGGATGGAGACCATGGGCGCGCCGCACTCATCGACTGCCTTGAAGCACTCCTCGGGCGAGAGCATGCGCTTGAGCACGTGAGGCGGATATTGCACCTTCCCGCAGCCGGCGCATGCCAGGTTGCAGCGAAAGAGAGGCTCAAGCATCAGCACCAGCGGATAGCGCCTGTTGCCGGCGAACCGCTTCTTCAGCACATAGGTGGCAACCGTCCACATCTGGGAGATAGGAACAGCCATATTCGGGTGATACCTCCGGCGCTGCCTTAGGAAGCGCGCTCCATAGCCCGCTTGTAGCCGGTGAGGGCCAGCAGCGGGAAGTAGTTTCGGTACATGTGATAGGCCAGGTAGAAGACCCTGGGGAAGCCTGTGCCCGTGTACAGTGCCTGGCGCGTAATTCCAGCGCCGACGGACTCGTCCCAGCCGCCCTCGGAATCCTGCCGCTGCAGCAGCCAGCGGATGCCTTTGGCGATGGAGTCGGAGCGGTCGTCGCCGGCCGCAAGCAGTCCCAGCAGGGCCCATGCCGTCTGCGACGGCGTGCTCGGCCCCACGCCGCGCGTGTTGGGGTCGTCGTAGCTGCCGCAGGTTTCGCCCCAGCCGCCGTCGGGATTCTGCACCATGCGAATCCACTCCGCCGCCTGCTGCACCTGTGGCTCCAGATGATCCACACCGATCGCCTCAAGCCCGCGCAGCACGAGGAAGGTTCCGTAGACATAGTTCACGCCCCAGCGGCCAAACCAGCTTCCGTCCGGCTCCTGCTCGGAGAAGATGAACTTGATGGCCTTCTGCACGCGCTTGTCCTCGCGCGTGTAACCGTAGCTGGCCAGCATTTCCAGGATTCTTCCCGTGATGTCCACCGTGGGCGGATCAAGCATGGCGTTGTGATCCGCGAAGGGGATGTACTGGAAGATCATCTTGGTATTGTCTTTGTCAAAGCTGCCCCAGCCGCCGTTGCGGCACTGCATGGCGAACTCCCATTCGATGGCGCGCTCGGCCACCTGAATCTGATAGCGTTCGCGGGGATTGTCGACCTTGTTGAGGGCGAGAAGCACCTGGGCCGTGTCATCGGTATCCGGATAGAACTCGTTGTTGAATTCGAAATACCAGCCGCCCGCCTCCGTCTTGGGCACCTTCACGGCCCAGTCGCCCTTGTGGCGGACTTCCTTTGACAGCAGCCAGTCGGCGGCCTTGATCATGCGCGGATCGTTGCGCGGCACGCCGGCCTCGCCCAGCGCAAACACCACCTGCGCCGTATCCCACACGGGCGACGCGCAGGGCTGCATGCGGAAGGTGGGCTCCGGCATATCAGGCGTGGCAGGCTGCTCGATACCGAGCTTCTCAAATTCGTCGCGGGCGCGAATGACCTGCGGGTCGTCTTCTGAATAACCCAGGCAGCGCAGGGCGATAATCGCGTTGAGCATGGCGGGGTAGATGGCGCCCAGGCCGTCGGACATTTCAAGGCGGGCGAGCATCCACTTCTCCGCGCGCTTCAAGGCCAGCTTGCGCAGCGGGCGAATATGCACGGCCTCAGCCCAGTGCGTGATGCGATCCAGAATGAGAAAGAAATTGCGCCAGGAAAAGACGGCGTCGCGGTTCATGCGCAGGCGGAGAATGGAGTTGGCGCGGCCGCCCACGAACAGTTCGTCAATTCCCTGCTCCGGAGGAATCTTCTTGAATGGTTTCTTGGCGTAAATGATGGCCAGCGGAACCAGAATGGACCGTGACCACGAAGAGATTTCGTAAATGTTGAAGTAGAACCAGTTGGGGAAGAGAACGATCTCCGGCGGAATGGCCGGCACGGCATCGTAGTCGTACTGGCCCAGCGCGCAGAGGTACATCTTGGTGAAGGTATTGCACGCCACCACGCCGCCGTTGGCGAGAATCCACTCGCGGCACTTTTCCAGCCGCGGCTCGTCGGCGGTGAGGCCCATCAATTTCGCTGAAAAGTAGCATTTGACCGAGAGCGAGATGTTGCCCGGCCCGCCGGGATAAATGCTCCAGCTGCCGTCTTCGTTCTGATAGCGCATCATCTCCGTGAAGGCGCGCTGCAGACGGGCCGGATCGCCGCTTTCAAGCAGCGTGTGCAG
This sequence comes from Acidobacteriota bacterium, assembly GCA_028876395.1. GTDB lineage: Bacteria > Acidobacteriota > Terriglobia > Terriglobales > Acidobacteriaceae > Telmatobacter. The sequence goes on from JAGWRX010000211.1 coordinate 12,895, forward strand.
GAAGATGTAGTCGGCCTCGAGCATCGAGTCGGCTTCGAGTTCTCCGCACCAGTAGCCATCAGGATGCTGCTGGGAGAGCAGGAACTCACGCGAGCGCAGAATTGCCGACTCCACGTCCCCCATGTCCGCATCCAGCCGGCCGAATCTGGGCGTCGTGGATACCGTCTTGCCCTGCGTTAGACTCATGCGATTTAAATTGCCTCGGTTCTTCTCCGGGAGACCCGGCGCGGAGCCCTTGCGCCGCATGGAAATCCCGGCCGACCATCACTCTATCCGATCCTTCGGACGCGGCACAGGATTCATTTCCCTAGATTCCGGCTGCCCAGCAGGCGCCGGGTTCACCAGCTCAAAAACTGCCTCACTGAACGGAAACAGGCTCCGCGCCACCCGCGCTGCCGATGGCCTGCACAATCTCGGGCGGAAGGCCGAACCGGACATTTTCCGGCATGACCTCCACCTCTTCGACGCTTGAAAAGCCGCTTTGACGCAGGTAGTTCACCACATCTTCAACGAGAACCTCAGGGGCCGAGGCCCCCGCCGTTACAGCGACGGTGTTCACGCCATCAAGCCACGCGGGGTCGATGGCCTGGGAGTTATCAATCAGATACCCCACGGTTCCCAGATTGCGCGACACCTCGACGAGCCGATTGGAGTTGGAGCTGTTGGTGGAGCCCACAACGAGCACCAATCCGGCATTGTGTGCCACATTGCGCACCGCCACCTGGCGATTCTCCGTGGCGTAGCAGATGTCCTGCGAGTGAGGGCCAACTATATTTGGAAACTTCAGCTTGAGCGCGTGGATGATGTCGCGCGCCTCGTCCAGGCTCAGGGTCGTCTGCGTCAAATAGGCGACGCGGTCGGGGTCCGGCACCTGAAGCGCATCGACTTCAGCGACATTGGAAACGACCTGGGTCACTTCAGGCGCTTCACCCAAGGTGCCCTCGATCTCGTCGTGGTCGCGATGGCCGATCAGCACCAGCGAATAGCCCTGCTTTGCAAACTTGACGGCCTCGATGTGGACCTTGGTCACCAACGGGCAGGTGGCGTCAATGACCTTCAAATGGCGAGCCTTGCTGCGTTCGCGCACAGCCGGCGAAACCCCGTGCGCGGAGTAAATGACTCGCTGGCCGTCCGGCACCTCTTCGATATCGTGAACAAAGATCGCGCCTTTTTCCGCCAACTCGTTCACAACATAGCGGTTATGCACAATCTCGCGGCGCACGTAAATGGGCGCGCCAAAAGTTTCCAGGGCAATCTTCACAATGTCGATTGCGCGCACCACTCCGGCGCAAAAGCCGCGCGGCTTGAGCAGCAAAACCCGCTTTTCAGTGGACGATGCCGTAGAGGCGCTGGCGTTGGGAATGGATTCGAGGACAGAAGTGGTCACATCTCCAAGTATACCAATG
>JAGWRX010000212.1 GCA_028876395.1 Acidobacteriota bacterium
CGGACACACGACGGTCGCGGTGGACGAGCCCTCCGCCTGCCGCGAGTGCGGCTCGGTGGAGCTCGAGCGCGAGTCGGACGTCCTCGACACCTGGTTCTCCTCGGCCCTCTGGCCCTACGCGACGCTGGGTTGGCCCGACGAGAACCACGTGTCGAGCACGTCGGTCTCCTGCGCAATCTTCTGTGACCCGCAATGCGCGCAGGCCGCCGGGTCCTGCCGCGCGACAGTCACCTTGCGGCAGTCCGCGCAGTGCCATGCCGGGATGCGGTGGCCCCACCAGAGCTGCCGCGAGATGCACCAGTCATGGATGTTACGCATCCACTCGAAGTACGTCTTCGCATACTGCTCGGGCGTGAACTTGATGTGGCCTTTTTCAACGGCCTCAATCGCCTTGTCCGCCAGCGGCTGGATTTTCACGAACCACTGCATCGAGAGGCGCGGCTCCACGACCGTCTTGCAGCGGTCGCAGTGGCCCACGTTGTTCGTATAGTCCTTTATCCCTGCAAGCAGTCCCTGCTCTTCAAGGTCGGCGACGATTTTCTTGCGCGCAACGTAACGGTCGAGGCCCGCGTAGGGCCCGCCCTCGGCGTTGATGTGCGCCGTCTCGTCCATCACGTTGATGGAGGGCAGATTGTGGCGCTGGCCCAGCGCAAAGTCGTTGGGGTCGTGCGCCGGAGTCACCTTCACCGCGCCGGTGCCAAACTCGCGGCTGACCCAATCGTCCAGGATGATGGGAATCTCACGGCCGACAAGCGGCAGGCGCAGCTTCCTGCCGTGCAGATGCAGGTAGCGCTCGTCCTCGGGATGAATGGCAACGGCCACGTCGCCCAGCATCGTCTCGGGCCGCGTGGTGGCCACGGTCACGTATTCACCGGAATCTCGTCCGAGGGCATCCAGTACGGGGTACCGAATTTCCCACAGGTGGCCCTTGTGCTCGTCGTAGACCACTTCGAGGTCGCTGATGGCGGTCTGGCAGCGCGGGCACCAGTTCACGATGTACGCGCCGCGATAGATGAGCCCCTGCTCGTGAAGGCGTACGAAGGCCTCGCGCACCGCGACCGAAAGCCGCTCGTCCATGGTGAAGTACTCGCGCTGCCAATCGACCGAGGCGCCCAGGCGCTTCATCTGTTCGAGAATCGCGCCGCCGTACTCGCGACGCCACGCCCAGACGCGTTCCACAAAGGCCTCGCGGCCAAGCTGCTGGCGGGTCGTGCCTTCGCTCACAAGCTGCCGCTCCACCATCATCTGCGTGGCGATGCCTGCATGATCCGTGCCCGGCAGCCACAGCGCGCGGCGCCCGCTCATGCGCCGCCAGCGGGTCAGGATGTCCATTTCCGTCTGGTTGAGCATGTGGCCCATGTGCAGGCGGCCGGTGACGTTGGGCGGCGGCAGCAGAATCGTAAAGGGGGACTGGCCGTCCTGGCCCTGGCTTTGGACAGGTTGCCTGGGCGTCGGCTGCGCGAAGAGGTTCTCGCGCACCCAGTACTCGGCCCAGTGATCTTCAATGGCGGTGGGGTCGTAGGCTTTTGGCAGGTCGTGGGGCATGGGGGTTGTCAGCGAGCCCCCGGAGTTTGCGTCAAACCGCCCATTTCAAGAGGGTTTCGAGCGAGGGGGACCACTCCTCACTTTAGCAGATGCGGTCTCCGGGCAGCGCCGGGAAGGCACGCGCGCGCCAATCCCCTCAAAAGTCAAAGGCCGCACCGGTTGAGGGTGCGGCCTTTGGCGTGCCTTGCCGGCGACGGTTTAGAACGGGTTCAGCTTGCCGAGGCCCTTCTTCTTTTTCTTCTTGCTGGAGGACTCGTCGCTCAGGTCCGCCTTGGGCGCCTTCTTCTTCTTGCCGCTGGCCGCCACCTGCTGGGCCGGAGCCGATCCGGGCTTGATGTCGTTCACCTGATCGGGCGCTTCCGCCGGCTTTTCAGCCGCTGGCAGCGTAGTGTTGGTTGGGCCGACCGGCTTCAAAACCGCATTGGGATCGGCTGCGGCCGCGGCGCCGGGCGCGCTCACAATCGAGACGCCGACTCCGGTTCCGCCTGCCGGCGCCTGCATCTGCACCGGCGCCTCTGAGGGCTGGTCGCTGCGCGGCGGCTCATTGGCCCCGGTGGGCTTCACGGCGGCTGCCGGCTGCGCAGGCCGGCCCTCGTTCACAGCGCTGTTGAAGATGGCAATATTCTGCTTGGTAATGTCCGGCGCCAGTGTCCGTTTGGGGTCGTCCAGGCTTGGCTCGCCCACGTGTACGGCTTCCACCACGGACGGGCCGTGCTGGATGAGGCCCAGAGTCCTGTCGGTAAAGCGCAGCGGCTGGCGGCTCCGCTCTTCCGCATCGCTTTCGGCAATCGCCGCCGGGGTGGGTTCGGGAATGGGACGGTTCATGGCGACCAGCCGGTCGCGGGCATCCTCCACGCGCGGCGCCATGGGATAGCGGGTGATGACCTTGTTGTAAGCCGCGGCAGCCCGGTCCATGTAGACCGAACGGAGCCGTTCGCGTACTGCGCCGGGCAGCCCGGGAGCAATCTCAACCGAATGCGCTTCGCCGGCATACGCGTCGCCGATGCCGAGCAGCGCCATGTCGCTCTTGGAATAAAGCGGATAGGCGTCAACCACAGTCTGCAGGCGGGCGATGGCGGCAACGAAGTTCTCGCGGCTCTGGTAGTAGAGGCCGATCTGCGTCTCGCGCTCGGCCAGAACCTCCTGCACGTCGCGCAGCCTCTGCTTGGCGCGGGGGATCAGGGACGAGTCCGGGAACTGGTTGATCATGTTCCGGTACTCTTCCTCGGCGCGCTGCGCATTGGTGTAGTCGCGGTCCGGCTTCTCCATCTGCTGGTAGTAGATGTCGCCGACCTTCATCTGCGCCTCGGCTGCTTCAGGGGCCTGGGGGAAGAAGGTGATGAAGTCCTTGTACTCGGCCTCGGCCTGCGTCAGGGCCGCAGCGCCGCCTTCCTTGAACCAGGTGTCGCCGACGGCCAGCTTGGCGCGCATCCGGTACTCGGAGTCGGGATAGGTGTTGAGCAGTGTCTGCAGGGTAAGCCGCGCCACGTCGAACCGGCCCTTCTTCATCGAGACCATGGCCTTGTCAAACAGCACCTTGTCGGGCTGCTTGGAGTTCACGTTGGCCAGCGGATTCGCGCTCAGGTCCTGATTTTTCTTGTGCTTGGGCGGCCTCTTCTCGCGAGCCTGGGCTGAAACCCCGCCCAGCACAAGCACAGCCAGCACAGCAACAGCAAACTTCTTTGACAACCGGTTCATACCACCTCATTACGGCAGCGGCCCGTCGACAGGCCACACGCCTTCCCCTTGCTCATTCTATAAGAAACTTACTCGCCTGCGGCCTCGCGGGCCGCCGCCAGCAGGGCACGCGCATCCCGCTCTGGATGGCCCGCGCCAAAGACGGCGTTTCCGGCCACCAGCAGGTCCGCTCCAGCTTGGACGATGGCGGCAACCGTGTCGTGAGCTACCCCTCCGTCCACTTCGATTCTAAACGCCAGCCCCAGTTCCTTGCGCAACTCGGCCAGCCGCCGGATCTTGTCCAGCGAAAAGGGGATAAAGTTCTGCCCGCCAAAGCCGGGATTCACGCTCATGATGAGCACGTGATGAACCATGGGCAGAATGTCGGTAATCAGATTCACGCGGGTGGCCGGATTCAGCACGACACCGGGCTTCATGCCGTGGTGGGCAATCAGCTCCAGCGAGCGGTGCAGGTGGCGGCAGGCCTCGTAATGGACGCTCACCCAGTTGGCCCCCGCATCGGCAAACGCGGGAATGTACTTGTCGGGATGCTCGATCATCAGGTGGCAGTCGAGCGGCAGGCTGGTGGCCGTGCGCAGGCTCTTCACCACCGGCGGGCCCAGGGTGATGTTGGGCACAAAATGCCCGTCCATCACGTCCACATGGATGACTGTGCCGCCGCCGCGCTCGGCCGCGGCAACTTCGTCGGCCAGATGGGCAAAATCAGCGGAAAGTATGGAGGGCAGCAGCTCAACCATGGGCATCAGGCAGGGGCATTGCCCTGCCCGGACAGTGTATCAGTCGTGGATTGCTTCTCGGCGGCCGCTCCCATGGCCCTGGCCGCCACGCGGCCCACGCCGCGCAAGAGAGCTTTCACAGGCCAGGCGCCCGTTGCCTCAGGGAAGAAGATTTCCCCACTGCGGCGCGCCTCGGGGCGGTAGTACCAGCGCTTGAGCAAAGCCAGATGTCCCTGGCGGAGGGTCGAAGAAGGCGCCTCATCGGGTTCCGCAAGCGCGGCCAGCGCCGCCTCCATGCGGGCTTCAAGCACGCCGCGCGCCAGTCTGGCAGGCGCTTCCGGCGCGGGTGCAGCGTTGGCGGCTTCCGGGCCGGGCGATTCAGGAATAGCCTCAATCGTCACGGGATGCGCAAACAGCGAACTGGATCCGGACTGCTCGTTCTGGATGCGCATGCCGACGGTCGAAAAGCCCACCGGTCCGCGCAGCCGCCCATCCTCAAATAGAAAAACGGCCACCTCGTCCGGGTTGGCCGAGGCCTGCAGGATGACCGCGCGAAGCTGGCTCATGGGACGCACCAGTTCCGGAGCCAGCGCCCTGACGCCCTCGACCCGCTGCACCTGAGCATGAATCGCGGCAGCGGTTTCAAATTCGAGGTTGGCTGAGGCCGCTTCGCGCTCAGTGCGCAACTGCACTAGCCGGCTCTCGCCGCGCGTGGCCAGAAATGCCTCCACCGCCGAGGCCTCCTCGGCGTAGCGCTCGTCCGTGCAGCCCAGGTAGCAGGGCGCGAGGCACATCTTCATCTCGGAATACACGCAGCCCGGATGGCTGGGGTCCGGATTCAGATCGTCCGTGCAGCGGCGCAGCAGGAAGAGCTTGAGCGCCTCATCCACATAGCGCTCCGCCGCTGCCCGCGAGGGGAATGGCCCGTAGGCCCAGTCGGCCTCGCGCTGGCTAGGTCGATGCGTGACGACAACGCGCGGATACGGATTGCCGCCCAGGAAGCGCACGAAAGCCGGCGCGCGCAGGTGCATACGCTCCAGGCCCTTCGGGCCGTAGACCTTTTGGAGTAATTCAAGCTGAAGGGAAAGGGACTCGAACTCCGAACCGGTGAGCCGGAAGTCGATGCGGCGGACGCGCCCGGCAAGTTGCAGGCGGCGCGGGTGCCGGGCCGAGGGCTGCAGAAGGCGTTCGAGCCGCGCGTGCAGGTTGGGGGTGTGGCCGATGTAAGGCTCAAGATGCGCCTCGGCACCGTAGAGCGCAAAGACGGCAGGGCTGGCGGGCAATTGGCTGAGCGCGGCTTTGGGGTCAGCCGGGTCAAAGGGAACGGATTGCATCGGCTGCGTCATGACTGGCCTGCTTCAGGCTCCCGCAATCGTCATGCCGTCAATGCGCAGCGTGGGCGACGCCACCGAGCCGCGAAAGACCAGGTCATTGCCGATGGCGGTCACGTTGTTGAGCATCTCGGCCAGGTTCCCGGCGATGGTGACTTCCTCGACGGCGTGAGTCAACTGGCCGTTCTCGATCCACAGGCCTGTCGCGCCGCGGGAGTAGTCGCCTGTGACGACGTTGACGCCAAAGCCCATCAAGCTGGTGACGTAAAGGCCCGCAGGAATGGCGGCGATGATTTCGTCCGGACTCAGTGTGCCGGGTTCCAGATAGAGATTGCCGCAGCCGATGCCCGGCGTTCCGGCCAGGCCGCGCGCGGCGTTGTGGGTGGACTTCATGCCCAGCTTCCGCGCCGTGTAAGTGTTCAGCAGGTAGTTGCGCAGCACACCGTTTTTCAGGACGACCGTGCGGCGCGAGGGCAACCCTTCGCCGTCAAACGGTGAGGTTCCAAAGCCGCCCACGCCGGTGGGAAGCATCATGATGTTGTCGTCGATGATGGTCAGGCTGGGCGCGGCGATTTGCGTTTCGAGCTTTCCGGCCAGAAAGGACGCGCTGCGCCAGATGGCGTCGCCGGAGGCCGCCTCAAAGACTGAGCCGATGAGCGAGCGGGCGACTTCCGGTGCAAACACGATGGGAACCTGCTGCGTGGGAACGCGCCGCGCGCCCAGTCTGCGCAGGGTGCGCCGCGCTGCTTCCTGGCCAATGGACTCAGGCGTTTCAAGGTCGGCGAGCCGCCGCGCGCTGGACCACCAGCCGTCGCGCTGCATGTGGCCGTTGGCATCCACGGCCAGCGGAGCGGCTGCAACTCCGGCGTAGCTGGTGCGGTAGCCGCCCACAAAGCCGCGCGAGTTGGCCAGCACCTTGCGCCCCGTGGCCGCGTCAAAGCTGCCGCCGTCGGAGTTGGTGATGCGCGGGTCAGCCGCCAGGGCCGCAGCTTCGGCCCGCCGCGCCAACTCGATGCGCTCCGCGCCGGGCAGGGAATACACGTCCTCGTAATAAAGGTGCAGGTCGCCGGCGATGGAGCCGAACTCATCCGTTTCGGGCAAACCCGTAAAAGGGTCCTCCTCGGTGACCTTGGCCAGTGCCAGCGCACCCTCCACCAGTTGCCGGATTCCTTCCGGGGTCAGATCGCTGGTTGAGGCCGAGGCCGATCGCTTGCCCCGAAACACGCGCAATCCCAGCGCGCGCGAGCCGGACTCCTTCAGCGTTTCCACCTCGCCCATGCGGACATTGACTGAGAACTCGTCACCCTCGCGCACCACCGCCTCGGCGTCGCTTGCGCCGGCCTTCATGGCGCGCGCCACCACATCGGCGGCCATAGATTCGAGATCCAGATCGGTCATGTCGGATTGTGCTGTGGCTTCGGGCATGGGTCAACAGTAACAAACCGCCGTGCCCGCTGGCACTTGCGCGGGGCGCGGCGGCGGCGCGGTTCCTGCATTCCGCATCACATCTTGAGCGGCGCCGGATTTGCTATCGTGAGGGGTACTCCCCAGAGGTGTCATGAACATGCAGTGGAAGCGGCTGTTTGCTGTCCTGGCTTTTGTTGTCGCGCTGGCTGCGGCCGGCGCGCAGATCAGAAAAATCGACCCCACGCTGCTGGGCAAGGCCACGGCCGGCGATGCCCGGTCGCAATATCTGGTTGCGCAGGCGTATCTGCAAGGCAAGGGCGTTGAGCAGGATGCCACACAGGCGGCGGCATGGCTGCAAAAGGCCGCCGACCAGGGCAATGCGCAGGCGCAGTATGAGCTTGCAGTGCTCTTCCACACAGGGCAGGGCGTGGCGCAGAGCGACCCGCAGGCGGCGGCGCTGTATTTGAAGGCCGCGAATCAGGGTCTTGCCGTGGCGCAACTGCATCTGGGTGCGCTCTACGACCACGGCGAGGGCGTTGCGCAGAACTACGCGCAAGCAGCCGAGTGGTACCGCAAGGCGGCCCTGCAGGAGAACGCCGAGGCCCAGTACAACCTGGGAACGCTCTACGAGCGCGGCCTGGGCGTGCCGCAGGACTACACACAGGCGTTGGACCTGTATCGCAGGGCGGCAATGAAGGGCAATGCCTCAGCACAGTTCAACCTGGCCCTGCTCTACGACAACGGCGAGGGCGTGGACCGCAGCTACACCGAGGCGGCGAAGTGGTACAACAAGGCCGCCGATCAGGGTGTTCCGCGCGCGCAATACAACCTGGGCTCGATGTTTGTTTCGGGTCAGGGCGTTCCGCGCGATCTGGCGGAGGCCTACTACTGGCTCGCTCTGGCGGCCAGCACGTGGAGCGGCGCCCGGCAGCAGGAAGCCACCAGCGCGCGGGACAAGGTGGGCGCGCGGCTGACCGCAGCGGAACTGTTTAGCGCGCAGCAGCGCGCGGCAAAGTGGCTGGCTGCGCACCAGAAGTAGCGGGATTCGCGGGCTTAAGGGCCTACCGTCCCGTGCCGCCCACGGTCATCTTGTCCAGCTTGATGGTGGGCATGCCGACGCCGACGGGCACACTTTGGCCGTCCTTGCCGCAGGTGCCGATGCCTTCGTCCAGCTTCAGGTCGTTGCCGACCATTGAGACATATTTCAGCGCCTCAGGGCCGTTGCCGATCAGCGTGGCGTCGCGGACGGGCGCGGTAATCTTGCCGTCCTCAATCAGGTAGGCCTCTGAGGCGGAGAAGACGAACTTGCCGTTGGTGATGTCCACCTGGCCGCCGCCGAAGTTCACAGCGTAGAGGCCTCGCTTGACCGAGCGCAGAATGTCCTCGGGCGCGTCGTCGCCGGCCAGCATATAGGTGTTGGTCATGCGCGGCATGGGGATGCACTGGTAGCTCTCGCGGCGGCCCGAGCCGGTGTTGGCCGCGCCGGTGAGCCGTGCGGAAAGCTTGTCCGTCAGATAGCCGCGCAGGATGCCGTTTTCAATGAGCACCGTCTCCTGCGTGGCGGAGCCTTCGTCGTCCACATTCAGCGAGCCGCGGCGGCCGGCCATGGTGCCGTTATCTACTACCGTGACCTTCGAGCTGGCGACGGACTGACCGATGAGTCCGGCGAAGGCCGAGGTCTTCTTGCGGTTGAAGTCGGCTTCGAGGCCGTGGCCCACGGCCTCATGCAGCAGGATGCCGGGCCAGCCGGGGCCGAGCACTACTTGCATCTCGCCTGCCGGGGCAGGCACCGCGCCCAGCTGCAGAATCGCGCCGCGGGCGGCTTCTTGCGCCAGATGCTCCGGGCTTTTCGACCCTGTGAATTGTTCCAGACCCGCGCGCCCGCCGCCGCCCGCGGAGCCTCTGGTGGTGACAGCATCCTCTTTGGCGATGACGAAGACGTTGAGCCGGCACAGTGGCTGGGTGTCGCTGGCAAACGCGCCATCCGAGGCGGCAATGAGGATGCGGCGCAGCTCTTCGCTGTATCCGGCGCGCACCTGCACGATGCGCGGGTCGAAGGCACGGGCAGCGCGGTCGGCGCGCAGAATCAGCTCAAGCCGGGCGGCCAGGTCCAGGTCAAAGCCGCCGAGCGGGACCGGATAGAGATTGGCGGATGGCGTCTCGACGAACCCCTGCACGGGCTGTTTGGCCGGGCCTGAGGCGATGAGCGCGGCGGTACGCGCGGCATGCAGCAGGCGCTCGGGGCTCAGATTGTCCGTGTAAGCGTAGCCGGTGCGCTCGCCGGAGAGTACGCGCACGCCGCACCCGGCGCTGGTTCCCTGGCTGGCGGATTTCACGATCTGCTCATCGACGCCCAGCGAGGTGGCCGTAACCGACTCAAAGTAGAGGTCGGCATAGTCGCCGCCGGCGGAGAGCGCCTCGCCCAGGCAGCGCTCCAGCAGCCGCTCGGTGATGCCAAACTTCTGAAAGAAGTAGTGTTTGTGGTGCTGGACTGGGGAAGCAGCCGGATGGGTCATCGTAGCTCCAGTTTACGCCTTTTGGAGGTTCGCGCGCCGCGCCGGGCTCCCCGTGGCTGCTTTGGTGCACACGCTTTCGTACCCTACCGTTCCGGGTCCTGTCATGCTACATTTTGGCCATGAAGAAGATTGCCGCCGCCCTGGCGCTGTGTATGGCGATTGCAGTGCCGGCACTTGCCGCCAAGCACAAACTCCCGCGCCATCCGCATGAGCATCATCCGGCCCTCAAGCACTCCGACCACCGCGCTCCGCGCCATTTCCATCTGTGGCCCCACCGCAAGAAGCACCACGCGTAGCGCCGCATGACTCCGCTGGGGTGCTTGCCGCCCCATGCGCCAAGGTTCTGCCATGCCTGATGTAGACAATCTTCGTTATCCGATTGGCCGTTTCAGTCCGCCTGCGACCTCGACGCCTGAGCAGCGCGCCGCGCACATCCAGACGCTGCGCCAGCTGCCCGAGCGC
>JAGWRX010000213.1 GCA_028876395.1 Acidobacteriota bacterium
GGTCTGCGCACTGGCGATAACCCGGCAGCGTGGCGAAATCACCTGGATCAACTGCTACCCGCGCGCAACAAAGTTCAGAGGGTCGAGCACCGCGCAGCTCTGCCCTACGCCGAGGCTGCAACGTTCATAGCCGAGCTGCGCCAGCGGGACACCCTCGCTGCCCGCGCGTTGGAGCTGCAGATTCTGACCGCGACACGGCCTGGCGAAGCTGCCGGCGCGCAATGGCCCGAGTTCGACCTGGACGGCGCTATCTGGACGATACCGGCCGACCGGATGAAGGCAGGCAAAGAACATCGGGTGCCGCTAGCGCCTGCCGCGGTGAAGCTGCTGCAGGCCTTGCCGCGGGTCTCTGACAACGTATTCCCCGGTGTCAAGGGCAAACCGATAACCACCGATGCCGCCATGAAGCTGTTGAAGCAATTGCGCCCCGGCCTGACCGCGCACGGCTTCCGATCGACCTTCCGCGACTGGGCTGCCGAAGTCACCAACCACCCGCGTGAAGTCATTGAACAGGCCATGGCGCACCGCCTGAAGGATGCCGCCGAGGCCGCCTATCAGCGCGGCGACCTGCTGCAGCGCCGGGCTGTGCTGATGAAGGACTGGGCCGGCTACTGCGGCACCGTGCGAACCACTGGCGACAACGTGATGCCCATCCGGGCGTCTGAAAAGAATCGGGCCTAGCCCGGTAACGCGCCGGCACCGGGTGTAGCAGCACCCGGGCCGACTTCCAAAAACCGCTCTACAGAGGAGAGCAGCAATGGCAAACGCAGCATACAACCCCACCACCACACGCGTTCCGCCCTCCATGGTTACCGGGCCGAACTGCATTACTGTGCCAATTGGCAACGATTTCACCCGGGGCCGGCATAGCTTCCAAGCCGGTGATCTCATGGTGGTTGATCTGGACGCCGTGCCGAAGCACGACGACTTTGTCATCGTCATGGCGCAACGTGGCCCATTTGGTAGGGTTTGCGACGTGCCCCCAGCAGACGGGCAGTCGCGTGATCGCATGGTTATGGGGGTGCTTGATTCTGATGGCGAGACCATGCACTTCATCGATCTCGGCGCAGGTGGACGCGCGTTCGGGGTGGTGACTGGCGTCATTGCTGGCGACAAGTCCAGCAGGAGGTTGGCGGCATGACCACGGAAACCCAGAAGTCGGACCAGTTGGACGCGTTCTTCCTGGGCTGGGTGGCGCGCATGGAACGGCTGCGGTACCGGCCACCGACAACTGAGGAGTTGCTGCGCGCTGCCGAGCTGCGCGGGCCGACGCCGGACACTCTGGTCGGCGACCTTCCGCTGGCTGGCGCCGCGCCGTAATGGCCGGACGCAATCGCAAGGATGGAACGGGCGCCCTGGTGGCGCCCGAGGCGATTGAGGGCATGAGGCATGGCTAAGCTACCGGCATTCGATGAGAGGCTATCCGAGGCGATCTTGCATGCGCCGAGCGATCCCGAAGCCGCCGCTAGGGTGCTCAAGGAGATCGCCGGATACCTGCGCCGCATGTCCGAGTGGACGAAAAGCGGTCACGTAGAGCTGCCGGTGGACGCCGCCGAATATCTGGCCGATGCATTCGAAAGAACTACGCGCGTACCAGCCAAAGCGCGACCGGCTGAGCTTGCCCGCGCTTTGAACCTAACCGCCGGCCATCGCCGCCACAAGACGCCGGAATTCGAGCTGGCATGGGCCGTTTGGGAGCAACCCGGTGGCGTGAACGCTGCAATAGCAGCTGCGGCAGAAAGGTTTGACGTGGATGTTTCGACGGTGCGCCGAGCCTGGCGCAAGTGGCGCGATGCTTTCAAGGAATCGCAAAGGATTGAATAGGCAAAAGGTCGCGACCTTTTGCCATTACGCGCCCGTCACCTGATCTACATAGTGGCGTCACCTAAACACGGGTGCACAGCCATGTATTCAAAACCTCAAGAGCATATCGCCACAGAGAATGGCCATGGCGCCGTCATTCTCCGCGATGGCGAAGTCCGTATTCCCCCGCTGGTGCATCAGGTTGACGCCGCCGCGCGCCGCCTGGGCGTGAGCCGTAGCACCTTTTACGCAATGGTGCGGGATGGCTCCATCGACACGTTCAAGATCGGCGGCCGTGTCGTGGTCGCTGAAAGCGAGCTGCGGCGCGTGGTGGCCGAAGCGATGCAGGTGGCCGCATGAACGCCCACGATGCCGCCAACGAACCCGCGTTCCTTCCCTTCGTGGAGACCTGCCAAGAGCATGGCATCTCCCGGACGGCGGCCTACCGCCTCGCCGATCGCGGCCTGATCGAGACCTTCACGCTGGGCCGTCGCCGCTACGTCGTGATGGAGTCGCTGCGGAGCCTGCCCGATCGCATGCGCGATATGGAGGCTGCCGCATGACGCCGGCCGAGAAACAAAAGTTCAGGGGCTTCCTGCTGGTTGCCACGCCGGCAGAGCTTGAGCAGTTCGCCAAAGCAGTAGAGGCGGCCATCCTGGAAGTCGTCACGACCTGCGTGCCGCACGAGCCCGTAGAGCCGCTTAAGGCACGCGTTCGTGCATACGTGGCGGGGCAGATCGCCGCAACGCGCGATGCACGGGAGGCAGCATGAGTCAACTTCGCACCGTGCGCCTGTACGGCAAGCTTGGCGCGCGCTTCGGTCGCGTGCATCGCTTCCACCTGGAATCGAACACCGTGGCCGAGGCCATTCGTGCGCTCGATAGCCAGCTCGCCGGCTTCCGGGCCTTCATGGTCAACGCCAAGCAGTACGGCATGGTGTTCGCTGTGTTCGCCGGCAAGCGCAATCTGGTCGCCGATGAGCTTCGCGATCCGGTGGGCAGTGAGGACATCCGCATCGCCCCCGTGATCGATGGCAGCAAGAGCGGCGGCGTGCTGCAGACCATTCTCGGCATAGTGCTGATCGTGGTAGGCGTCTACACCGACAATCCCAACCTGATTTATTCGGGTGCGCTTATGGTCGCCGGCGGCGTCATCCAGATGCTGTCTCCGCAGCCGCGGAGCAAGCCCAATGCCGGCGCAAACGACCCCAGCTACGTGTTCAACGGGGCAGTGAACACCGAGGCGCAGGGCCATCCGGTGCCGCTGCTGTACGGCCGGATGATGGTCGGTTCGGCGGTCATCTCCGCCGGCATCGAGGCGGCCGATTACGCGCCCGCCACGACCGGCATCGGGCCCGGCTCCCCGAACTGGAAGCCGAACAACCCCTACGAGGTGGCGCCGTGAGCGAACTTTCCGAAGCCGAGATGACTGCGCACATCCGTCGGCTGATCGTCGCCGACCGTGGCGCCATGTTCCGAATGTTGGCCAAGACGTCCGAGGGGCGCGCGGCGCTGCGCAAGCAGCGTCGGGTTGCCATGGCTCGCCTCAAGAGCGAGAAAGATCCCGGCGAGGCAGCATGGGCCGCCTGGATGCTTCGCGCGGTGGACGCAGCGCTGAAACCACGGCCACGAGCTGCCGCAAACACGCGGGCGGCTATGCCGAAGCGTGGAGCCGCTATGGAGAAGGTCTTGCGGGAAGCGCGCGGCGCGCTGCAGGTGTTGGAATTTTCCGCGTGGGATGCCCGGTGGAATACGGCGCAAACCGAAGACCTGCGTGCGGCGTTCTATGCAGTCGAGCGAATCCATAGCCTTGCCAAGGATGCCAACTGATGCCCCATCCCCCAAAAGCGAACGCCTCGCTGGCGGGCGAGGCGAACGCAGAAAGCGCAGACATGGGCGGACTGCAGATCGAGAGTAGCACTGGCGAAAACGCTCTGTGTGAAGTCGCTTACAGTCGCGGCGCCAACAAGTTCGACAACACCCCGGCGCAGCTCACCGCGCCGGACTTTGTCGCGTTCCGCGACGCGATCCTGGCCGACCGCGCCGATGCGAAGGGGCGGCAATACATCGCCGCGCCGTGCGCTCCCGACCTGGCACTGGACGGCAAGCCGCATCGAAACAAAGCCTGCGCGCTGCCGCGTCGCTTCGTCGGCCTGGATGTGGACGGCAGCACGCCCGAGGCCTTCGCCGCCGCAGTGCTGCACCTGCATCGCTATTCCGGCCTGGTCTACACCACCGCCAGCCACACGCACGCAGCACCACGCTTCCGCGTCGTGCTGGAACTGGACATGCCGGCGCCGCGTGCCGAGCTGATGGCCGCATCCCGTGCGATACGCGCACGCATCGACGCTGCCCTGGCCGAGGATGGTCATGCGGCGCTTCCATGGGATGCGTCTTGCGACCGCCCCGAGCAACCGCTGTATCTGCCGCTTACCGGCGCGCAGGCCTACGTCATGGACGGCGCGCCGCTTGCGCTGGGCGACCTACTGGCGGACATGCCCGCCAAGCCCGCGCAGAAAGCGCCACAAGCGCCACCAACCGACACCAGCGGCACACCTACCGCCTGGGCGCTGGGCGCGCTCGCCAGCGCGTGCCGTGCCGTGGAGCAAGCGGCCGAGGGCGAGCGCAACGAGGTGCTGAACCGCGAGTCCCACAGCATGGGCGGATTCGTCCCCACCGGTCAGCTTTCGCAGAGCCTGGCCGAAGCCGCGCTGTTCGACGCCACTCGCCGCGCAGGCTACGCCACCCCTGACCGCGATCTCAAGAAGATCCGCGACGGCATTGCCTCCGGCATGTTGGAGCCGCGCACGGATGGGATGCCTCTGGCTGATGTGGCTGCATCGGGCTTGCTCAACAAGATGCAGGGCGCCGAAGCCAGCAACGATGCCTGGGGCTTCCTGTGGGGCGACGAGATGACCAGCCCCTCGCATTTGAAGCCGAGTGAATGGGCAATCTACAAGGTGCTTCCGAGTGAGTGCACGGGGCTGCTGTACGGCGGCTGGGGCACCTGCAAGACGTTCGTTGCCATCGACATGGCCGGTTGCATCGCCAACGGCATCGACTGGCACGGGAAGCCAACGCAGCGCGGGACGGTGTTCTATCTCGCCGGTGAGGGCGAAGGCGGCTTTGCGCGGCGGCTGGCGGCATGGCAGATCGCCAACGGCGCGAGCATGGCGGGACTGGCCTTCCGTGAGATGCCTCGCGTGCGCAAGCCGGAGGAACTGGCGCGGCTGGTGCACACCATCGGCGCGCTGGCTGAAAAGCGCGGGGCGCCTCGCCTGATTGTCCTGGACACGCTGTTCACCGCCCTCGCTGGCGGCCAGGAAAACGACGGCAAGGACATGGGCGAAGTGTTCGAGGCCATGAAGCTGCTGCGCCAGCAGTTCCGGTGCGCTGTCCTCGCCGTGCACCACACCGGCCACGATGGCGACAGGGCGCGCGGACACAGCAGCATGCCGGCGGGCGTTGACGTGCAGTTCTACTTGAAGGCACGGGACGCGAAAGACGGCAGTCATGCCCTAGAGCTGACCAACCCGAAGCAGAAGGACGGCAAGGAGCATCCGCTGATCTTTCTCGCCGCTGATCCGGTCGAGATCGCCGGCCTAGTGGACGACAAGGGCGAAACGGAATCGAGCCTGGTCATTCGCGCGCCCGCCGCCGATATGGTCGCCCACATGCGCGAGCAGGCCGACGACAAGCCCGGCAAGGCCGAGCTGGTGCCGGTTGCCCTGGAACTGCGTGGGCGTGGGCACACGCTCGACCAGATCGCAGAGCAGGTAGGCCGAGACAAGGCCACGGTAAGTAGATGGCTCAAGGAGGCAGCCTGATCCGACGCATGTTGCATGTTGCATGCATGGCCCCCTTCGGGGGGCCAATGCAACGCAACACTGCAACAAGGGTGCGCAACCAATGCAACGCAACGCAATGCAACAAGTGCAACAAGCGACCGCAACAAGCGTTGGGGCAGCGCGAGCCCGCCACGAAAACGCTAGCAAAATCAATGCTTTATGCGCTATTCCGTCTGGTTTGACTCCTATTTCATCCGCCCAACTTGTGCGCTAAAGCCTTATATACCAATGCTTTGCGCGATTCTTGATATCGCAATCCATACCTCCTACCATACACATGCGCCCCGCGTCCACCGCGACGCCCATTAGCCAAAAGGACACACCGCCGTGCTCACGCCCCAGCAGCTCGCACAGAAATACCCCACCCCCGACCCGTCGCATTCATCGTGGGTGGGCGGCATGTTCGGCCGCACGCCGCGCGCGCTCGATCCCGAGTGGCAGCCTACCGGTCACGAGGCCAAGCGCCTGGTCGCCGCGCACGAGGCCGTCACGACCGCATGGACAAGCATCTACCAGCACAACGTCCGCGCGCTGTCGAATGAGCTGCTGACCCCGGCCGCGCGCCGCAAGTCCGCTGCCGAGTTAGCGCAGACCACGATGGCGAAGGCGTTGAAGCATGCCGATGCCGTGCTGCAGGAAGTCGCCAGCGAGCTGCCGGTGATCCAGTACCGCACGCAGCAGCGCATGGCACCCCTGAGCGCTGCCGACACCGCGCTGGATACCGAGCTGCGCACGTTCCTTCGCATGTGTGACAGCGAGACCCGCGCCCGCGTGCTGCAGTCCGATGAACGCGCCCTGCGCGCCGCCGCGTATGCGCCCGCCGAGTTGTCCGGCCTCACCCCTGCGCTGCACGCCCATGCGCGCGAGACGTGGCTGAAGGCCCACCACCCGAC
>JAGWRX010000003.1 GCA_028876395.1 Acidobacteriota bacterium
TATTCTTGGCCAGAATCGTAATGCCGCGCTCGCGCTCCAGCTCGTTCGAGTCCATCACCCGCTCGGCCACCTGCTCGTTGGCGCGGAAGGTGCCGGCCTGCCGCAGCATGGCGTCAACAAGGGTGGTCTTGCCGTGGTCAACATGGGCGATGATGGCGATATTGCGTATCGTCTGGCTCACAGGTGCGAATTTCCTTTGTGGGTGCGGCCAAAAGGCCGTCGGATTGGTGTGTGAAAATACCGTGAATCACCGCACACTGCGGCATTTTCTATTCTACCAGCAGGGCGGAGAAAGCGCCTGTTGCGGGCCAATTTGCCCCCTTCGTTGCCAGGCAGACCAATGCCCCTCGCAGAGCCGCCGCGTCGCCATTTCCTGAGCCATGCTTCGTAAAGTACACTTCTCCGCAAATGCGAATCTCCGCTCACCGCCTTCTGCAAACCTCGCCCCGCCTGCTGCCCGCAATGATCTTCGCCGCCGCGTTCGCGCTGCTTTTCGCGGCACCGCTCACCGCTCAAACGAAAGCCAGGGCCAGCCACCTCCTCATCTACTCCATTGACGTCGAAGGCGGCCAGGCCACACTGCTCGTTGCCCCCTCCGGCGGCTCGCTCCTCGTGGACACAGGCTGGCCCGGCAACAATGGCCGCGACGCCGAGCGCATCCTTGCCGCCATGCACGACGCTGGCATCTCGAAAATCGACCACGTCCTCATCACCCACTTCCACACCGATCACGTCGGC
Source organism: Acidobacteriota bacterium (assembly GCA_028876395.1). GTDB lineage: Bacteria > Acidobacteriota > Terriglobia > Terriglobales > Acidobacteriaceae > Telmatobacter. The sequence goes on from JAGWRX010000003.1 coordinate 739, forward strand.
GGTGTGCCCAACCTCGTCCAGCGCATCCCCGTCGGCGAGTTCCTCGACCACGGCGAGAACCGCGAAGACTCCGACATCACGCGCCACGACTACGCCGCCTATCTCAAGGCCATCCAGGGCAAGCCGCGCCGCATCGTCCATCCCGGTGACACCATCTCCATCCCCGGCCTCAGCACCATCGTGCTGGCCGCCGACGGCGAGCACATCATGCAGGTTCCCGGCATCAAGCCCGTGCCCAACCCCTGGTGCGCCAGCGAGCCCCAGTGGCCCGCGGACGACAGCGAAAACGCCCGCTCTTCCGGCATCCTGGTGCGCTTCGGCAGCTTTCGCTTTCTCGATCTCGGCGACCTCACCAAGGCGAAAGAAATCGCCCTCGTCTGCCCCAGCAACCCCATCGGCGCCGTGGACCTCTATCTCGTGGACCATCACGGCATGAATCTGTCCAACGCACGCGCCATCGTCGACGCCATTCATCCGCGTGTGGCCATCATGAACAACGGCGCGCACAAGGCCGGCAGCCCCGAAGCGTGGCAAACCGTGCATGACAGCCCCGGCCTCACCGACCTGTGGATGCTGCACACCGCCGAGGGCTCCGACGCCGCGCACAACAGCCCCGCGCCGCTCATCGCCAATCTCAAAGGCGGCAGCGACGGCGCATACCTCAAGGTCGTCGCATCGGCGGACGGCAGCTTTTCCGTCACCAACACGCGCACCGGCCAGACGAAGCAGTATCCGGAAAAGTAACCTTGCACGGCACAACGAACTCAGGGAGGCTCACATGTCGATTTCACGGCGGGAATTTATGACCGGACTTGCCGCAACAGGCGCACTGGCATCCACAGCCCGCATCGCCCAGGCCAGCGCAGGCTGCCCATTCCGCGTGGCCGTCATCAACGACGAAATCTCGCAGGACTTCGACCACGCCTGCTACGTGGCCGCGCACGACTTCGGCCTCCAGTGGATTGAGCTGCGAGGCATGTGGAACAAGAACATCACCGACCTCGACGCGGCCGACATCACCCGCTCGCTTGCCATCCTCAAGAAATACAACCTGCGCGTCACCGACATTGCCAGCCCGCTCTTCAAGACCGACTGGCCCGGCGCGCCGATCTCAAAGCAGAGCGAGCGCCGCGATAATTTCCACGCCGACTTCGACTTCAAGGCGCAGGATGCGCTCCTCGATCACAGCATCGAGCTGGCCAAAACCTTCAGCACAGACCGCGTGCGCTGCTTTGACTTCTGGCGCCTCGACGACCAGAAGCCCTATCGCGCCGCCATCAATAGCAAGCTGCGCCAGGCCGCGCAGCGCTGCGCCAAGCACAACATCATCCTGCTGCTGGAAAACGAAATGTCATGCAACACGGCCACAGCCGAGGAGTCCGTGGCCACACTTGCCGCCGTGCCTGAGTCGAACTTCATGCTCAACTGGGACCCCGGCAACGCCGCCACCTTCCCCAACAGCAAGCCCTTCCCTGACGGTTACAATCTGCTGCCCAAGCACCGCATCGGCCACTGCCATGCCAAGAGCGTCATCCGCCACCCCGACGGTAAGTGGGAGTGGGCCGCCGTGGGCACAGGCGTCGTGGACTGGGCCGCGCAACTCCGCGCCCTCCAGCACGACGGCTACCACTATGCCGTGAGCCTTGA
>JAGWRX010000214.1 GCA_028876395.1 Acidobacteriota bacterium
CGCGCATCCCGTCTCCGCCCGTCATGGGCTTGCATGGTACGAGATTGACCCGAACTTCTGGGGTATCTGGCTGCTCTCCAAGGTTGGACTGGCCCGCAAGGTACAGGTCGCCAAGTTCGATCCCGCGAATCCCCGTCCAGCGGGACATTGATTCCGCAGCCAGAAAGAGAACGACAAAGGCCCCCGGAAGAGTCTGTTACGAAACTCTGGGGCTGCCTTGAATAGAAGAACGCTTCCTTTGGGGAGCGTTCTTCGTTTTGGGGTGAAGTTCGATCAGGCTGTGTTCAGTTGGCCGGTAAGTTTTGCGGCACCGAGGATGTTGACTATGCGTTTGAGGTTGTAAGCCATGACGGCGAGGCTGATTTCGGTCTGTGCGCCGCTGGTTCCGCGCAGCAACAGGCGGGGATGGCCGAAGATACGGTATTTGAGAACTGCGAAGGGAAGCTCGACGGTAGATCGTCTGAGCCGCATCGCTTCCGGGGTAGCGCGCTGGTGCATGCGGTTCAGCGCATCTTCATCCAGCAGCCGAGTGAGGATACGAGCTGAGGTGTGCGTGCAACGGGCCTTCATCACGCAGCCACCGCAATCGGTTGCGTCTGCGCGATAGATGACAGCCTTGTCGTGGCGGTGAATCTGTTTGCGCCGGATGATCTTGTTCGCCGGGCAGAGATAGGTGTCGGTTTCCGGCCGATAATGGAACTGCTCACGGCCAAATAACGTGCCGCCGCCCTGGTTGTTGACGGCGCGCTTTACAGGCACATGCGGCAGGATGCCTGACGCCTCGCAGCACGCCGCCTGTTCGCCGTTGGCATAGCCGGCATCGGCCACGACCCGCAAACTCTCTGTGCTAAGTGCCTTCTTCGCAGCTTCTGCCATCGGCTGCAACTGCACGTTGTCTCCTGCCTCCAGCACGACGGCATGGGCCACGATCAGCGCGTGCTCGGCATCGACTGCCGTCTGCACGTTGTAGGCAGGAGCCTTGGTCCCCGCAACCGGCATGAAACGCGCTTCCGGTTCGGGATGCCGCTTCAGCTTCTCCAGCGCAGCCTGCACCGCGGATGGATCGATGACTGTCTGCTGCTCTTCGTCGGCCTGCTCCATGCTGTCCAGGTAGCGCTCCAACGCCTGCCGCTCGCGCACGCTCTCGGCGCTGGACACTGCGCGGAACTTCGTGCCGTCGATGGCGATCCACTCGCCGCGAATCAGGCCGCAACTCTGCGCAAACCGCACCAACTGTGCTCCGGCTGCCGTCACCGCGTCGCGGTGCATCCGCCGGAACTCAGCGATCGACTTGTGGTCCGGGTACAGCCGGCCCAGCAGCCACATCAACTCCACGTTGCGGCGGCACTCGGCCTCCAGCCTGCGCGAGGAGCGGATGGTGTGCAGATAGCCGTACAGATACAGCTTCAGTAGATCGCGTGGATCATAGCCGGGACGGCCCGTCTCCGCTGCTTCGGATCGCTCGAAGCCCAGCTCGCTCATCGCCAGACCTTCAACGAACGCATCGATCACTCGACACACATGATCGGCCGGAATCAGATCGTCCAGTACTACCGGAAACAGCGTCCCCTGACTCCGCCCATCCCCCCGGATATATCCCATAAACGAAGATGCCCTCGCTCTCGCAAGGGCATCTTCTCATCTATTCAGGCTAACCGGAAGAGTTTCGTAACAGACTCTTCGGGGCGCCATTTCCTTTTGAGGAGCTACCACGATGGCGATCAAAGAAGTCAAGACAAGCACGGAGTTGGACGCTCTGTTCACACAGCTGGCGGAGCCGTTTGACCCGAACGAGATCAAGTGGCGCGTTACACATACAACCCGGGATGGAAGCCGTGGCGCGGTCGTTGCATACGCTGATCCGCGAGCGTACACGGACCGTCTCAACCAACTGTTCACTCCGACTGGTTGGACCCGGACCTACGATGTCTCTACGGTATCGGCTGTCACGCGCATGAAGAAGGACAAACTCATCCAGACGGGCAAAGTTCTGGTGACATGCACGCTCACTATTACTGGATTGGGTTGCCATGCCGGCAGTGGAGAGGACTGGGCCGATGAGCCAAATGCCATGACAACGGCGGAAGCGCAAGCGTTCAAGCGGGCCGCCAGTTGTTACGGCCTGGGACGTTACCTTTACAACCTCGCCGAGATGTGGGTCCCGCTCAATGAGCATCGGCAGCCATTCGAATTCCCATCTCTCCCGCAATGGGCGCTACCGAAAACGGGTGCGCCCGTCAAGAACCATCCAGCATCCGGCCCGCGCCCCGCGGCAATCCAATGTGGGCCAATCGATCAGAGAATCACGGGCAAGATCGAAGGCTTTCGGCGCATCCTCGGCGATCCAATTTACGGAGAGATATTGTGGCGTGTCGCGCGAACGCAGAAGGCGAACGCCATCCCCAACGCGCAACTGCAGACGACTGTCGCGGAGGCGATGGAACGGGCCTCACGGGGAATCCACAAGGCGCAGTCGCTGGCCGAGTCGATCGGCGATACGCAATTCGTCTCCGTGCTCGATCGCTTGCACATCGGGTCGATGACAACAATCAACAATCTCGAAGCACTCAGGCATTTGGTTTCGGAACTCGAAGGATTGGCTGGGCAACCAGCCGCCTGAACGCCGAGGAGTCGTGCATTACCCCCGCCCTTTCGGCGCGGAGGCGTCACACGCACGGCGCAGATAAAACGCCGCGCTCCGGAACCTGTCTCGGCCCCTTCCCGGTGGGCTGTCTGC
>JAGWRX010000215.1 GCA_028876395.1 Acidobacteriota bacterium
GATGGAATGCCGCAGGAGAACGCCGGCACGCCAAAGATTGCCTGCGCCATTGACCTCGGTAATGGCGTCACGGACGAGGCGATTCGCAGCGTTGTTGAACTCGGCGTTTATCACGTTCTGGCTGGCGGGCCGCCGATGCCCTGGAGCGTCAGCCAGCTTCAGCCGATCGTGGACAAGCTCAAGGCGAGCGGCGTGTCGCTGGGCAATCTGATGATCGACGGCTTCCCCAACACACTCTACGGACGTCCCGGCAGAGACGAAGAGATCGAGAAGATACGGCAGTCCATCGAAGCAGCGGGCAAAGTTGGCCTGCCGGTGATCGAGTACAACTTCTATGCGCATCGCGCCATGGAAGGCTATTTCGAGGAGGCAGGCAGAGGCGGTGCCGGGCTGACAGGCGTCGATTATGAGCGAATGAAAGACCTTCCACCTCTCGCCGAAGAGGGCACGCATACGCTCGATGAGATGTGGGCCAACATCACTTATTTTCTAAAGGCCGTGATTCCTGTGGCGGAGAAGGCGAATGTGCGGCTGGCGCTTCATCCCAACGATCCGCCGTTTCCCTTGAGCCGCGGATCGCAGCAGATCATGGCGACGGTCGCCGGCTGGAAACACCTGATTGAAATCGTGGACAGCCCGGCGAACGGAATCACGTTTGACTGCGGCGTGACGCGCGAGATGGGAGAAGACCCGGTCGCCGCGTGCCGCTACTTCGGCAGCCGCGATCGCATCAACCACATGCACTATCGCAATCCGCACGTGATGAAGCCCTATGTGAAATACGACGAGGGCTTCATCGATGAAGGCGACGTGAATATGTTCGCGGTGATGCGGGAACTGATCAGGGTCAAGTACACGCGCGAAGTTTATCCCGAACACCCGCGAGCCCTTGACTATGACCGTGCGCGCGGGCCGATCCGCGGCTATCCCGGTGGCGGCGGCTACACGGGAGACGTCTACGACATTGCCTACGCAAAGGCCATGCTGCAGGCGGCACTGATTGTGGAGCGTTCCACGTGAGAGCGGCGGAGTAGACTGCCTGTCGCGCTCTATTGCTTCCTCTGCTTCGCCTTCGCCAGCAGCGCGTCGAATTCACTGCGCGGCATCTTTAACTTCCCGGGGTGTGCGTCAATCCACCTTGCAAAGGCGTCATATTTTTCCGGTGTCCAGCCTCCTTCGAACTGACCTCCGTTTTTTCCTTGCTGATTCAACTCGAAGTTGTATGCATCTGTCAGCGAGGTGAACTCGGCGGAACTGATGGCATCTTCAGCAAGGATCGCAGGAATGAAAAGGACGCCCTCCGGTTTGGCCAGCACCAGGTCTCCCGGCAGCACAACTGCCCTGCCGATGCGGACGGGAGCATTGATCGCGGTCAACTCCATGTCTGCCCAGGCGGACGGATCGTAGCCCCGGTAGAATCCGTTGAAGTTGGGAATCTCGCGATTCTCCTCCTGATCGCGTATGCCAGCGTCAAATACAAAGCCGGTATGCGTGTGCGCGGCGACGGCATTGCCCAGATTGGAGCCGATCAGCGTGCCCTCAATGATCTTTCCAAAGCCGTCAGCAACATAAACGTCCCCGATCTGCAGTTCATTGATCGGCCAGCTATTGTTGTCGCCGACACGTCCCTCGGCTTTGCCCTCGGCAACGATGGCCCTGGCCATATCGGGGCGGGTCGGCATGTATTGCGCTGTGAGCGCGCGTCCAGCAAATGGGTTTTCGATGTGCAGCGCCTGCCAGCCAGCCTCGAATTGATTGCGGTATCCATGCGCGCGCAGGTATTCCCACACGTCCTCGATGGTCATATCGACCGCGCGCTTCAGCAGCGAGTCCGGCAGCCGGGGGCGGCCGTCGGGGAAGCGGTCGCCCTTCCACCCCGAGGTATAAAAGAGGATTTGATCACGCGTCATCTTCACCTGGCTGAACGCGGGCGATGCCCCCAGCAGGGAGCAAACGGCCAGAACTATTCCAATTGCTTTCTTCATGCAGCGTTCCTTTCAGATTCGCGCGCCTCCGCACAGGCGCGCTCCAATTCCCGAGACACGAGTTCCGACCTCAAAGACCGTCCAGCGGAAAACTCGGTGCGTGCCGGCACTGCCATAAGCCTCATGCTGGAGCGCACGAACGGACTGCGATCCTGAAGCATAGCCATTGTAGAACTACCCGGATGCATTACGAGCCCACTGGAGCAGCACGGCCGTTCGGCCACCTGAAGCCAGGACGGCTCCCTCCGGCTGATTGCCGAAACCGTCACCTGCGATGTGCCAAGGACGTTATGATAGTAATGGCTGGACCGAAAACATATTCTCTGTTCAACCGTCGTGTATTGACTGCTGAAAGCGAGCGGAGCATCACCATGGAGCAGACCGATCCCGATCAGGTGCGACTTGGGGCATTTCTGATGCTGGAGCAAGGAAAGCGGCTGGCAGAGAAATGCAAATGACACCAGCAGATGCAAAGAGCAAATTCAAATTGCCCGGATGGCGAAACTGGCAGACGCAGCGGACTTAAAATCCGCAGGCCTTTACCGGCCGTGGGGGTTCAAGTCCCCCTCCGGGCACCAGCGGCACGACAGGGATGAGATTGGCTGATGCGTCGATTTCGACGCTGCGATCATTCGCTCCAAAATGAAACCGAAGCTAGCGCGAAGGGGATTCCTGCACGCGCACGCCGTCATCCACGTCTGCGCTGGGATGTGCAATCACATGGTCGCCGGGTTGCAGTCCTGCCAGCGCTTCCCAGTTGACCTCGCCGCGGTGCCCGATCTGCACGATGGTTTTGTGCGCCCGGCCATCTCGTACGACAAAGACCGCCCAGTCGCCCGAAGAGCGAAACACCGCGCTGGAGGGAACAAGCAGAACGTCCTTGCCTTCCCAGACGATGACACGAGTCTCGACGTGGTAGCCGTCTTCCATTCCGTGAGAGTCGCCCGTGAAGTCGCAAATGACATTCACTCGTTGTTCCTCCACGCCGAGCGCGGAGATTTTGGTGAAGCCGCCGGGCTCGATCATTCTTACCCGGGCGGGAATTGGTGTATCCCCACCCCAGTCCGTAATCAACACAGGCATGCCCGGCCTGATGCGCACAGCGTCGCGGGTGAGGAAGTCGGAAACAATCTCCAGGCGTGGCGAGTAACCGATCTCAATGATGGGCGTGCCGGGACCTACAACTCTTTCGCTCTGCTCGATGAGTCTGAGCACATTGCCATCCACAGGGGACACGATTGCGGTTGGCAGGTTGGAGTTTCCATTTTGATGAACGAGCAGGGCAGCTTTGGCTTCCTCCACCTGATACGCAGCCGCTTCCGCACCCGAGAGCGCAGCCTGGAGTTGTTTCCGAGCCGCCTCATCCAGCGTCATCGCTTTGTCCAGCGCTTCGTTTGAGATGACGCCGTTTTGATGCAGTTCGCGGCCTCTCATGAGGTCCTTTTCCGCCTGTGCGGCATCTGCCTTTGCCCGGCCGGCCAGCGCATCGGCCTGCTGCTGGGCGGCGCGAGCGGCCTGAAGACGCGCCTGCAGCACCGCGCCCTGCCGTGGATCAATCGGGGCGGGATCGATCCATGCCAGCGTCTGCCCGGCACGCACGCGGTCGCCTGCATGCAGATCAACTCGTCTCAGATTGCCGGTGACCGTGGCAGCCACAACAAAGTGGTCGTGCATTCTGGTCTTGCCTTCTTCTTCAACAATCTCCTGCAGCGGGCCCCGTTGCACCTGAACGGTCTGGACGGGTACCGGGGCAGGCCGGAAGAGCATCGCCACTCCTGCCGCAACCAGCAGCGCGACAACCAGCAGAACGATCTGAGTGCGCCGTTTCATCTCACTCCCTTGCCTTCAGCACAGATACGATGTCCAACTGCGCAATGCGCCGGCTAATCAGCACGCCGGACGCGATTGCAGCGACCAGCACGATCAGGAAAGCCCATGCATAGCTTGTAGGCTGCACGACAAGCGGAATCCGGTACAACTCCGTTTGCATGAGCGCTGCAAGAACCGCGCACAAACCGTATCCCGCGAGAAACCCGAAGGGCAATGCCAAAATCGTAATGAGCGCCTGTTCGCCCAGCAGGATAAATGTGATCCCGTGGCGCGTGAATCCCAGAACGCGAAGAGTGGCCAGTTCGCGCGCACGCTCAGAGAGCGCGATGCGCGCGCCGTTGTAAATCATGCCGACAGCGATGACACAGGCAAAAACCATCAGCGTGCCGATGGACAAGGCCATGCTGCGATCAATTGTCTCCTTGAAGCTCTTCACTTCAGCCTCTTTGACTGAGACCGCGGCCACTGCAGGCAGGTTCTTCAGTTCCTGATAGAGCTTCTGCCGGCTGCCGGCATCCACCTGCAGCATCGCGCCGGAGATGGAATGGTCCTCCTCCATCATCCGGTTCAGTGCGTGCAGGTCCATGTATGCGTTGGTGCCGAGCAGCTCATCCACGGTCCCGGCCACCGTGACTTCATGCACGGAGCGGCGCCCCTCCAGCACTTCAACGGTGAGTTTATCTCCCGGCTCAAGGCGCAGGATGTCAGCAAGCGTTGTGCTGATGATCAATCCGTCACCGGGCATGGGCAGGCGATTCCCGTGCTGATCGACCATCAGGCGCATCTCGCTGCCGCGCGCAAGACCGAGCAGGGCGGTCTTGCGCCAGCGGTGCTGGTATCGCAGCCGCACCGGAACAATGCGAAACGGTTCAGAGCGAACCACGCCGGGCAGGCGGGCAAGCTCAAGGCGCGTTCCTGCGGAACTTGCTTCGTTCAAAGTCACCGCAATGTCTTCCCGCTGCGCGTCGCGAAACTGGAGCGTCATCATGCGGTCGAGCGAATCGAACATGCCGAACTCGACGACGACGATCATGATCGAGCAGCAGATCGCGAATGCCGATGCCAGCGCCCTCCACGGCCTTCTCTCAAGATTGCGGAGCGTCATGCGCAGCGCGGGATGAATCCACTTTGGCCTGAACCGGTCCATGATGCGAGGGCGGAACTCCGGAGGCTTTTCCGGGCGCATGGCTTCGGCCGGCGGCAGAGACGCCGCGCCGATGACGGCGCCCGTTGCCCCTGCAACTGCGGTGAGGGCGGTAATGAGTCCTGCCCAGACAAATATCTGCAACTCAGGCCTGTAAACGAGTATGGGAAAGCGGTAGAACTCCGCATACACCGAGGCCAGCCTGACCCCGAAAGTCCATCCGGCGATACAGCCGAGAAGATAGCCTGCCATCGCCACAAGCAGGCTGAATTGCACGTAGTGGATTCCAACCTGCCAGTTCGAATATCCGAATGCCTTGATGACCGCAATCTCGGCGCGCTGCATGTTGACGAGCCGGGTGAACGACAAATGGACCAGCAGTGCAGCGACGGCCAGAAAAATGGCTGGGACGATCTGGGCGGTGACCCTGGCCTGCGCAATCTCGTCTGAGATGAAGCGGTGCGATATCTGATCCGATCGTCCGTAGGCTCCCAGGCAGCCATATGGGTCCAGGATGCGATCCATCCGGGCAATCACGTCGGTTTCATCGGCATGCGGCTGCAGCGCCACCGCAATCGAGTTGAACGCGCCGTCCATGTCCAGCGCGGCTTCAAGCGCGTGGGCCGGCATCCAGAGCACGCCAAACCGCTTGTTGTCTGGAAAGAGCGAGCCGCCACCGCGAATCTCGTAGATGTATTCCGGCGAAAGCGCGATTCCGACCACGGTCAGCTGCTGCCAGCGTCCACGAATCACGGCCTCGATGCTGCTTCCGGCGACGAGTTGATTGGCATTGGCAAATGCCTCGCTGGCAATCACCTCGCTGTCAGAGAGCGGATCAACCAGGCGCCCGCTGCGCAAGAACAATGCGTTGAGCGCGCCGGCCTGCCTGGGGTCGATGGAAATAAGGCGGCCGACTGCCGGCTCATTCAGCCCAGGCACATTCAGCGTTACATCCATCACCACGCGCGGTTGTATCTGCTTCACGCCGGGTATCCCGCGGATGCGCTCCGCCGCCCAGTCTGGAGCGCGCTTCAGTTCCGCAAACACATCCGCGAAGCGGTACTGTGCGTAGTAGTTTTCCTGCGACTGCAACAGGGAGCGATACATGGCCCGCATGGCGACGAACGAAGCGACACCACAGGCGATGACCAGGGCTATGGCGGTCACCTGGCCCTTCATGTGGAACAGATCGCGAAACAGCTTGAGGTGAAGAGCTGTCATAGATCACCACACCAGTTCGTCAGGCCGCGCTTTTTTCGTGTTGTGCGTAACCTCGACAATTTCACCGCTGCGCAGACGTATGACTCTGTCGGCCATGGCGGCAATGGCGGTGTTATGGGTAATGACCGCGACCAGGGTGTGCAGTTCACGGTTGATGTTTGCAAGCACGTCCAGCACGAGTTTGGCGGTGGGGAAATCCAGCGCTCCGGTTGGCTCGTCGCAGAGCAGAATGTCGGGGCTCTTGGCGATGGCGCGCGCGATCGCAACGCGCTGTTGTTCTCCGCCTGAGAGTTGCGAAGGGAAGTGGTGCTGTCGCTCGGTCAGTCCCACAAGGCGCAGGGCTTCTCGCGGATCGATCGGATGCTCCGCAATCTCCGTCACCAGCGCCACGTTCTCAAGAGCGGTGAGGCTGGGAATGAGATTGTAAAACTGGAAGACGAAGCCCACATGCTCGCGCCGGAAGCGAGTGAGCCCTGCGTCGTCGGCTTCGGAGAGCCAGTGATCGCGGAAGCGCACATCGCCGGTGGTTGGAGTATCGAGGCCACCAAGAATGTTGAGGAGGGTTGATTTGCCGCTGCCCGACGGGCCGAGGAATACGACAAATTCTCCCGCGCTTAGATCAAGCTCCACTGAGCGAAGAGCGATGACGGGCACGTCGCCTGTCTGATATGTCTTTGAGACGGAATGGACGTGGAAGACAACCTCCGCTCCTTCCCCGGCGCGGCTGTTCGATGCAGTAGCCATGCAGCCCCCGCAATCAACCCATTCATACTTTATCTATTTTGAGTGAGTTACGACTATTTGGCGGTGATGTGGATCACCCGTTGCAGGAAAGGCCTGCTCAGGTTGCGGTTGTGGGAGCAGGCCCTGCATACCAATCGTGATACATCCCTCTGGAGCACGCGATCCTCTGCGCTAGTCTCTGCTGCGCATTTTGGAGAGCAGGCGCAGGATCTCGAGATAGAGCCAGATGAGCGTGACCATGATGCCGAATGCGCCATACCACTCCATGTATTTGGGAGCGCCGTAGCTTACGCCCTGCTCGATGAAGTCGAAGTCGAGGACCAGATTGAGGGCGGCAATGGCGACGACGAACAGGCTGAAGCCGATACCGATGGGGCCGGATCCGTTGACAGCGATGAAGTGGACGCCGAAAAAGCCGAGCACCATCTGGAGCAGATAGAAGACCATGATGCCGCCCGTGGCGGCGATCACGCCGAGGCGAAACTTCTGCGTGACCTTGATGATGCCGGAGCTATACGCCAGAAGGAGTACGAAGAGCGTGCCAAAGGTGAGGCCCACGGCCTGAACGGCGATACCGGGATAGCGAAGGTCGAAGATCGCTGACAGGCCACCGAGCAAGAGACCCTCAAGCAGCGCATAGATCGGTGCGGTCACTGGTGACCATTCCTTCTTGAAGATGGTGACCATGGCGCAGATGAAGCCGCCGAATGCGCCGACCATCAGGTAGAGCGCGACGTCGGCGGGATTGCGGGACTGAAGGAAGAGATGCCACGTCCATGCGGCGGTGGCCAGCGCGCAGAGCAGCAGAATGCCGGTCTTGTTCACGGTACCGCTGAGCGTCATGCGGTCGGTTGCGTCGATGGCGCCACCGTACCCGCGGGCCGAAAGATCGCGAAAAGTCTTGTCGCCAAGGGCAGGATTGGATGTCTTCAACAGGGGCATGGCATGTTCTCCGTTTCGGAAACCAGGGTCGCGGTTTCTTCAGGGGTTGCGCGGGAAGCCTGAACCGCTGTTTCAATCTTACATTCCCTCAAAGCGTTGCCTGTCTTGAAAGCTGAAGGGACCTCGAATGCCCGGTTTGGGTATTCTGCTGATGGGAGGCTCTGGGCGCAGCATCGTGATTCTCGCTGTGAGAAGCAAGTGAGGCGCCCGCTCAAGCTACTCAAGATCCGTGAACATGATGCGCGATATTTGGCACCGGCTCCATGTGAAATTTGGTTTTCTGGCAGTGACTGGCCTTTTGCTGGTCCTGCCGAGGCTCTGCGCGCAGACGGCGATCACCATTACGGTGGAGGATAGCGGCGGCGCCGTACTCTCCGGGGCAAGGTTGCAGGACGCCGCTGGCCATTTGCTTGGCGTTACCGGCGCGGATGGCCGGGCGACGATTGCATGCGCCACACCTTGCCGGCTGCATGTAGCGGCGCCGGGATTCTCAGAGACAACAGCCCAGGTTGCCGATGGGGCCGTCCTCCGGCTTGAGCCTGCTTCCACTGCGGAGCAGATAAGCGTGACCGCGTATCGTTTGCCCATGGGCTCACTGGAGAGTCCGGTCGCCACGCGACTGCTCACCGCACACGCGCTCGAATCCACGGCGGAGGTCACCCTGGATGGCAAGATGAGGCAGCTGCCAGGCGTCGAGCTCTTTCGCCGTTCCAGTTCGCTGGTGGCTAATCCTACGTCGCAGGGCATCAGCCTGCGTGGATTGGGTTCCACCTCGGCCAGCCGCACCCTGGTCACTTTGGATGACGTGCCGCTGAATGACGCGGTGGGCGGATGGATTCACTGGCAGGAGCAGCCGGAACTTGCGATTGAGAGCGTCGAGCTGGTGCGCGGCGGCGTCAGTGACCTCTACGGGTCGAGCGCTATCGGCGGGGTCGTCAACATGATTCCCGCGCGTCCAGCCGGCGACATGGCTGAGTTGCGTTCCGGTTTCGGCGGAGAAGGAACCTTCGATGAGAGCCTGCTCGCAGAGACGAAGCGCGGTGCCTGGGGCCTGCTCGCGGCGGGAGGCGTGCTGGACACGGATGGCTACATTCAGATCGCTCCAGGGCAGCGCGGGCCGGTCGATATTGCCTCCAACGTGCACAGCCAGAACGGCGTAATTCTGGCCGAGCACAAGCGCGACCCGTTGCGGCTCTTCGTGCGCGGCAGCGGGTTCAACGAGGCGCGCAGCAACGGAACGCCTGACCAGACCAACGGAACCCGGCTGTGGCGCTATGCCACGGGAGGCGACTGGCAGGGCCGGCACGGTGACTCGGCTGCACTGCGGCTCTACGGCTCCACTGAGCACTATCGCCAGACTTTTTCCGCGATTTCGAATCTTCCAATTTTTGGCGATCCGGGCTGCTCCTACCGCTGCGGCGAAACCGTTACGCGCTTCTCAAGCCCGCCCGACAATGAGTTGGGTGCAGTGGCGCATTGGATACGGCCGCTCGGGGCAGGGCTTGTGGTGCTGGCAGGGGCTGATGTACACGACGTTCGCGTCTGGGACCGTGAGCAGAAGTACGGCTCATCCGCGCAGTTGACGCTCATCAGCGATCACCAGCGAGACTCTGCGGCTTACGGAGAGATGATGTGGTCCCGCAATGCATGGACCGTTATTGCCGCAGGCCGCATGGACTGGTACCAGAATTACGATGGCCATGAGGTTGTATGGAACGGATCGACGTGGATACCCGATGCGCAGCAGCCGCCCCAGACCAGCCAGCACATCTTTGACCCGCGATTGGGCATTTCCCGCAAACTCTCAAATCACTGGGCCGTCTCGGCGTCGGGCTTCCGTGCCTTCCGCGCGCCCACTCCGAGCGAGTTGTACCGGTCCACCCAGGTTGGCAGCCAACTCACGCTGTCCAATCCGTCGCTGCTCAGCGAGCGGGCCACGGGCTGGGAAAGTGGCCTTGCCACGGAGTGGAGTTGGGGCACGATTCGGACGAGCTACTTTCAGACACAGGTCAACCGGCCCATCACGGCTGTCACCATCAACCCGACATCGTCGCCGATCCTGCTCGATCGGGAGAATCTCGGCCAGATCGAGAGCCGCGGCCTGGGGATTGACTTCGAGCTTGCGCCGCAGCGCTGGCTGGCGCTGGATGGCGGCTACCAGTTTGCACACGCCACGGTCACACAGGGGACACAGTATGTTGGCAATTGGATTCCCGCGGTTGCCCGCAACATGGCCACGCTCAACCTGCGCGCCAGTCAACGGCGGCTCGGCGTGTTCAGCCTGCAAGGCCGCTTGAGCGGCCGCCAGTTTGACGACGCAGCCAACAGCCACCTGCTGCACGGGTACTTCCGTCTGGACGCGTACGGCTCGCATGACTTCAGGAAGGGCCTTCAATTGTTCGCCGCCGGCGAGAATCTCTTCAACCGCCAGATTGAGGTGGGCAAGACGCCCACCACCACGCTCGCGATGCCGCGCGTCGCGCGGATTGGGTTCCAGGTGCGGCTGGGCAAGGCGGGAAGATAGTTCATCAACCTGTGACAGGACCACCCGGCAGCTCAGCACTGCAATACACTGAAGGCAATCGAACCCGGCGGAGTTGGAGCGCATGTCTGCCAAGAGGCGTCACACCTCACAGGTAGGGCCTATGATCTTCGTAGCCCGTTTCCGAACTTCCGTCCGGACACATACATCAGATCCCCGAGGCACCTCAGCATGAGAATGCACGCTTTCCCCGCGACACTCCCCGTTGCCCTCCTCGTCGCCTTGTTCCTTCCGCAGGAGATCCCCGCACAGAAGACAATCACCGGGCAGTCAGCTTATGCCGATTACACGCAGCAGAAGCCCGGCGTGCGGCGCAAGATTACTGTGGCCGATCTGCCTGCGCCGAACCCGAGCGAATCAGTCGACAACGGCCCTGACGTGGTCCCGCGGCCCCAGGACGCCTGGCCGATCGCTCCGGCGGGTTTCAAGGTCACCCTGTATGCCGGCGGCGACGCGGCCACTCCGATGCAGCGCTCGGAGAACAAGCAGGAAATCTATGGGCCCACATCCGGAACCTTTGTGATGCCTCGCATCATCCATGCTGCACCCAATGGCGATCTCTTCGTTGCCGATTCGCAAGCGGGGTCAATATTTGTGCTGCGCGGCGTGTCTCCTGAGGGCAGGGCAGTGACCGTCAGCAGGTACGCGAGCGGCCTTGACCATCCCTTCGGCATCGCCTTCTATCCCTCCGGTCCCAATCCAAAGTGGATCTACGTTGGCAACGCCACTACCGTGATGCGCTTTCCTTACAAGTCAGGCGACCTGAAGGCCCCGGGCGGAGCGCCGCAGACCATCGTGCCCGACTTGCCGGGGTACGCCCAACTGCGCGGTGGAGGACACTGGACTCGCGACGTCGTTTTCTCCGCCGACGACAAGTACATGCTGGTTTCCGTCGGCAGCGGGTCAAACGCCGACAATCCGGATACCCATCCGCGGGAATTCCATCGCGCAGACGTCCTGGAATACACACCAGAAGGGAAATTCGTTAAGGTCTATGCCTATGGCATCCGGAACTGCGTTGGAGAAGCGATCAACCCGATTACCGGCCAGCTTTGGTGCTCGACCAACGAGCGCGATGCGCTGGGGAACAACCTCGTGCCCGACTACGTGACGCATGTAGAGGAAGGCGGTTTCTACGGCTGGCCGTGGTACTACATGGGAGGCCATCGAGACCCGCGACTGCCGGAGCCTTGCGCCAATGGCACTGGTCCAAACCCGCAGGCGGCCGCGCTCAACATGCTCCAGGCAATGACCTGCTCGCGCGTCAATATTGCCTCACGGGTCATTACGCCGGACGTTCTGGTGCAGCCGCACATGGCCTCGCTCGGTATGACGTTCTATCCAACTCGCACGGCCAGTTTTCCGGCGCAATACGAGGGAGACGGATTCGCCGCCGAGCATGGGTCGTGGAACCGTGCCCGTCGCGGCGGCTACGAGGTCATTCGTATTCCCATGAAGAATGGCAAGGCCACCGGAGAGTACGAAGACTTCCTCACAGGCTTCGTTACTGCTGACGGTCGCGTATGGGGCCGGCCGGTTGGAGTGACTGTGGGCCATGATGGCGCTCTCTATATCACCGACGATGGTTCACGCAGCGTCTGGCGCGTAATGTACAACGGGAAATAGGCGCGTTCGTCGCGAGGGTATTGCGCAGAGGGTGAGCAATACCCTTGGCCGTATTCGAAACTTCCCGATACGGACTTGCAATCGGCGGGCCCTTTGCTGTCACTTCGATTCCGCGTGCCACTCTTTCGGCTCTTCCGGGCCGCGGCCGTTTGCGCCCGCTACGATCAAAGCATCAAGAGCGATCGCTCCTTCGCCTCTCGGATAGACGACAACGGGGTTGATGTCGATCTCCTCAATCTCCGGGCAGGAGCGAATCAATGTGCCGAGATCGAAGAGGATCTGCGCTGCTGCCTCAACGTCGAGAGGCGGTGAGCCACGGAACCCTCGGAAGAGATCAGAGCACTGCAGGGAGCCGAGCTCGCGCACAATCTCCTGAATGGGAAGACAAGTTGGCAGTAGTCGAACGTCGCGTATGGCCTCTGCGAGCACGCCGCCAAAGCCGGCAAGCAGCACGGGGCCCCATTCCGGATCATTGCGCGCGCCAAAGATCAGTTCCACGCCGCTCTTTCCCATGCGCTCCACTAGAACGCCGTCGAGTCGGAGCCCCGGTTTGTTTTTCTCTACGTTTCTGTGGAGCGCGAGCCAGCCTTCAGCCAGCGCGCTCTCGTTCTCAATGCTCAGGATCACTCCGCCGGCATCGCTTTTGTGCGGCAGATCGACGGATTGCGCTTTTAAAACCACGGGAAAGCCGATGCCATGTGCAATCCGGATAGCCTCATCCAGGCGGCGCGCCAACCCGCCTTGCGGAACGGGGATGCCAGAATCTTTCAATAACTCTTTCGCTCGATGTTCGGGCAGCACACCCTGCGCAACCGGTGGCTTGAATCTGGAAGGAGCGTCGCCGGCATTGAGCAACTGCTGCCGGCCAAGCGCAGTCACGCGAGCAAGCGCGCGCAAGGCCCGCTCCGGCGAAGGAAAGCAGGGCACTCCAGACTCCCGCAATTCTCGAATGCCGGCGGCATCGAATGGCGCACCCTCATCCAGGGCTGCGAAGATGACCGGCTTGGATGGTTGAAGTGTTTTTATTGCGTCGAGGATGGGGGGCAGCTTGAGCGCGGTCGTCGCCGGATCAGTCAATATGATCCCGAGCACCACGCTTCCAAACTGCTCATCCTCAAGAACGGCCGGAAGAGTGCGGCGGTAGAGATCCGGGTCCACCAAACCCTGGGCGGTAAGATCGAGCGGATTGGAAGGCGGAATGAAAGCCGGCAGCGCGTCTCTCAAGGCCTGCTCCGCGACAGGTGACAGGCCGGGCAGTTCAAGCCCTATTTTTTCGCACAGGTCGAGCGTAAGAGCTTTGAATGCGCCGGACTCGGTGAACATCGCCGTACCTTTGCGCGGCAACCTGCGGATGCGAACCAGAATCTGCGACACGTCGACGAGCTCCTCCAGACTCTCTACGTGCAGCACCCCGGCATGCGTGACGAGCGCGCGCATGACCTGGTAGTCGCCCGCCAAAGCGCCGGTGTGCGTCGCCGCAGATTCCCGCGCCGCGCTGCTGCTGCCGGGATGAAGCAGCACAATGAACTTTCCTTTTTCGCGGGCCCGGCGTGCCAGCTCGAGGAATTGCTTCGGCTTTCGAAATTGCTCGACGACGAGCGCCATGACACGCGTGCCGGCATCCTCGATCAAATACTCCAGGAAATCCTCAACTCCGTGCGAAGCCTCGTTGCCAGTGGAGACCGAATAGGTGAGCGTGATTCCGTGATGGCGCATGTTGACAGCGATCACCGCGGCGAGAGCGCCGCTTTGCGAAAGGATTGCGACTCCGGGCGAGCCGCTTTGCGCCTGCGGCGGTGTCACGACGAAGGTGAGAGGAATCGCGTCAATGTAGTTGACCATGCCGAGGCAGTTTGGCCCTTCGATGATCATGCCGTGCTCGCTGGCCAGACGAGCAAGCTCGTGTTGTGCCGCTTTGCCGGTCTTGCCGCTCTCGGCAAAGCCCGCTGAGAACACGATCAGGCTGCCAATTTCTTTTTGCGCGCAGGCGCGCGCGGCTTCCAGCACCGCACTCCCGGGTATGGCGAGGACTGCGCAGTCCACCGCAGCCGGCAATTCGTCGATGGCCCCGAGACACTGTTGGCCGTGAATCACTGGGCGCTTTGGGTTGACGAGATGAAGATCGCCCGAGTACGCGGCGTTCCGCAGATTCAGGAGCACGAACTGGCCCAGTGACCCCGGAGTCGATGAGGCCCCGACCAAAGCGATGGAGCGCGGTCGCAACAGGCGATCGAGCGGGGCACGGGTAGTCCTGAAACTTTCAAGAGGAATCAAGTCTTTCTCCTGCAGCGACGATCAGGGGCGATAACTCTCGAGGCCCGGCTTGATGCTCTTCTCGTCGAGGAATTGCTTCAGGCCCTTTTCGCGTGCGTGGTCGGGGTCGCGCAGTTGGGCCTGATCCAGCTTGGCGTAGAGGTAGTCTTCGCTCTGTTCCCAGGTGAGTTCGCGACAGCGCTTGAAGCCATGTTTGGCGGCACGAAGCACAACGGGGTTTTTCGCTGCCAACTTGCGAGCCAGCACGGCTGTTTCTTCGCGCAGGCTTTCAAGGGGGACCGCGCGGTTGACAAGCCCCATCTCCGCGGCCTGATGGCCAGTAAAAGTCTCGCCGGTCATGATGTACTCAAGAGCCTTGCGATGCCCGACGGTATCCGCAAGGGCCTTGCTGACGAGATTGCCCGGCGGAATTCCCCAGTTGATCTCCGAGAGTCCAAAGACGGCTGTTTCGGACGCGATGGCCAGGTCGCATGCAACGAGCGGCGAAAATCCGCCGCCGAAGCACCAGCCATTTACCATCGCAATGGTCGGCTTCGCATACATCCGCAGAAGCTTCCATTGCCATGTCGATGCATCGCGACGGATCTTTTCCTGAACGATCTCCGGCGCCTGGTCGATCTCGCGGAAGTATTCCTTCAGGTCCATGCCGGCGGTCCATGATTCGCCGGCGCCGGTAAGGACGAGCACCTTCACTTCGCCGTCGAGCTCCAGCGCCTCGAGGATCTCGCGCATCTCGCGATTCAAGGTGGGGCTCATGGCGTTGCGTTTCTCAGGGCGGTTGAGAGTAACCCAACCGATGTCCTCTTCCACCTCCACGCGGACCGTAGTCCAGCGGCCTTCGTAGTCTGCCATCTCAAGTCTTCCTTTCTTTGGATCGGGTCGGACATCTCTCAAGGCGCCAATGCGTCTGGAGGATTACGCCCGCCAGATTCAATTGAGAGCCGGGCCCGCGGAATCTTCTGCAAGGGAAGTGACCGCGACGGGCAGGACCATGACATAGTCCACGGCCCGGAGCAGATGGAATCAGCAGGGTTGAAGTCCGCAAAGAGAGGCGTATGCGATGAGTCGAATCCGGCGATCTGCGGCGGTACATTCATATCTTCCCGAGGGAAACCAGTGCGGAAACCATCAGGGAATATGATGCATGAATTTAATGAAATGAGGAAGTTACAGATTTATGGCGGAGAGAGTGGGATTCGAACCCACGTTAGAGTTTCCCCTAAACACGCTTTCCAAGCGTGCGCCTTCAGCCACTCGGCCATCTCTCCAGCGGGAACCAATTGTCTACTTGACTTTACCATACGCAGCGCTGCGGCAGACGAGCTGAGCAAGCGGTTGCGGGGCACGGGAGCAACGCAGATTGCGCGGGGATGAAATCGTTTACTTTGCGGCGCCGGCTGATTTATAGTTCCCCCTTGCTCGCCGCATGGCCCAGCCGCGTCACGCGCGTCGAGACATCAATGAAAGGGACCTCCGCCTTATGTCTGGCATTTCCCGTCGCAACCTCCTCGCATCCGGTCTCGCGCTTTCAGCATCTTCCCTGGTGGCGCGCTCGGCCTGGGGCCGCACAGCGGCTCTGCTCGCGGGTTATCCAGAGGCAGCGTCAGCCGAAGCGCTGGCTGCCGTCGCGCCGCGTGAGCAGCTTCTCTTCGACTTCGACTGGAAGTTCACCTTCGGCAGCAGCATCGATCCGGCTCGCGATCTCGGCTTCGGCTTCGGCCAGGGCGATTTTGCCAAGACCGGTGAGTTCAAGTTCGCCAAGGCCAGATTCGACGACTCGAAGTGGCGCACGCTCAATCTGCCGCACGACTGGGCGGTTGAGCTGCCCTTTGTGCATGACGACGTGCAGCAATCGCACGGTTACAAGCCCATAGGCCGCCGTTATCCCGAGACCAGCGTGGGCTGGTACCGCCGCGAGTTCGAGATTCCCGCCAGCGATCAGGGCCGCCGCATCGCGGTCGAGTTCGATGGCGTCTTCCGCAGCGTGCTGGTGTTTGTGAATGGATGCTTCATCGGCCGCAATGACAATGGCTACGCGCCGTTCCGCTTCGATATTACAGACTTTCTCGCGGTCGGCGCGAAGAACTACATCGTCGTGCGCGTCGATGCCAGCTTCGGCGACGGATGGTTTTACGAGGGCGCAGGCATTTATCGCCATGTGTGGCTCACCAAGACCGACGCGCTGCACCTGGGCAAGTGGGAGAGCACGGTGCGCACAGCCGTGAGCGGCAACGGTGCCACGCTGACGCTGGGCACCGTGGTGCAGAACGAAGGCAAGCAGGCGGAGAGCGCCAAAGTCACGTGGCAGATTCTGGATGCGGCGGGCAAGACTGTGGCGACGGCCGAAGCGCCTGCACAATCCATCGCGGCTGATGGCCCCGCGACCTTCGCGGCGACGGCGAAGCTCCCGAATGCGAAGCTGTGGTCGGTGGACGAACCCAATCTCTACTCGGCCATTGTTACTGTCGAGTCGGGCGGCAAAGCGCGCGACGCCGAGCGCGTGAGCTTTGGCGTGCGCACTGCGGTCTTTGATGCTGACAAGGGGTTCTTCCTCAACGGGAAATCGCTGAAGATTCAAGGCACCTGCAACCATCAGGACCATGCAGGCGTGGGCGCTGCTTTGCCCGACCGGTTGCAGTGGTATCGCCTGGCCGTGCTGCGCGAGATGGGCGGCAACGCGGTGCGCACCTCGCACAACATGCCGACGCCGGAATGGGTGGAAGCCTGCGACCGCATGGGCATGATGATGATGTGCGAGACGCGCCAGATGAGTTCGAACCCCGAGGGGCTGGCGCAGCTTGAGACGATGGTCAAGCGCTATCGCAATTCGCCTTCGATCATCCTGTGGTCCATCGGCAATGAAGAAGGGGAGATGCAGAGCGGCCAGGCCGAGTTGGGCGTCAAGGTGGGAGCAGCCATGGTGCAGAAGTGCCACGAGCTGGACCCCACGCGCGTGGTTTCAGCCGCGGTGAATGGAAACAACGAAACTGGCGTCTCGCTGACGCTCGACGTCATCGGCTTCAACTACAACCTGAAGTCCCCCGACGACTATCACAAGAAGAATCCCACGAAAGCGCTCTACGGATCAGAGACTTCCAGTGCAATTTCCACGCGCGGCGTCTACTCCACTGACAAGCTGCGCAACACCGTGAATGCCTACGACGGCGTTGTGCCCTGGGGCGAGACGGCCGAGGAGTGGTGGCAGTTCTACGGCACGCGCGAGTGGGAGGCGGGCGGCTTTGCGTGGACGGGCTTCGACTATCGCGGCGAGCCCACGCCCTACGGTTGGCCCTCCATCAACTCGCAGTTCGGCATTGTGGATATGTGCGGGTTTCCGAAGGACACGTTTTATTACTACAAGGCGTGGTGGGGCAGGGAGCCGGTGGTGCACGTTTTCCCGCACTGGAATTTCGAGGGCAGGGAAGGCGAGGAGATTGCCGTGTGGGTCTACTCGAATCTCGAAGTGGTGGAGTTGTTCCTCAACGGCAAGAGCCTTGGCAGCCGGAAGGTTCCTCACCTGGGCCACGTGGAGTGGAAGGTCAAGTATGCCCCCGGCACCATCGAAGCGCGCGGCAGCATGGGCGGCAAGGTGGTGCGGACGGATAAGCGCGAGACCACGGGCTCGACCGTGGCCATCCGCGTGACCGCTGACCGCACCGAGATTAACGCGGACGGCGAGGACATCGCCGTGCTCACCGTTGAGGCTCTCGACAAGGATGGGCGCCCGGTTCCTACCGCCAACAACCTCATCGCCTTCAAAGTCTCCGGCGACGGCGTGCTCATCGGCGTTGGCAATGGCGACCCCAACTGCCAGGAGAGTGACAAAGAGCCCAGGCGCTCGCTCTTCAACGGCCTTGCGCAGGTCATTGTGCAGTCCACCAAGCGGCCCGGCGAGATACACATCGAGGCCATGAAGGAAGGCTGGGATGGCCCTGAACTGACCCCGGCCAAGCTGTCGATTACGACGAAGCAGGTGGAGCTGCGACCAGCCGTGCCTGCGGTCCGCAACCGAGGCTGAGACAGCGCGCTGGCTCCGAGTCCAATGAAAGCGAAAAAATGGCGGCTCACGGGCCGCCATTTAGTTGTACGCGTTCAGCTGGCAATAACGAAGCAGCAACCCGCCTGCATGTAGATTAGAAAAATGGTTCACATGCAGGCCAAGTGGAAGCCGGAGCTGCGCGCGATGATCGCGCTGGCGGTTCCGGTGGTGTTGAGCGAGCTGGGCTGGATGGCCCAGAGCGTGGTGGACACCATCATGGTGGGCGGCCTGGGCCCGGCGGCCATTGGCGCCGTGGCGCTGGGCAATGCTGTCTATTACACGCCGTCCCTGTTTGGCATCGGCCTGCTGCTCGGGCTGGACACGACGGTGGCGCAAGCCTACGGCCGCCGGGACCACGACGAATGCCATCGCTGGCTGGCCCAGGGCGTCTATCTGGCGTGCATTGCCACGCTGCCCATTATGCTCCTGGTTGCCGCGGCCAGCTTTGGCTTTGCGCACTTCGGCATCACGCCGGTGGTGGCCGTGCCGGCCGGCGGCTATCTGCGCATCCTGAACTGGGGCACGCTGCCCCTGCTGCTTTACGGGGGAACACGGCGTTACTTGCAGGGCGTGGGCCAGGTGCGCGTCATTACCGTGACATACGTGCTGGCCAATCTGCTCAACTGGTTTGGCAACTGGGTACTGATCTACGGCAAATGGGGATTTCCGGCGCTTGGCGTCAACGGCTCCGCCATTTCCACCTGCATCGCGCGTGTCAGCATGGCGGCGGCGCTATTGGGTTTCGCATGGCGGTACGAACGCAAGCGCGGCCATCCGCTCTTTCGCCATTGGGCAGGCCCCAGTTTTGAGAAGCTGGTCCAGCTGGTGCGGCTGGGCGCGCCGGCGGCGGGGCAGATTCTGCTGGAAGTGGGTGCCTGGAACATGGCTACGCTCTCCGCAGGATGGCTTACTCCCGTTGCGCTGGCTACGCACCAGATCGCCGTAAACTACGCCAGCGTCACATATATGGTGCCGCTGGGCATTTCCGCGGCAGCAGCCGTGAGCGTGGGCCACGCCGTGGGAGCGGACGACCCCGCGCGCGCCCGCCGTGCCGGCTGGCTTGCGCTGGGTCTCGGCACGGTCTTCATGCTGCTGGCTGCAGTGGTCTTTCTGGTGGCTCCCGGGCCGCTCATCGCGCTGTATACCCGTGATCCACAGGTGATGGCCGTGGGTCCAGGCCTGCTGTGGGTGGCGGCTGCATTTCAGATATTTGACGGAATCCAGACCGTTTGCACCGGCGCGCTGCGCGGGCTCGGTGAGACGCGCGCTCCCATGGTGGCCAATTTCGTGGGTTACTGGGTACTGGGCCTGCCGCTCGGTCTTACGCTGTGCTTCGTGCTCCGATGGGGAATCTACGGCATGTGGATAGGGCTGACGCTGGCCCTGATTGTGATCGCTGTGACGCTGCTGGTTCGCTGGCGCAGAGACTCCGCCCGCCTGCTCGCTTCAGCCTGAAATCAATGAAGTTGCACCCCTTGTTGCGCAATGCTCACGGCCCAAAGCTCAGGTGCCCCCCGGCAAGTGAACAGATGTTGCATCAGATGGAACTCCACGCGCTCAACGTGGTTCCCGGGCGCGACGGCAGCGCATTCAGATGACTATAATCTCTAGTGAGTGAAAGATTGACTCTTTCCAGAATTTACCCGAAGGGAATCCCGCCAAATGGCGACAGGAGACCTGGCCCTGGGTCAAGAGCAGGGCGCATTGAGCGCGCAGCCGCGCGTCATTAACGATTTCAGCATCAACGTAGCAACGGTGAACGGGTCCGGCTCGCAATCCGCCAATAGCGTGCTGCTGAAGAGCATCTTCGGAATGGGTGTTCCCGTCAGCGGGAAAAACCTCTTCCCCTCAAACATCGCCGGACTTCCCACCTGGTATACCATCCGCGCAAGCAAAGATGGTTATGTGGCCCGCAAGCGGGACGCTGAAATCCTGGTGGCACTTAACACCGAAACCGCGAAGCAGGACATCCTGGCGCTGCCCAAGGGCGGCGTGGCTATCTACGAAGAGGCCCTGAATCTCAAGCAGTATCGCGACGACGTCGCCTGCTATCCGGTTCCCTTTGACAAGATCACGGCCGCCGTCTGTCCCGAGGCCAAGCTGCGCAAGCTGGTCAGGAACATGGTGTACGTGGGCGTCGTGGCCCAGTTGCTTTCCATCGACCTCGGGGTGGTGGAGAGCGGTCTGCGCAAGCAGTTCGCGAAGAAGCAGAAGGTCTTCGACCTGAATTACGGCGCGGTCAAGGCGGGCTTCGATTTTGCCCAGGATAAACTCGTCAAGCACGACCCCTTCGTCATCGAGCGGATGGACAAGACCTCCGGCAAGATCATCATTGATGGAAACGCTGCCTGCGGCATGGGCGCGGTCTTCGCGGGTGTCACGGTTGTCGCGTGGTATCCCATCACGCCGTCCACATCGCTGGTGGAGGCCACAACGGACCTCCTCAAAAAGTTCCGTGTAACGCCCGAAGGCAAAGCCACATTTGCCGTGGTGCAGGCCGAGGACGAACTGGCCGCCATCGGCATGGTGCTCGGCGCAGGCTGGGCCGGCGCGCGCTCCATGACGGCGACCTCCGGCCCCGGCATCTCGCTGATGGCTGAGTTCTCCGGCCTTGGATACTTCGCCGAGATCCCCGGCGTCATCTTCGACGTGCAGCGCTCCGGACCTTCGACGGGAATGCCCACGCGCACCTCGCAGGCCGATCTGCTCTCCACGGCCTTCCTTTCGCACGGCGATACCAAGCACATCGTTCTGCTGCCGGGCTCGGTCAAGGAGTGCTTCGAATTCGGCTACTCGGCCTTCGATCTGGCCGAACGGCTGCAGACTCCGGTCTTTGTGCTTACCGATCTCGATCTGGGCATGAACAACTGGATGTCTGAGCAGTTCGCTTATCCTGAGAAGCCTCTGGACCGCGGCAAGGTGCTGACCGCCGAAGATCTCAACCGGCTCGGCGGCTTTGCGCGCTACAGGGATGTCGATGGCGACGCCATCGGCTGGCGCACGCTGCCCGGAACGCGCCACCCGAAGGCCGCCTACTTCACGCGCGGCTCCGGACACAATGACGCGGCCGGCTACACCGAAAAGCCCGAGGAATACGTGGACATCATGGACCGTCTCACGCGCAAGTTCGAGAACGCGCGCAAGCTGGTCCCCGCTCCGCTCGTCGTGAAGAATGGAACGTCGAAGGTGGGATTCATCGCTTACGGAACCACCGACTTCGCCCTGCGCGAAAGCCTCGACCAGATCAAGAAGGAGCACGGCCTCGACGTGGACTACCTGCGCGTTCGCGCTTATCCGTTTGCGCACGAGATTCATGACTTCGTGGCCTCGCACGAACGCGTCTACGTGGTGGAACAGGACCGCGACGCGCAACTGGCCAGCCTGCTCAAGCTCGACCTGCCCGCTGACCAGGTGACGAAACTGCGCAGCATCCTCCACTACAACGGGCTGCCGCTGGATGCGTGCACCGTCACCGAAGAGTTTGCCACCAAGGAGGGCCTTTAATGGCAACCGCAACGCCCACCCCCAAAGTCAATCACATCGGCCTTCCCATCCTGGAATACCGCGGCGGCAAGTCGACGCTCTGCGCCGGCTGCGGCCATAACGCCATCTCCGAGCGCATTATTGACGCCATGTATGAAATGGGCGTCGAGCCTGAGCGCGTGATGAAGATGAGCGGGATTGGCTGCTCGTCCAAGAGCCCTGCCTACTTCATGAGCCGTGCACACAGCTTCAACAGCGTGCATGGGCGCATGCCCTCGGTCTCAACCGGCGCTCTGCTGGCCAATCACCAGATGATGCTGCTGGGCGTCTCTGGCGACGGCGACACGGCGTCCATCGGCGTGGGCCAGTTCGTTCACCTCATGCGCCGCAACCTGCCGATGATTTACATCATTGAAGACAACGGCGTGTATGGGCTGACAAAGGGTCAGTTCTCGGCCACCGCCGACATCGGCTCCAAGCTCAAGACAGGCGTCATCAATGATCTTCCGGCCATCGATACCTGCGCTCTTGCCATCCAGCTGGGCGCCACGTTTGTGGGCCGCTCGTTCTCCGGCGACAAGAAGCAGTTGCTTTCAATGCTTAAGGCCGCCATCGCCCACAAGGGCACGGTGATGCTCGACGTCATCAGCCCCTGCGTGACCTTCAACGATCACGAAGGCTCCACAAAGAGCTACAAGTTCATGCAGGAAAACGACGAGCCCATCAACGAGATCGGCTTCGTGGCCAGTTTCGAGGACATTCACATCGATTACGACTCGGGCCAGGTCTACGACGTCGAGATGCACGACGGGTCAAGCCTCCGCCTGCGCAAGCTGCACGAGGACTACGACCCGACCGACAAGGCCAACGCCGTGCGCACGCTGATGCAGTCGCATCAGGACCACGAGGTTCTCACCGGCGTCTTCTACATCGACACCAAGCAGCCGACTTTCGTCGATCTCTTGAACGTGGTGGACGAGCCGCTCGGCACGCTGCCCGAGTCGGTCACGCGTCCTCCCAAGTCAGCTCTCGACGCGCTGATGCACAACCTGCAGTAAGCTCTGATTCGAATGCATGCCGATAGAAAAGCCCCGCGCGCTGCGGGGC
>JAGWRX010000216.1 GCA_028876395.1 Acidobacteriota bacterium
CACGCTGCTGAACCGCATCCGCTCGATGGTTCCCATCAGCCAGTACGACCAGTTGAGGCAGTTCCTTGAGGGCCTGCCGCAGCGCTACCTGCAAACCCGCCTTCCGGAGCACATCCGCAACCACTTCCAACTGGCCGCAAACCTCGACAAAGACCCCGTACAACTTGACCTGCGGCCCCACCGCCAGCTCTTCGACCTGACGGTTATCGCGCGCGACCGCAGCCGCCTGTTTGCCGACGTGGCCGGAGCGCTGGCCGCGTGGGGCATGAACATCGTCAAGGCCGGCGCTTTCTCGAACGACGCAGGTATCGTGGTGGACAGCTTCCAGTTCACTGACACCTTCCGCACCATCGAGCTGAACCCCAGCGAGAAAGACCGCTTCCTCGCCAACCTGCATGATGTGGTCGCGCAGAAAACCCCGGTGGAGCAGTTGCTGGACGCGCGCCGCCACATGAACAACCCCGGCAACTCCAAGGTCGAGGTGGCCACGCGGCTGCAGTTCGACTCGGAGTCATCGACGCACTCGACGATTCTGCAGGTGGTGGCCCAGGATATTCCCGGCCTGTTGCGCCTGATTGCGCTCACCCTGAGCACGCATCAGTGCAACATCGAGGTGGCGCTGATTGACACCGAGGGCGAGACGGCCATCGACGTCTTCTACCTGACCAGCCGCGGCACCAAGCTGACGCCGGAGATGCAGCAGACGCTGGCGAAAGACCTGGCCGCGGCGCTCGAGACGATGCGCGCTCCGGCAGGCGCGTAACAGGCGGCGACCCTGCCCCCATCGATAAGAACAATTAAAATTGATTGGGTTTGAGCTTGCGGGGGAACGAGCGCGCGCAAACGGCGCACGGCCGCTCCACGCCTTGGACATCCTACTCCACACCGAGGAATCATGGCTGCACTGATTGACGCAATCGACATCAAGCGCAAGATGTACTTCGAGTTTGAGAACGCTCCCTATTACTGCCTCGACGTCGAGGTCTCCACGCCCACCGCGCGCGGCGGACAGACGCTGGTGCGCCTGAAGATGCGCAACCTGCTGACCCGCGCCGTCTTCGACAAGACCTTCAAGGCCAGCGACAAATTCAAAGAGCCCGATCTGGAGACCGTCGAGGCGTCGTACCTCTATTCGGACAACGACGGCTCGCACTTCATGGACCAGGAAAGCTTTGAGACGATTACGCTGGCAAACGACAAGCTCGGCGACGCGCTGGAGTTTCTGCTGGAGGGCGCGATCATCAAGATCGACAAGTTCAACGGCAACCCCATCGGCCTGCAACTGCCGGAGAAGGTCGAGCTGGCTGTGGCGTATACCGAACCCGGGGTCCGCGGCAACACCGCCAGCGGCGCAGTGACAAAGCACGCCAAACTCGAAACAGGCCTTGAGATTCGCGTCCCCTTCTTTGTCGAGGTGGGCGACAAGGTGAAGGTCTACACCGAGACGCGCGAGTTTGCCGGGCGCGCCTAAGTTGCCGTTGCACAGCGGAGCTAAACAAGCTCTGGGAATTTCACCATCTTCTTCTTGAGGTCAAGGGTTCTGCCGTCCACCACGAAGGTGCCGTCTCCATTGGCGTGGAAGGTCCGGCGCTCTCTGCGCGCCGGGTTGCGCCAGGCTTTGACGGCCTCCAGAATGAACAGGGCGTACTTGTTCACCATGCGGGTGTCGACGACTTTGCACTCAAGGTTGGCGAGACACTCAGCAATCAACGGCGCGGCCACTTTTTTTGCGGGCACCGCCGTAAGGCGATAGACCGAGAACTTGTCGATGTCCGCGCCCGAGCAGTTGCCGATATCGACGACCTTGCCGATGAGATCGACGCCGGGTATGGCAATCACACATTCCCTGGTGGTGCGCAACGCGTTGTAGCTGTAGTCCGCAGGGCTGACGACGCAGGCGATGAGCGGCGGCACGAACTCCATCATCATGTGCCAGCTCATCGTCATTACGTTGGCGCGCCCCTTGCTGGCCGTCGTCAGCAGCGCCACCGGGCCGGGCTCGATGAGTTGAAAAACCCTTGCCAGAGGAAGATCTCTCATCGCGTTCATGGGACCATGCCTCCCTCTTGATCGCAGCAACGCATGCCGCGAATCAACCGAACCTTAACACTATGCGCCTCAGTCGGGCTCATAGCATAGGCGGCAGGAGCGCTGGCAGCTACTTTGGCGATGAGCTCATTTGAGATAGGCGCGCACCAGGTCGATCAGATCCTCGGCCAGCTCCGGGGCAATCTTCTCTTTCGCTCCGTCGGTGAGGTGAAAACGAATATGCGTCTCCAGCACCTCGCCCATCAATCCGTTCACGCCGCCGCGCACGGCAGCCAGCAGCATCAGTTGCCCGCCGCAGTCCTCATCGGCGTTCACCAGACGTTCCACGGCATCCAACTGGCCGCGCAATCGGCGCACGCGCTGGACCAGCTTCAGCTTCTCCCGTTCCTGAATGGACATGCAGAGCCTCCCCTTGACAATACCCACCGGGGGTATAGTACAAACCCTATGGGGGTATCCTAAATTGAATTCTACCCCGGCATCCTGACCTTACAAAGTCTGAAAGTCAGCTATGTTCCTCCTCCTCCGCAATCGGCGTCTTCATCCATTTCGTATGCTCTGCTATGCCGCGATCTTCGCGGCCCTGGGGGCCTGCGCGCAGACGCCCGGGACGGCGGCTACGGCCCAGCTTCCCGGCGCGCCTGAGCCGCAGACGCCGGCCGCGCCCGTCGTCACCGTGGCTCCGCACCCCGGCGACAGCCGCTACTGGATCTCCGGCCAGGTGAACGTCATCTACCAGGGCCGTCTGCCCTTTCACTCCGCGTATGAGGGGCCAAACAGCTTTCGCAACTCGGCCGAATACAAGACGTCGATGATCGGCACGCTCTACACGGCGCTGCGGCCCACTCGCTCTGTCCGCTACAACACGGACCTGATTCTCGACATGGAGAGCGCCGGCGGGCGCGGGCTGAGCCAGGCGCTGGGTCTGGCCGGGTTTACCAATCTGGACGTGGTGCGCAATCCAAACCTTGGGCCAGTGCCCTATCTGGCCCGCTATGAGATTCACCAGGTGATCGGCCTGACCGCCAAGACCACCGGGCAGACGCCGGGCCCGTTTGCCCTGGCCTCCAGCGTGCCCGAGCGCCGCGTGGAGTTGCGCATCGGCAAGATGACGCTGCCGGATTTTTTCGACGTGAACGGCATCGGTTCCGACAGCCACCTGCAGTTCATGAACTGGACGGTGGACAACAACGGCGCATGGGACTACGCGGCCGACACGCGCGGCTACTCGGTGGGCGGCATGGCCGAGTACGACGACCGGATCTGGAGTGTTCGCTACGGTTTCTTTGCCATGCCCACTGTGGCCAACGGCATCGACATGGACTGGGCATTCAGCCGAGCCCACGGCCAGAATGGCGAGTTCGAATTCCGCCACAGCCTCATTCCAAAACGCAAAAGCGTGGAACGCCTGTTGTTCTATGCCAACCGCGCTCATATGGGCACCTATCGCGAGGCGGTGCGAGCCTATCTGTCAGGGATCGACGCAACGCCCACCATCACGCTGCACGAACACTTCGGCGCGCTCAAGTACGGCTTTGGCTACAACACCGAGCAGGAGCTGACCGCGCAACTGCGCGTGTTTGGCCGCTTCGGATGGAACGAGGGCCAGCACGAGTCCTTTGCCTACACTGAGGTGGATCAGACGGTGGAGGCCGGCGCTGACTACGCTGGAACGCGCTGGCGGCGCTCGGTGGACAAAGTCGGCCTCGCGGTCGTGTCGAACGCCATCAAGCGCGATCACCAGAATTATTTGCGGCTTGGCGGACTTGGCTTCCTGCTGGGCGACGGGAATCTGCGTTACGGCCGCGAGAACATTGTGGAGAGCTACTACAACTGGCAGGCCTTGCGCGGTTTGTTCTATGCGCTCGATGTACAGCACATCGCGAACCCCGGCTACAATCGCGATCGCGGTCCGGCATGGGTGGGCTCGGTGCGCGCGCACGTGGACTTCTAGTGGGACATGCGCTTTGCGCTCTCGCGCCACACATCAGCCAAAACAGGTGAAGGTTACAATAAGGCATTCTTTTCTGACGAGCAGGACCAGCATGATGACCAGCACGAATCCGTGCGTTCTCGTCTATGACGTTGGGGGAAGCCACGTTTCGGCAGCGGTGTGCCAAGCGGGCGATTACCAGATCGGCCCCGTTGCAAGAGCCAGCCACCCGGCACAGCAGACCAGCGAAGCCTTCCTTGACGTTCTTGCCGGGCTGGCCGCTCAGGTCACAGGCGGCACAGGCAGCGTGCTGGGCGCGTCCGTGGCCATGCCGGGCCCGTTTGACTACGCGGCGGGCGTGAGCTGGATGCGGCACAAACTGCCCTACCTCTACGGCTTCGATCTGCGCCAGGCGCTGGCAGATCGTCTTGGCTGGCAGCCGGGCCAGGTGCGCTTTCTGAATGATGCCGCTGCTTATCTGCTGGGCGAAGTGGGCGCCGGTGCGGCGCGCGGCGCAACCCGCGCGGTCGGCATCACGCTGGGAACCGGCATTGGTTCGGCCTTTGCAGTGGATGGCCGCATCGTGACGGAAGGCCCCGGCGTGCCGCCCGGTGGCGAGATATGGAACCTGCCCTATGAAGGCGGCATTGTTGAGGACCAGCTCTCAAGCAAGGCCATCCGGCAGAGCTATGAGCAACGCACGGAACAGCAGCAAGAAGTGGCCGCCATCGCCAAAGCCGCCGCGGCAGAGCCGGCCGCCGCCGAGGTGTTTGCGGAGTTCGGCCGGCGCCTGGGCCGCGCGCTGAAGGTCCTGCTCTTGCCGTTTGCCCCCGACGTAGTGGTGCTTGGAGGAGGCATTTCGCGCTCGGCGGCGCTGTTTCTGCCTTTTGCCGAGGAGGAGTTGGCGGGTCTGAACCTGCAGCTGCGCGTTTCCGCGCTCGGCGACAGCGCCCCGCTGGTTGGCGCGGGGGTTGCGTGGTTTGCGGACCCGATGGTTCCCGCGGAGACGCGCACTGCTGCAACACGATAAAGAATTTTTAAAAACGCACCTGCCAAGCGAGTCCGCTTTTTGGCGTGAGTTCGGCTGAACGCAGGTTTATTTGCCGTCGGCTGGCGGCTGCGACTGTGTTTGCGGTGGCGCGGGCAGGGTGTAAATCACCTCGCCGGGCCGGGCATAGTGCAACTGCTCGCGCGCTTCGTGCTCGATGGCGTCGGGGTCGGATTTGAGCCGCTGGATGTGATGGCGCAGCTGGTCGTTTTCCTGCTGCAGGCCCTGAATCTCCTGGCGCAGGCGCTTGTCCTGCGCGCGCTGGTGCTGCCAGGATGACAGGCCATGCTTGCCGTTGACCACGCCCCAGCCCAGCAGCAGCGTGAGCGCCACGGCCACAAGGGTGCCCGCCGGGCGCCAGGCGTGCTGTGCCCAGTCAATCGCGCGGATGTGCAAGGGTGCGGCCGCCGCAGGTGCGGCATCGCTCTCGGATTGCGGCTTCTCTTCCAGCATCGGACCCCAATTCTGCAATTACGACAGTACAAACTGCTCGGCCGCAGCGCGAAGGGCGACCATGTCCTGTTCGCTGCGCGCCTCAGTGTAGGCCCGCACCACCGGCTCAGTGCCGGAGAGCCGGTAGCAAACCCAGGAGCCATCCTCCAGGATGAGCTTGAGCCCGTCCGTGCGTACCACGCTGGACACCTTGCGCCCGCTCAGCTCGACGGGGTCGGCCTTCAACTTCTCAGTGAACGCGGCCTTGCGCTCCGGGGTCAAGCGGAAGTTCTCGCGAACCGGATAGAAGGAACCAACCTTGGCAAACAATTCCCGCAATTGCACGCCGAGGCTCTTGCCGCGCGTGGCCACCATCTCCGCGACGAGCAGTCCGGCGATGACGCCATCTTTCTCCGGCACGTGTCCGCGAATGGTCAGGCCGGCCGACTCCTCGCCGCCGATGGCGATCTTGTCCGCAATAATCAGCTCGCCGATGTACTTGAAGCCCACCGGCGTCTCATAGAGCGGTACCTTGTGATGCTCAGCCAGCGCGTTGACGAGGTTGGTCGTGGCTACGCTCTTGGCCACGCCATTCTTCCAGCCGCGCGTTTCTACCAGATAGTCGAAGAGCAGGGCGATGATGTAGTTGGGCTGGATGAATGTGCCGTCCTCGTCCACGATGCCGAAGCGGTCTGCATCGCCGTCGGTGGCAATGCCGATCTGTGCGCCGATCTCCTTCATTTTCGCTTTGGCGTCGCCCAGCAGGTGGTCGTCGGGCTCGGGAGCGTGCCCTCCGAAGAGGACATCGCGGTAATCGTGCACGGTTGCCACTTCCACTCCGGCTTCGCGCAGAATGTGACAACTGTAGCCCCGGCCTGCTCCCCAGAACGGATCGTAGACAACCTTGATGTGCGACTTCGCGATGGTCTTGAGATCCACGAGTTCGCCGAGCCGATGCAGAAAGCCCGGTTTGACGTCTGCGGTCTCGAACCCGCCCTCCGGCGGCTCGGCGTGAGGGATCTTGCCTTCAGTGTTGGCGTTAATGGCCGCCTCGATCTGTTTCGTGACCTCGGGCAGCGCTGGC
>JAGWRX010000217.1 GCA_028876395.1 Acidobacteriota bacterium
TCGATGAGCTTCTGGTGGCGGCGCTGGATGGAGCACTCGCGCTCAAAGAGCGTGCGGACGCTGCCGTGCTCGTCGGCGAGAATCTGGAACTCGATGTGGCGGGGCTGCTCGATGAACTTCTCCATGTAGAGCTCGCCGTTGCCGAAGGCGTTGGCCGCCTCGGTATAGGCCGCATGGAAGAGATTGGGCAGCTCCTCTGCGGTGCGGACGATGCGCATGCCGCGCCCGCCGCCGCCGGCCTTGGCCTTGAGGATGACGGGGTAGCCGACCTTTTTTGCCCAGGCCTGCGCTTCCTCGGCGGTGGCGATGACGCCGTCAGAGCCGGGCAAGATGGGCACCTTGGCCTTCTTCATTGCCTGGCGCGCTTTTTCTTTCTCGCCCATCAGGCGCGTGACCTCAGGCGGAGGGCCGATGAACTTGATGTTCGAGGCGCGGCAGACTTCGGCGAAGTTGGCGTTTTCGCTGAGCAGGCCGTAGCCGGGATGGATGGCGTCGACGTCGGCGATTTCAGCGGCGGAAATAACGGCGGGCACGTTGAGATAACTGTCGGCGGGGCGTGGCGGGCCGATGCAGATGGCCTCGTCGGCAAAGCGGACGTGGAGCGAGTTGCGGTCGGCCTCGCTGTAAACGGCAACGGTGCGGATGCCGAGTTCCCGGCAGGCGTTCAGAACGCGCAGCGCGATTTCGCCACGATTGGCAACCAATACCTTACGAAACATTCATGTCCCTTTTAAGAGCGGAGTCAGCGTGGGTTGGCGGTGTCAGCGGAGCTGGCAAGAGGGTCGCGGGCTTGAGCCGCATCCGAGGGCAAATCGCGCGATGTGCCAACTTCGCCAGCTTCTCTGTCATTGCGCACTCGATTGTTCCCGCTAGCTCTGCCGGATGGAGAAGAGTGGCTGCCCAAACTCGATGGGCTGGCCGTTGGTCACAAGACACCGTGCAATCTCGCCGGAAGCGTCCGCCTCAATCTCGTTCATCAACTTCATGGCTTCAACGATGCAGATCACCTGGCCCTTTTCGACGTGGTCGCCGGGGGAAACAAAGGGCGCGGCGCCGGGGGATGGGGACCCATAAAATGTGCCGACAATCGGCGACTTGACGATGTGCAGCCCCGCGTCGGGGTCGGCCGCGGCGGCTGCAGCAGGCGGCGCGGCGGAGGCGGCGACGGAGGAGTGCGCAGCCGGATTGGCAGCGGCGGGGGGAGCCGAGGCCAGCAGACGGGCGGCCAGGTCCGACAAGCCGGCCTGCGTGGTTTCCGGCTGATTGAACTTGAGGCGAATCTTCATGTCGCCGCGGTCAAGGTCAAACTCGGCGACCTGGTACTGTTTCAGGAACTCGATAAGCTCTTTCAGGTCCTGTATATCCTGTGGTTTCATTCGTTCCTTGCCTCTCCCGGTTCAGCCGGGATGGTATGGGTCAAAGCTCGATGAGGGCCTTGGGTGCGGGAGTGAGCACCTGCCCTCCGGTTCGGGTTACAGCCACCATGTCCTCGATACGGATGCCGAACTGGCCCGCAAGATAAATCCCGGGCTCAATCGTGACAACCATGCCGGGGAGCAGCCTGGTTGTCTGTCCGGCGCCGATACGAGGCGACTCGTGTATCTCCAGGCCGACCCCGTGGCCGGTGGAGTGTGAAAACGCTTCAGCCAGTCCCGCGCGGCGCAACACGCCGCGGGCTGCCTCATCCACTTCCTCGCAACGGACGCCCGCGCTTACCGCGGCGACGCCCGCCTCCTGCGCCTCGAGCACTGCCTGGTAGGCATTGCGCTCGTTGGCCTTAGGCGTTCCCAGGTAGACGGTGCGGGTCATATCCGAGCAATAACCCTTGAGGATAACACCGAAGTCGAGGGTCAGGAAGCCTCTGCGAGGCAGCGGAGCACTGGTGGCTCTTCCATGGGGAAGAGCCGACCGCACCCCCGAGGCAACGATGGTCTCAAACGACATGCCCTCGGCCCCGAGCAGGCGAGCCTGATGCTCCATTTCCGCTGCGACTTCGAACTCCTTCAGGCCGGGCCGCAGGAATCCCAGGATGTGGTCGAAGAGCGAGCAGCCCAGCAGAGCCGCCTCCGTCATGATGGCCAGCTCCTCCTCATCCTTGACCCAGCGCAAGGGCTCGACGAGCGGCGCGGCGAGGGCGGAAAGGAAGCTGCGCCGGAGATGGGACGGCAGGGCGGCCTTCCAGCGGGTCAGCTCAGCCACGGTGGTCCGGGCCGGGTCAAAGCCGGCAAACTCGACACCCGATTGCGCGGCCAGCCACTGCACGGCGGCGACTGCCGGCGAACTGGAAACAATTTGCACCTGCGCGGCTTTTACGTTGACCTCTTCGGCGGCCTGTGCGATGTAGCGGCCATCGGTGAAGAGGCGCGCGGCGCGGCCGGTGAGGGCGAGCGCGGCGCTCGATCCGGTGAATCCGGAGAGATAGCGGAGGTCAGACAGGTGGGTGACGAGCAGCCCGTGGAGGCCCGCCCGGGTCATCCGGCGGCGAAGTTGACCGATACGGCGCAAGTGGTCCACCCGGAAAGGTATATCACGGCGAGGCAGGAGTCAGGGATCAGGCGTCAATGGCGAGCGATCGAAGCGCCGCGGCTGGTTTTAGAGCGCGGGGCGGACGGGCTTTTTCTGGTGGGGGTCGAGTTCGGCCTCGGCGGCCTGCTGGTCGGACTGGCGATCCATCCACTCGTCGAGGCGGGAGCGCTTGAAGCGCCAGCGGTTGCCGAGCTTGAAGGCCGGCACGAAGCCCTCAGATGCGTACTTGTAGAGCGTGTCCGGCGAGATGCCGAGGTAGTCGGATGCCTGGCGGATGTCCATGACCTCGCGCACTTCAGGAACGAGCAGGTTGGAGCGGGCGGCGGCGTGGCGCATGATTTCCCTCCTGAGGGGCTTGGCGCCCGCAGGCAAGATTCCGGCAATGCTGCCGGTAGTCCTGTATATAACGCGGTTTCGGCCGCAAATTCAAGGTATTTTCGGGAAATGAACGGGAATTCATGGTCTTTGGTGACGGGGATTTGCGGATTCAATGGCTCTTAGCCCATGTTGCAGCCCAGCCCGTTGGGCTGGCGTGATTGCCAGCCCCAAGAGCTTGGGATGTTGGAGCAGATGGTGCGCCTGCGGCAGACCTGCCGGAGCGGATCAGTTCTGGTCGTCGCGACGGTGGAGCGTGGGCCTGTCAGTGGGGTTCGAATTGGGGTCGGCGCCCTGCGTCTGTGTGGGGTCTCCGGAGCCCGTGCTGGCGCGTCGCAGAGAAGGCTTCTTCGAGTTCTTTGTATCGAGCAGGCGGCGCTTGTTTTCAATACGCGCCAGGCGGGCCTTTACGTCATCGAACTCCGAGGTCGTGACGAGGTACTCGTCCTTGGCCGGAAGGATCTTGGCGATCTCCTCCTGGGAGTGGAGGATGCGGTCGGGCGTCTGCGGATGGTCAGAGAATGCCTTGGCGACCAGTCCGGGCTTGCGTTTTTCGAGCGCCTGGACCTTCTCAAAGAAGCTGATGAAGGCCTGGGGGTCGTATCCCGAGCGGTACATGTATTGCACGCCGAGGAAGTCAGCCTGCGCCTCGAACTCACGGGAGAACATGAGGAAGGATATGGGAATGGCAAGCTGCGAGGCCTCGTAGATGCCGTAGCCGGTCCAGGTGTAGCCGGTCATCATGATGAGGGGAATGGTTCCGAGCTGCGCGTAGTTCATGCGGGTCTGCTCGCGGACGGCATGGTGGGCGCAGACGTGGGCGACCTCGT
Source organism: Acidobacteriota bacterium (assembly GCA_028876395.1). Lineage (GTDB taxonomy): Bacteria > Acidobacteriota > Terriglobia > Terriglobales > Acidobacteriaceae > Telmatobacter. The sequence continues at coordinate 3,732 of JAGWRX010000217.1, forward strand.
GGGCCATGACGCCGGCCAATTCCGCTTCCTCGTCGGCATTGAGGATCAGGCCGGAGTTGACGTAGAAGAAGCCGCCAGGCAGCGCCATGGCGTTGATTTCGTCCGAGTCAATGACCTTGATGGTGAACGGCACCTTGCAGTCGGAGTTCTTCACGATGTTCTGGCCGACGCGGTTAACGTATTCGGTTACGACGGGATCGGTGATGAAGCGGGTGCTTTTCTCGATTTCGTCGGCGTAGGTCTTGCCCATCTTGATTTCTGTGTCAGTGGAGTACCAGTTCCCCAATCCGCGCCCGCCGATGTTGCGGTTGCCCACGGCGTTGACATCGTCAAGACTGCCGGGCTTGATCTTGATCATCTGGCTGCCCGGCTCGACCACCTTCGCAGGGTCCACGTTGGGGGCGGCGACGTCGCCCTTCACGGGGGCCGTGCCCGGCGCGGGCTTATCCTTTGAATCTTTTCCCCTGGCCGGTTGATCCTTTGAGGGATTTTCAGAGGACTTGTCCTTCGCTGCATCGTCCTTTGAGGCCGAGGCCTTTGCGGCCGGAGCGGCTGTGTCGCCTGCTACCGGGGCGGTTCCGGGGGCGGGCTGAGCCGCGGGTGCGCTGGCGGGAGGGGCGCTCGACGGACTTGATTGAGCCGTAGTCTGGCCCCACAGTGTGGCGGTCGTCGCCAGCACCAGAAACGCCAGCATGCCTGTTCCTGCCCCGAAGAAATTCGATCTCATGACCTCACCTCCAACAACTCGGGCGCACGAACTTCCCGGATTGATCCGCTTCGCTTCATCCATTAGACGCCAGTATGCGCCCGGAAGACAGCACCCGTGGCAGAAAAAATCGCGGCTTGCAGCCGGCAAAAATTTACCCCATCCGAATGCACCCGTCTTGGAGCGGGCACTCGTCTGAATTAGAGTGGTGAACACGCACCAGCAGGAGGAGTTTTGCGACGTAAGGCTCTGGTTTGGACTGTCCTGGGTTTCGCCGCATTGGTTTTCTGTGCGGGGCTGCAAGTGCCTGCGCAGCAAGCATACCCCCGCAAGCCGCTGGCTGAGGTGCTAACCCCCGAGAGACACCTGCCTGCGCCGAAGGCCGATGCGCTCTCCAGTCCAGCTGCGGTGATCGACGCCACCCACATTGGTTCCCCGCTCACGCTCGACAGCGGCTGGCGCGTCGGCGTGACTGGAAATCCCGATGCGGCCAAACCGGAGTTTGACGATTCCCGGTGGGAGGCGCGGAACGCCGGTGACTCCCTGGACGATCTCGAGGATCTGGACCGCCCGGCAGGCGGTCAGCCGCCCCAGGGCAACGGCGCCTCGCACCCCAGGCATGGCCGTCCGTTTGTATGGTTCCGCATCCACCTGAAACTGGCCCCGAATCATGGACCTGTGGCCCTGCTGATTGCGGTCCCGGTGGCCCATAACGCCGCCATGTCCATGGAGGCGGGCGGGCCGGGCGTGGATGTCTTTGCCAACGGCAAGCAGATCCTGCCGGACGGCCCGAATGGGCACTCCGCCAGCCGGTATCAGGAGATCTCCCGCATCTATGACCTTGGCCTGGCGCCAGACGAGACCGATCTCACCCTTGTGGTCCGCACGCTTTACATTCCTTTTGGCCTGAAAGCGTACACCGGCTTTTTTACCAATCGCACGCTGCGCCTGGGCAACTCTGCAGATCTTGGCCAGGAATCGGAGCTCTGGTCCGCGCATACGCTGTTTGAGCAGCTGCCGCGCCTGGTGTACTCGATCCTGCTGGCGGTGCTGTCGGTGTTCCTGCTGGCCTTGTATTTCACGCAGAAGGGGCACATCGAGTATCTCTGGCTGGCTCTGCATGAGCTGGTGCAGGCGCCGATCGGCTTTGTCGATCTGGCCGGCAGCTCCGCGAAGCTCGACCAGCTCTGGTATGGGGCGGCCACGCTGCAACTGGTCTTCATTTCGGCCTACCTCTACTTTGAATTTCTGAACTCATTTCTCGCGCTGCGGAGGCGCTGGTACATTGTGCTGCTGCGTTACACCGCACCTGTGCTGGCTTTGTCGGGACCGGCGCTTCTGATGGTGGGCCACAGCACGGTCATCGGGATTGTGCTGGTGATTGTGCTTGGAGGCAGTGCGTTGTGGCTGCTGGGCTGGCTGGCGTTCAACATTGTCACCCTTGTCACCGCGACCTTGCGCCGCAACTTCGAGGCCGGCGTGCTGCTCATTCCTCTTCTGCTTACGCTGGTGGGCTGGATTGAGCCCATTCTCACCGGCGGCGTGAGCGACTTGGGCGGCCGTCCGTATCACTCTCCGCTGACCCTCCAGGCTGGACTTATCCCGATTCACTTCGCTTCCATCGCGGACTTTGCGAGTCTGCTGTCGATTGTGGTGATCATCTTTATCCGCTTCCTGCGCGTGCAGCAGGACCAGGAGCGCGCCAGCAGCGAGCTGGCGGCAGCCCGCAGCGTGCAGGAACTGATGATTCCCCAGGAAAAGCTTGCGACTCCGGGCTATGAGGTGGATTCCGTCTACGACCCGGCTCATGAGGTCGGCGGCGACTTCTTCCACCTGCAGCCGGACGGCGACGGCGGCCTGCTGGTGGTGATTGGCGATGTGGCTGGAAAAGGACTGAAGGCCGCGATGAACGTCTCCATGCTGATGGGGGCGCTGCGCAGGACCGAGGAAAAAAGCCCGGCCAGGATTCTGGAGTCGCTGAATCGCGTGCTCGCGGGCAGCGAGAGCCTGACGACCTGCCAGGCAGTGTGGTTTGGCGCCAGCGGCGAGATTGTGATGGCCAATGCAGGGCACCTGCCGCCGTATCTCAACAGCCAGGAGGTGGCGCTGCCGGGCGGGCTGCCTCTCGGGGCGATCCCCGAGGTGAGCTACGACGAGGTCAGCCTTTACCTGCACCCGGGCGACCGGCTGCTGCTGCTTTCAGACGGCGTGGTGGAGGCGAGACAGTCCACCGGCGAGCTTTTCGGCTTTGACCGCGTGCACAACCTGAGCAACCAGTCGGCCTTCTACATTGCCGACGCCGCCAAGGAGTTCGGGCAGGAAGACGACATCACGGTGCTGACGGTGAAGAGGCTGGCGGAAGTGGTGGCGGCGTAATCGCGTTGATGCTGCCCGGAGACGCATGGATCAGGAGCGTGCTTGACGGCGGGTTGCGGATGCACTAACGTGGGCAGCAGACTTCCGGTAAACGTTATCTCATTTCAAGAACGGGAACCCTGCCCATGCGCTTCGCCTATCTTGCTGCTCTGCTCCTTGCCGTGACTTCCCTGCCCAATCTTGCCCAGGAGACAACCCACCTGACCATCGACACCACGAAGCCCGTGGCCAGGGTGAGTCCCACGCTCTACGGCATCATGTCGGAGGAGATCAACTACTCATACGATGGAGGGCTGTATGCGGAGATGGTGAGCAACCGGACCTTTCAGAGCACGCGCGGGCTGAGCCTGGAGAACTGGACGCTGATTCAAAACGGTAATTCCCGAGCCTCCATTGCGGTGGACAGCACGACCGGGCCGAGCGCAGCACTTGCGCACAGCATGAAGTTTGTTGCCGCATCCGCCTCTCCGCAGGCCGAAGCCGGGTTCTACAACACGGGCTTCTGGGGCATGGCGCTGCATTCCTCGACGGTCTATCACGGCTCGTTCTATGCCAAGACGGACAACGCAGCGATTGGCGCTCTGACGATTCGCCTGGTGAATGACAAGACTGGCGCAGTCGCCGCATCGAGCACCGTTCCCACGCTCGGCGGCTCGTGGCAGAAGTACGAGTTCACGCTCAAGACCGGTGCGCTGGTTCCTTCCGCCGACAATCATCTGGAATTTCTGGTGGAGCATCCCGGAACGGCATGGTTCTCGCTGATTTCGCTGTTTCCTCCGACCTACCGGAATGAGCCGAACGGCAAGCGCATCGACCTGATGGAGAAACTGGCCGCATTGCATCCGGCGTTTCTCCGCTTCCCCGGGGGGAATTACCTGGAGGGCCAACACCTGAACGAGCACTTCGAGTGGAAGAAGACCATCGGCCCGCTGGTGGATCGGCCGACGCATACGACGCCGTGGAACTACTGGTCTTCGGATGGCATGGGACTGATGGAGTTTTTGACGTGGTGCGAAGATCTGCACATGGAGCCGCTGCTGGCGGTCTTTTCCGGCTACGCCTTGAATCAGGATCACATCAATCCCGGCAAAGACCTGGAACCCTACGTGCAGGATGCGCTGGACGAGATTGAGTACGTGACCGGCAGCGCGGCGACGCGCTGGGGAGCTGAGCGCGCAAGAAATGGCCATCCAGCGCCCTTTGATCTGAAGTTTGTGGAGATTGGGAACGAGGAGTATCACGACCCATCCGGCACCTATGACGCGCGCTTTGCGCAGTTCTACAAGGCCATCAAGGCGCGGTATCCCGATTTGCAGATCGTCGCTTCAGCGCCGGTGACGCTGGTTCGCCCCGACATTCTGGATGACAACGATCACGCGCTGCACACGCATTTCTATCGCACGGCACAGCAGTTCTTTGAGGACGTTCACCGCTATGACCACTACGACCGCAGCGGGCCGAAGATTCTGGTTGGAGAATGGGCGACGCGGGAAGGCTCGCCCACCACGAACATGGGGGCAGCACTGGGCGACGCCGCGTGGATGACGGGACTGGAACGCAACAGCGACATTGTGGTGATGGCCTCGTATGCGCCGCTTTTTGTCAACGTCAATCCCGGCGGGATGCAGTGGCCTAGCGATCTGATCGGCTACGACGCGCTGACAAGTTACGGGTCGCCGAGCTACTACGCGCAGGTGATGTTCAGCACGCATCTCGGCGATCAGATTTTCGACACAAAGATGAACACCACCAACCCGCGGCTGTTCGCGTCGGCAACCTACAACTCGAAGACGCATAGGTTGTTTGTGAAGCTGGTGAATGCTTCGTCGATGGTGCAGGCTGTGGAGATCAAGCTCAGCGGGGCTGCGCATGTGCGCAGCAAGGCGGTTGTCACGACGTTGAGCGGTAAGACGACGCAGGAAACGAATACGATTGCCGATCCAGCGCGGATCGTTCCGGTGACGGGCAACGTGACAAACGCCGGACCGGCGTTCACGCACACGGTGCCCAGGTATTCAATTCAGGTTCTCGAACTCACCCTTGAATAGTCGCCTGCCGACGTCGCGGCCGTCCGGCGCACAACTCATATGCCCGGCTTCGGGGTTGTCGTAGCCGGTGCGGGCGACTTCTGCGGAGTTGTCGTGGTGGGCGGCTTGCGTTTCTTCAGGGGCTTCCGCTTGGGGGGAGCCGGGCAGACGGGCGGCGGCGGCGGAGGAGGACACTTGACGGCGGCCTGGGCCTGCAGTCTGATGCGCAGATCGCTGACCTGCTTTTCCTGCTCAACGGCTGCTTCCTGCATGCTTTTGTCCATCGCGAGACGCGCGTCTCCCAGGCTGCTGAGGGCGTGCTGCAACTGATCGACCTGTTCGCCGGGCGCGGCGACACGGCTGGCCTCCTCCACGCGCAGGAGCACGTCATAGAGCGCGTCAAGATGCCGCGACAGGGGCAGCATCCTGCTGAGCGCGCCGGGAGCGGCGTCGGCATCCTGCAACAGGGGTGGAACGTTCTCCTTGAGATCCTGCAGGATGGAGCCAATCTCAGTGGCGGCTTCCTCGCGGATGGTGCCTCTCTTCCATCTGTCCAACTGGAGAGCGTTCAGGGTCTGCTGCACGGTGGTGATGGCAGGCTGCAGCATACCGGAAGGCGCGATGGGGGCGGGTGCGGCCACAGGAGCCTGCGGCCCGGGCGCGGGTGTTGGAGCGGGTGCGGTCTGGCCGGAAGTGGAGGCCGGCGCGGGCGCTTGCGCTGCCGTTGTGAGCGAAGGGGAACAGAGGATCGAGAGAAAGAAGACCGCGTATGCAATGCGCATGGCGCCACCAGACTGAAACTCAGGTTGCAAAGCCGGGCTGGATCGTTGCCGAGCGCTGGCGCTCACCTACGATGTCAGCCGCAATCAGGATATCTGAAGGATGCTCCACATTCCAGTTCGCAAAGGCCGTCAAGCTTGGATGGTCAGCTGGGTGGGACGGCCTGCAGTCAACGGGAAGGCCCCATCGGTGAAGATGGGGCCCTGTCTTGCCACGCCACGGAAGCACGCTGCGTGGACAGCCAGTCTCTAGTACCGTGACCGCGTGAATTTGTTGCTTCCCAGGTCTCAAAATCGAGACCTGGGGCACCCAGAGTTCATGGTCATCCATACCAAATCATGCGGTCGCAGGACTAGTCGTAGTATTCCAGGCCCAGGTGGGTGATGAGGTCGGCGCCCATGATGTGGCGCAGCGTGTTCTTCAGCTTCATGGACTGGATGAACAGGTCGTGCTCGGGATAGAGTCCTTCGGCGGTCTGGGGCGACTTGAGATAGAAGCTCAGCCACTCCTGGATGCCGATGGAACGCAGCGACGGCGTGCGCTTGGCGAGGTCAAGGAACAGCACCAGGTCGAGCGCGATGGGTGCGGCCAGAATCGAATCGCGGCAGAGGAAATCCACCTTGATCTGCATCGGGTAGCCGAGCCAGCCGAAGATGTCGATGTTGTCCCAGGCTTCCTTGTCATCGCCGCGCGGCGGGTAATAGTTGATGCGAATCTTGTGGTAGATGTCCTTGTAGAGATCCGGATAAAGCTCGGGCTGGAAGATGTATTCGAGCGAGCCGAGCTTGGACTCTTCCTTGGTCTTGAA
>JAGWRX010000218.1 GCA_028876395.1 Acidobacteriota bacterium
AGTAGGGAGTAGGAGGGTGCCGTTCATCTCTTCAATTTATTCATCATGACGACCAGCATCCGGCCGACCTCGTCGGAGAGGCCTTCAGCCAGACAATGCGATTTTTCCGAACCGAAGCCCAGCGCCTTTGAAATCACAAGCTGTGTCTCTATTTCGCCGTTGGAGCCTCTCGCGTGTCCAAGAAACTGGAGATACTCCCCCTTGGTTGATCGGCCATAACCTTCCGCTATATTGCTCGCAACAGAGACGGATGCGCGCCGCATTTGATTGGTCAATCCAAATCGTTCGGAATCCGGGAAAGAACCAGTAAGTTTATAGATTTCCAGACTTAGCTGAACCGCTCGCTGCCACACGACAAGTTCTTTGAATGATGCACCCAATCTCTGCCTCCTGTTGTTCCCTATTCCCTACTCCCTACTCCCTACTCCCTACTCCCTATTCCCTGCCTTTTCCCCGTCCCACCTCGCCCTCGCTCGCATGGCTGTACGCCGCCGTGGGCACCTCGGCCAGCGGCAGTCCCGGACCCTCCCACATCAGCCGCGGCGAGCCCGGACTGGCAAAGTGCAACCCCTCCACCCGGAGCGCATGCTTACCCGCATGCAGCCCCAGCGAGCCTCGCGCGTAGCGCACCGCATTGCCCGGCGACCCGCACACCTGCGCAAACGGCGGCCCGGTCTTCGCCACTTCCATGCCGTCAATCACCAGCCGCGCCCCGTCCCGCGCCATCAGGTGAAACGTGTATCCGCCATCCGCGGGAACATCAATCAATCCCGTCCACACCGTTGCATAGCGCGTGTAGCCCTGCGCATCCGCCTGCAGCCCCGGTGCCTCGCCTGTGAAGACCGCCGTCTCCTTCGTCAGGTCCGGCAGCTCCGTCCACGCGCCGGGAAAGATGCGCCACTTCAGCCCCTGCGCCAGTGCGCCGCCCACGCGCACGGCCGGATGCCACCGCGCCACGGCCACCAGTCCCCGCGCCGCCCAGTCCTCGCGGCCGTCCTTGTCCTCGGCATGCAGCAGCACCCTGAAGCGCCCCGCGCCGTTCGCCCCGTTCAGCTCGGTGCCGTCGGCGTCTTTGTAACGGTGCCGCACGCGCTGGCCCGTCGCGCCTGTGCCGTCGCCAAACAGCCAGGTAAACCGCGTGCGCGGCGAAGGCACTGCCGTAAACGTCACCGCGTCGCCCGGACCAAAGATGGGCGGGTCCACCGTGAACTCGGCCACCGGGCCGTGCGGCTCGGGAAACTTTCCCGGAGCCGCCCCGTCTGAGGTCGCCAGCGGCAACTCTGCATTGCCCGTAACGCGCATCTGCCCGTACTTCACGTTGTCGAACGTCACATTCTTCACATCGCCCGTCAGCGTCGAGCCCGCCAGCGGAGGCTGATCCAGCGCCCAGATATTGTGGAAGGTGAACTCGTGCAGGCTCGGGTTCTCCTGCTCCATCTGCACCAGCGAATACCAGTGGTCGAGCATCAGATTCTCAAACGTGAAACCCATGTGCTCGCCGCTGGCCCCGTTCGCGCCCCAGAATCCGAACACCCCGAAGGTCTGCCCGCACGCCCCGATGCCCGCATGCAGAATGTCGGAGTTGCGCAGCGCAAAATTGCGCGAGTTGTAAATCTTCTGCGGCCACCCCGCGCGCACAATGTTTGAAATGCTGGTCGAAAGCACGCTGTGATCGATAAGAATGTTCGCCACATTGTGGCCCGGCCGCGTCATGTCCTCCTCGGTGTAGCCGTCCCAGTTGCCCTGCATGGCAAACACATCGTCCGAAGTGCGCAGAAATGCGTCGCGCACGATTGTGTCGCCGCCGCCCAGCCAGTCCATCCCGTCCTGGTTGGCGTTGCCTGGGTTGCCGCCAATCACCCGCAGATCCTCGTAGACGAAGCCCGTCGAGTCCTTCATCTGGATCGACCACGTGCGCGACCGCACGATGCATGTCAGTCCGCTGATCTGCACATCGCGGGCTTGCAGCGCGCCAATGCAGTGCCAGTCCGGCTTCTGCATCCAGCCTTCATCGTTGTTTGGGTCCTGGGGGCCGTCATACACGAACATGCCGCGCCCCAGCACCTTCACGCCCTGCACCTTCCACAGGTTCAGGCTCCCGAAAAACACCGCGCCCGGCGCCAGATAAATCGTGTCGCCGCTCTTCGGGTTCAGGCTCATGCGGTAAACGCCCGGCGGATACACCTGCACGCCCGTGCCGCGCGGCGCGGGCGCGGGCGGCACGCCGGCAAACAGAAACAGCATGGCCGCATGATTCAGGAAGTCCCCGGGCCGCGTGATGGAGAGCTTCGCCGGCCCCTGCAGCTTGAAGCGAATCGTCTGCCCGTCGCGCACCGGCCGAATGCCCAGCCGCCACGGCTCAATGTCCACGCCGCCCGTCCAGAAGCCCGGTTCGGCCGCGGTAATCTCCACGTTCACCGGCCCGGTGATATCAAAGCTGACAAAGGAATAACTCGCCGCCGCGTGGGCCACATCCACCGGCACGCCGTTCACCAGGACGGTGAACGCGGTGGAGCGCATCTCCTCGGGAACCGGCACGGGCTGCACGCGCGGGGCGGCAAAGGCTACGAAGGGAAGCGCGAGCACTGCCACAATCAGCGGACGAAAGAAAAACAAGCAGACAGACCCCGGCGACAAAGTGCGGACGAGTTCAATGTAGCACCGCGAGCAATCGGGAATCTGCCCGCGCGCCGCACCCGGGTTGCCGCTTCAGATGCCTTCGCCCATCGATACCAGGCCGTGCTGCTGCTCCAGCTCATCGCGATACGCCGAGCGCTCGGCCTCTTCCGCGGCAAACGGCACGGCCTTCTGCCCCTGCGCGCCCAGCTGCTGCTCCAATTGCTCCACGCGGATCGAAAGAGCGATCAGCGCATCGGAGAGCGGGTCCTTGATGTCGTGCGGGTCCGTAATCAGCACGCGCTCCCCGTTGCGATAGACAATGTGCGCCGGCACGCCCACCACCGTGGAGTTGGGCGGAACGTCCGAAAGCACCACTGAGCCCGCGCCAACGCGCGAGTTCTGGCCCACCGTAATGTTGCCCAGAATATTCGCGTTGTTGCCGATGAAGACGCCGTTGCAGATCGTCGGGTGCCGCTTGCCGTGACCTTTGCCCGTTCCGCCCAGCGTCACACCCTGGTAGATCGTCACGTCGCTGCCCACAATCGCCGTCTCGCCAATCACCACGCCCGTCGCGTGATCGATGAACAGCCGCCGCCCCAGCAGCGCGCCGGGGTGGATGTCCACGCCCGTGAAGAACCGGCCCACCTGCGAAAGTATCCGCGCCGGCAGCCGCAGGTGCGCGCGCCACAAACCGTGGCTCACACGATGAATCCACACCGCCCAGAGCCCCGGATAGCAGAGCAGGATCTCCAGCCGCGAGCGCGCAGCCGGGTCCCGCTCCAGCACCGAACGTATATCTTCGCGGATTCGTTCAAACAGTTCCATGGAGATTGGATTCAACTATACCGGCCGGCGAAGCAACCCGCTCCGCCGGCCGTTCCGTTTACAGCGTAACCGGCTGCACCGGCAGCGCCAGCGCCTGCTGCCGAAGCGGCTCGAACGCCACGCTGGAGAGATACCGCTCGCCAAAGCTCGGCAGGATCGCCACAATCAGCTTGCCCGCATTCTCAGGCCGGGACGCCACCTTCAGCGCCGCAACCACCGCCGCGCCCGACGAGATGCCCACAAACAAGCCCTCCTCCAGTGGCAGGCGCCGCGCCATCTCCACCGACTCGTCGTTCGTCACCGGAATCACTTCATCGTAGAGCTTCGTGTCGAGCACCGAGGGGATAAAGCCCGCGCCCAGACCCTGAATCTTGTGCGGCCCTGGCTTCCCGCCGCTCAGCACCGCGCTGTCGGAGGGCTCCACCGCCACCGCCTTGAACTCCGGCTTGCGCTCCTTGATGTATCTGGAAGCGCCCGTAATCGTCCCGCCCGTGCCCACGCCCGACACAAGAATGTCCACCTTGCCGTCCGTGTCTTCCCATATCTCCGGGCCCGTCGTGGCATAGTGGATTGCCGGGTTGGCGGGGTTGTCAAACTGTCTGGGAATAAACCCGTCCGGCGTCTTCGCCAGAATCTCATTCGCCTTCGCGATGGCCCCGTTCATGCCGTTGGCCGCTGGAGTCAGCACAACCTCCGCCCCGAACGCCAGCAGCAGAACGCGGCGCTCCAGGCTCGCCGTCTCCGGCATCGTAATAATCATGCGGTAGCCCTTGACCGCCGCCACAAAGGCCAGGGCGATGCCCGTGTTGCCGCTCGTCGCCTCGATCAGCACCGTCTTGCCCGGCGTAATCTTGCCTGCTTTCTCGGCCGACTCAATCATCGCCAGGCCGATGCGATCCTTCACGCTCGACAGCGGATTCTGGCTCTCCAGCTTCACCACAACGGTCGCCGGCAATCCCGCCGACACACGATTCAGACGCACCAGCGGGGTGCGTCCAATTACTTCAGTCACATTCGCGGCAATACGCGCCATGTTCTTTTTCCTCCTCCGTCCAGCAGGAATCCCGGGACGTTGATCTACAAGATGTTTTTGGGAAGGTGACAGCCGGATCGCCGGGCAGGAAAGCATGCGCCTTAATCAGGCGCACATGTGCATCGCGGCAGACACCAGGACGGCGTTAGCGACATCGACGCATACACACAGCCTAGACCGCCTGCGCCAATTATGGCAAGCGCAGATCCGCAATGCTCCCGCGTCCGGGTCCTTTTCCCGCTTTCGGCCCCGTCCGGCATCCACGCGCACATCCCCGCTCGACGCGAAGCGCCTGCGCCAACTATCCTGTTAAGTTGCGCGGGTTTTACGCATCCGTAATCCTCACTGCACCCCGCAAATCCCAAACACGCACATGATCACCGTAAATTGCCCGATGGGATATTACTGAAGTACCGTGCGGGTCACAATGAATCAGCCTGATACATGTCCGTGTTGCATTTTCAAGCTTGTGCAACTTTGGGGGCTGCATTAGGCTAGTGCAAACCAAATGAATGGGTCCGGCCAGCGGCGATGAATAGAAAGACTCTACACGTAGTCTTCAACTCGCTTTTTGGCATCGGAGGATTCTGTAACGCAATTCTGTTTCCAATCGTATTGGAAACGCAGCCAGATAGCCTTGCGCAGTTGCTGAAGGCGCCAGTGAACTTTCTTCGGCAGCGATTATGGTGGTTATGGCCCGCATCTTTCCTTCTAGCAGCCCTAGCGAAGTTTGCCGATAAAAAAATCTGTGACCGATGGGGTCATGACGCCGTCAAAGAGATGTTGGAAATCCTTCGGGAGAAAGGGTTCCCTGGGAACAAAGAACCAGTTCACTTTCACAGAGTCACGCTCTTTAAGCATAAGCGCTGGTGGCTCTGTTGGAGGTTTTGGCCTTGGAGTGGTTGGCTTGTTCCCGTAGTCAGATCTGGACACACAACGCTGAATCACCAAACCTGCTTTCTGGCTCCCGACGAGGCTGACCATGCGGAAGGAATTGCAGGTAGGTGCTGGAGCACGAAGGCAGTGATCTTGATACCAACCGAGGATTCCAATATGACGTTGCCATTACTGAATCCTGAGGTGAACGCCAAACCCCATGATCCTCACGCAATGGCAGAAATATATGCCAAAGAAACCTTCATGGACACTGACTGGGTCTTGAAAAAACTCCCGCATTCGAGGTCGTTCCTTGGCATTCCAGTCGTTGTTCAGGGTCAACCGTGGGGTGTGATTGTTGTCGACAGTCGGGCAACGAAGATACAGTGTGCGAAGGGAATATTGGCGTCCTACGAAGAAATCGCTCGACCATTCATCAAATGTCTTGAGAGGTTATCATGACCACAGCACCATGGATTCAGGTCGAACCGTCACTAAGAATGCGCAGCGAACCGCGACAGGGACTTCAGCTCACACTTTTCGTGCCTCCACATGAGGTTCCGCAAGCTGTGCGTGGGGAGTTTGACAAACAGCTAAAAAAATTCGTGATTGAGATTCGATACCTCGATGACGAGGACTTTAAGCGTGAGACGATGGATGACACTGTCTGCCTACGCATCGGGAAGAACAGCAGGCGCCTTCTGGGAATCGAATTGGACACTGCTAATCTTAATGTCGCCCAAGTGCAATTCCAGCTGAAGGAAGTTGAGGAAGAAATCAAGAGAGCCGTGACGAAGTTCCTTCAAAAGGATCAAGCGCAAGAAGAACGGGAAAACTACGCTCTGGCCATCAAAGCAATTGAGTCAAAAGGCGAACAATTACTCAATCGAAGTATACTGGCCCCCGCTCTCTGAATTGAACATTAACGTGAGAGTCTCCTTGTACTGAAGATACGGGAATGCGAGCAGAATGGCCCTTTCGCAGGGCCAGTTACTCCCGAATGGTCTGACTGCCTGTGACCTCATGTCTGATGCACACGACTGACCAATTTCCCCGCCTCCGGTATATCCTGAAAAGTGGCCTCGGCTCCTTACGCACGCCTTCAGCTGCCGTAAACCTGTGGCCCCTTTACACCATGAGCACGCAAACAATCGCCGTACATCTGCCCGATGGGGCTATTCGCGAGGTGCCCTCCGGCACAACGCCGCTGGAGATTGCCAACTCCATTTCGCCGCGCCTGGCCGCCGCCAGCGTGGTCGCCCGCCTCACGCCCCTCACCGGCGCAACCGCGCTCAAGGCCTCTGAAGAAGCGCCCTCCGAAGCCGCCATGTACGCCGCCGAGGACGCCTCCGCGCCCCGTCTCGTGGACCTCGCCACGCCGCTCACCGCCGACACGCGCCTTGAGCTGGTCACCGAAAAGGACCCCGAAGCCCTCAAGGTCGTCCGCCACTCCGCCGCTCACGTCCTGGCCACGGCGGTGCTTGAGCTTTTCCCCGAGACGAAGCTCGGCCACGGCCCCGCCACCGACTCCGGATTCTTTTACGATTTCTATCGCGAAAAGCCCTTCACCCCCGAAGACCTCGCCGCCATTCAGACAAAGATGGCCGAAGTCATCTCACGCGACGAACCGTTCATCCACGAATTTGCTCCGAGAGAGAAGAGCCTGGAAGGCTTCGAAAAAGACGGCGACTTCATGAAGACGCACTTCGTCACGAAGTTCACAGAGCCGGGTTCGCAGGTCAGCTTCTACCGCAACGGCAACTTCGTCGACTTCTGCCGCGGGCCACACGTGCCTTCGACGGGCCGCGTGAAGGCGGTCAAGGTCACCACACTTGCCGGAGCCTACTGGCTCGGCGACGAGAAGAATCCGCAACTGCAGCGCATCTACGGCACGGCCTTCTTCTCGCAGAAGGACCTCGACGCCCATTTCGCGCGCCTTGAAGAAGCCGCGCGCCGCGACCATCGCGTGCTCGGCAAGCAGCTCGATCTCTTCAGCATTCAGGAGCTAGCCGGAGCGGGCCTCATCTTCTGGCATCCCAGGGGCGCGATCATTCGCAAGGTGATGGAAGATTGGATGCGCGATGAATGTCTTCGTCGTGGCTACTCCATTGTCTTTACTCCCCATGTCATGCGCCGCGAGCTTTGGAAGACCAGTGGCCACGAGGGCTTTTACTCCGGCAACATGTATACGCCCATGGAACTGGATGATGCCGAGTATCGCCTGAAGCCGATGAACTGCCCCGGTCATATCTTGATCTACAAGAATTCACCGAAGAGCTATCGTGACCTTCCCGTGCGCTATGCCGAGCTGGGCAATGTCTACCGCTATGAGCGTTCCGGCACCATGCACGGCCTGCTGCGTGTGCGTGGCTTTACGCAGGACGACGCGCACATCTTCTGCACACCCGGCCAGATTGAAGACGAGGTCGTGGCCTGCATCGACTTTGCCGAAGCTGTGCTCAAGACCTTCGGCTTCTCTGAGTTCAAGGTCGAGCTCTCCACGTGGGACCCGAGCGATCGCGCCCACTACGCCGGCTCCGACGAGAACTGGAACCTCGCAGTGGGCAGTCTTCAAAGAGCGCTGGACCGGAAGGGAATCAAGTATAAGACCATCCCGGGCGAGGCGGCTTTTTACGGTCCCAAGATCGACGTCAAGCTTGTGGACGTGCTGGGCCGTCTGTGGCAGCTTTCGACGGTGCAGTTCGACTTCAACCTGCCCGCACGCTTTGAACTGGAATACGTGGGCGAAGATGGCGAACGCCATCAGCCGGTCATGGTCCACCGCGCGCTCTTCGGGTCAGTGGAA
>JAGWRX010000219.1 GCA_028876395.1 Acidobacteriota bacterium
AGGCACGCAACATGGGCTGCGACACGCTCATCGTGGACACCGCCGGCCGCCTGCACATTGACGAAGACCTGATGGACGAGATGGTGCGGCTGAAGAAGCTGCTCAATCCGCAGGAGATTCTGTTTGTGGCCGACGCCATGACCGGCCAGGACGCCGTCAACTCCGCGCAGGATTTTCATTCCCGCCTTGGATTGACGGGAGTGGTGCTGACAAAAATGGACGGCGACGCGCGCGGCGGCGCGGCGCTTTCGATTCGCCACGTGACCGGCCAGCCCATCAAGTTCATCGGCGTGGGCGAAAAGCCGGACGCCTTCGAGCCCTTCCATCCCGATCGCATCGTGGGCCGCATCCTGGGCATGGGCGACATGATGTCGCTGATCGAAAAGGCCGAGTCCACGCTGGACCGCAAAAAGTCCGAAGAGTTCGCCAAGAAAGCGCTGCTCGGCGACGGCTTTTCGCTGGAAGACTTTCGCGACCAGTTGCGCCAGATCAGGAAGCTGGGCTCCATGGAGTCGATCCTCAAAATGTTGCCCTCGGTGGGCCCCTTCGCGGGGATGCAGCAGGCATCAAAGAATGTGGACGAGAAGCAGTTCGTGCGCCTTGAGGCCATCATCAACTCGATGACGCCCAAGGAGCGCCACAACCACGAGATCATCTCCGGCACGCGGCGCAAGCGGATTGCCGCGGGCTCGGGCACGACGGTGCAGGACGTGAACATGCTGCTGCGGCAGTACGCGCAGATGGCGAAGATGTTCAAGCAGATGGGCAAGGGCGGCCTGGCCAAACAGATGATGCGCGGCGGCATGGGCGCGCTGGGCATGGGCAGGCAAAAATTCGGGCGGTAACAGAGACATGACTCCGCTGCAGGACCAACTCGACGAGATTACGGCCAGCACGCGGCGCCTGGTGCAGGCCGACCGGCTGGCCGTGGGCGAGCGCGCCATAGGCGAGCTATTTGAGACGGGCATTGAAGAGAGCATCCTGCCGGTCGGCGCTGCGGCTCCCGCGTTCGCGCTGAAAGACGCCGGCGGCAAGCTGGTGCGCTCGGCTGACCTACTCGCCCTTGGGCCGCTGGTCATCAAATTCTTTCGCGGGCGCTGGTGCCCCTATTGCATGACGGAGCTGGAAGCCTGGCGCGATCTCTACGGGCAGATTCGCGAGCACGGCGCGCTCATGGTCGCCATTGGCCCGCAGACCGAGCGGCAGAGCGACTTCATGGCCAGCCAGCACGGCATTCCCTTCCCCGTGCTCACTGACCCGGACAATGCGCTGGCCGAGCAGTTCCGCCTGGTCTACACCGTGCCCGCATACCTGCGCGAATACTACCTCTCCATCCTCGTCAACATTCCCTTTGTGAATGGCGAGACAAGCTGGCGGCTGCCGCTGCCTGCGACCTACGTGATCAACCGCGAAGGGCGGGTCGTCTTTGCCGAGGCCCACGCCGACTTCCGCGTCCGCCCCGAGCCGGAAGACGCGCTGGCCGAAGCATTGGCGCTGCACGGACGGTAAGCCCTCAGTGTGAGGACTGCTGGTCGGTCTTGTTCGATGCTGTCTGCTTGCCTTGGGGCTTTCGGTATTGCAAGTTGAGAATTCCGAGCTGATAGCCGCTCACATCCGGATACTTTAAGGTACTGATATCCTTGGGAAACTTCTTGGCCATGGCGATCCGCCACGCCTCAGGCGCTCGCCAGGGATCGTAGCCGGCATCGTCCACAAGTGATAGCGCAATGCGCCACCGTTGTTGCTCTAGCTGAATCGCGGCACTGTGCGCTGCATCAAGTTCAAGCAGTCCGAGACCAGTGAAGAGTAGCCCTGGGTTCAGGGCATTCGCTACTCCTTCAAAGGCCAGTACCTTTGAGTTTATTGTTGGGCTTTGCAAAAGCAGCGCGACACCATCCGCCATGAACGCCGCCAATTCATCATCACTCTGCAGCCGTTCCGCAATATGGCGCGGAACGAGGACAAGCCCCTCGGAGGTAGCAATCGGCGCATCCACCGTTGGCGCATCCACCGCAAAGAATCGGAAATTCAGTTTCGACGGGTCACCGCTGGGAAGCGCCTGTTGATAAGCAGGCACGATTCGGTCGCCCACGCGCTGAACCCGTCCCTGCATCGAGCGATCCGCAGGGATCTTGTGCGATCTTTTCGTCAGTCCCAGGTGTACCTTGCCGTCTTTTCCCGGCGTTTTACCATCGTCCGAAGGATAGGTAGGCGGCACAAACTCCAGAGAATCTTCGCTGCTTCCATTCCTTGATTGACCCGCTTTATGCTTCACGCGGTAAAAGGCAGCCTTTGTTGCAGTGACAACACCATCCTTCCCGCGCGTGCCCTCACAGTTCAGCCAAATGCCCGGTGCCACATCCGCAAGTGAGTGCAATGTGCCATGAAAAGCCTTGACTGTTGCGCCCGTGATACGCACGGAGTAGCCGTCGGCCTGATACACAGGCTCAGCACCCGCAAAGAGCACTTTCACGATCACTCCAAAGCTAAGAACCTTTTCGTTGGCGTCATCGCGAAGCTGGACGAGCGTCGCCGCAAGACTCTTCGCGTGCCGGTCGGGAGTGCCTGTGACCTGAAGATAGGTTCCCACCTGAATCTTCGCAGCCAGAGGGCTATTCGTCTCGCTGTGATTGACCCCGAGGATTCCATAGCTGGTTCGTGCGCTGGTCGTGATGTGATGACCATTCACGTCAAACGCAGAAGGTGGATTCACGGCTGTGACGTAGCCCTCGGCGGTTAACTCGCCAGTGTCCTGCCCTCGCAGAGGAAGAGTCGCCACGGCAAGCCCGAAGACAACGCCAATAGCGACAATGAACAAGCCGTGCTGCGGGATCCTCATTTTCGCGATGCACCGCTGCCATTCCACACCTTCCATCTCGGCTCCCTTCGCGAGGGGTTTGAATTCACTTGGGAGGCTAGCACCAGGGGGGGGGATTGACAAGCAGGATATTCAGCCGAGAGTGCCATCCACCACGGCCTTCGCACGTTCTTCGGTCAGGCCCCGCAGAAGAAAGACTTTGCTCCGCGATAACTCCCCGGCGACTAACTCCACCGAATGCATGGGCAGATCGAACAACTCCGCAAGAAACGCAATGAGCGCCGCGTTGGCACGGCCTTCAACCGGCGGAGCATGCACGGCAATCTTCAACTGCGCCGCGGCGCCTTCGCCGTAGATGCCGGTGATGGCCGTCTTCTTCGCGCCGGGCTGCGCGCGCACAGCCAGCGTGACTCCGTCTTTCGCTTCGCGCAGCATCGCCGTGCTCATTCGGGTGGCCCTGCGTACGGCGCGCGCTTGC
>JAGWRX010000220.1 GCA_028876395.1 Acidobacteriota bacterium
GCCGTCCAGGGGCGGCAATAACGGCGATTCTGCGGCAGGTTGGTATTGATGCTGAGCGCGGACGACGTGGGCACGGGCACCAGCATGCCGCGGGCGATGCGGTCATTGAGGTCGTCTTCGTTGAGGATGCGCTCGAGACTGTCCGCCTCAGTTTTTTCGTTCTGGCGGGCCAGCGATTCCGCTGAGCCTTTGAGCGGAGCGACGGGGACAATTTTTTTTGTGCGCAGGGACACGGGCGCGGGCGCCGGATCTGGGGCGGGCGGATCGGCCTGCGGAGCTGGATTGTCAGGTTCGCTTGTGTCACTGGCGGGCGCGGCGATGCGCGCGGGCCTTCGGCGAACAGTAAGCGTGCTCACGTGTCCGCGCCGGGCGAGCGCGGAACGGCGGGCGGCGGGCCTGGTTCGGCGACGCGCGGTACTGCGCACCTTGCGCCGTGGCTTGTGCGCAGAGGCATGGCGCGCAGGGCGGTGCGAGGCGCTGGCGGCCGATGCGCTTTTGTGCGCCCGGGCCTTGTGCGCCGTTTGCCCGCTGGCGGAGACCGCCATGAGCGTGCCGAGAAGTAACGAGATGAAGACTGTCCGCACCATGGGAAGCGCGCGGAGAATCGAGAGCACCATCAGTGTAAGACGCGCGGGAAGGGATTTCGAGTATCCAGGCGGGTACGGATTTGTCTGATAACGCGCAGAAGACTGCTGGATGCTGCCAGTGAAACGTTTCAGCATGTAGAATAACGGCGCTAAGAATCCACCGCAATTCAGGAGTGGCTGTGAAGAGCAAGCGATGGGTGTGGGCGGCAGTTGTGGCGCTGCTTGCTGTGCAGATTGTGCAAACCGCGCTGGTGGTGCATCGGGAGTCGCTGACTTTCGATGAAGGCGACCACATGTTTGCCGGGTACATGATGTGGCATAGCGGCGACTTTGGCCTGAACCCGGAACATCCTCCGCTGGTGAAGCTGCTGGCCGCATTGCCTCTGCTGGGGCGCGACCTGTGGATTCCGCCGGCGCAGAACCGGGACTTCAAAATCGAGGCCTACCTGAACGGGCGGGATTGGCTGGCGCGCAACGACGGCGCAAGCCAGCGCCTGGTGTTCAGGATGCGGCTGATGGCGGGGCTGCTGGCGCTGGGGTTGTCGCTGGTTGTCTTCTTTGCGGCGCGTGAGTGGTTCGGCACAGCGGCCGGGCTTATGGGGATGGTGCTGGTGACATTCGATCCGAACGTGCTGGCGCACTCGGCACTGGTGACGACGGATGTGGGCGTGTCGATGTTTTTTCTGGCGAGCATTTATGCCTTCTACCGCTACGTGAAGCAGCCCTCGATGCAACGGCTGCTGATGGCGGGCGTGGTGGCGGGATTGCTGCTGGCCACCAAGCACTCGGGCATCCTGCTGGCGCCGATGCTGGTGCTGCTGATTGGCTGGGAGATTGCGTGCGCGGAAAAAGGCGAGCGCGGCAAGGTTGCGCTGCGGCTGAGCGGCGCATTCGCGGCCATTGTGGTGGTGGGAGTGCTGGTGCTGTGGGCCTTTTACGGCTTCCGCTACGCAGCGCGGCCGGCGGGGCTGGCGCTGAGCACTACGGTAGCCGACTACGTGAAGCCGCTGAGCCGCTTCAATGCCGGCGCGGTGATGCTGATTGCGCATCTGCGGCTGCTGCCGGAGTCGTATCTGATGGGTCTGGTGGATGTGAAGCGCATGGCGCAGTTCTATCCCACGTTCATCTTCGGCAAGATTCATGCGCACGGGGTGTGGTGGTACTTTCCGGCGGTCATCGTGATCAAGACGACGCTGGGGCTACTGGCGCTGCTTGCGGTGTCGTTGTTTGCGATTGCGACGCGCAGGCTGCGCAAGGGACGCGAGCTGGTCTACGTGTTGACGCCTGCGGCGTTTTATCTGGCCGTGGCCATTGCGGCGGGAATGAATATCGGCGCGCGGCACATTCTGCCGGTGTATGTGTTTGCGTTTATCCTGGCGGCGGGCGGCGTGGCCGCGCTTGGCGCGGGCAGCAGGAACTGGGCGTGGGCAGGCGCCGGGCTGGTGGTGGCGCACGTGGTCTCGGCGCTGATGGTGTTTCCGAATTACATGGCCTACGCGAACGAGGCGTGGGGCGGACCGGCAAACGCGCATAACCTGCTGAGCGACGCCAACGTGGACTGGGCGCAGCAGCTTTACCAGGTAAAGACGTGGCAGGATCAGCATCCCGGCAACGAATGCTGGTTTGCCTACTTCGCGTATCCCGAGATCGATCCGGCAGTGTACGGCATTCACTGCAAGCATCTGCCTAATATCGATACGTTCTGGCTGGGCGGCGCGGATGTGATTCCCGCGACCATCAGCGGCGATGTGTTCATCAGCGCGGGCGACCTGAGCGGCTGCGAGTGGTCAAGCACACGCCAGAATCCTTATATCTCGTTCCAATCGCTCAAGCCCGACGCGATGATTGACTACGGCGTGATGGTGTATCGCGGCACATTTGAGGTGAAGCAGGCGGCGACTCTTAGCCGGGTGCAGAATGCGTATGAATTGCTGCGCCAGGGAAAGGCGCCCGAAGCGCTGGCACTGGTGCGCGAGGCGGTTGGGATCGATCCGCAGGATTTGACCAGCCAGACGGCGCTGGGCAATGTGGCCGCGGCAATGGGCCAGAAGGACGAGGCGCGCACGGCGTGGATGGCGGCTCTGGCGCTGGCGCAGCGGCTTGACGCCGATGAGGGGCGGGGTCAGGTTCGGGAGCTGGAGAAGAAGCTGGGCAAGCAGTAGCAAAGCTCGCGCAGCAGAAAACTGCGAGGGCGCCCCGATTGCGGGACGCCCTCTGTTGTTTCCGGAACGATGCGGCGCGACCTACTGCAGCAGCGTCGGCTGTTCGTCGTCCTTGCCGTTCAGCTCCTCGGGCGGGATGATGACGGCTGCGGCCACCTTGTCATCGTCGTCGAGGTTGAGCAGGCGCACGCCCTGCGTGGCGCGACCCGCGGCACGGATGGTTTTGGTATCGATGCGGATGATCTTGCCGTACTGGCTGATGACCATCAGTTCCGAGGTCTCGTTAACGAGCAGGATCGACGCGGTTTTGCCGACCTTGGACGTAGCCTTTAGGTTGTTGACGCCCTGCGCCCCACGCGCTGTGAGGCGATACTCGTCCACATCGGTACGCTTGCCGAAGCCGTTCTCAGTGACCGTAAGGATGAGTGACCGGGTGACACAGAGCTTTTCGTCCAGGAGCTTGAGTGCCTTCTCAGCGTCTTCGACAGCCTTCTCTGCGGCCTTCTCGGCGGCCTTGAGCTTTTCGTCGTCCAGCGAGCCGAGGCGGCGATCTTCGCGGGCCTTCTGCAGTGCTTCCCTGGCGCCAGCAAGGGACTTGCGCAGTGCGTTCAGCTTGTCAGTGAGACCCTTGGCCGCGGCACAGGCGTCGCGTTCCCTATCGCGGGTTTCGTCGGAGTCAGTGATCGCTGCGCCGATGACGTAATCGCCCTTCTTGAGCGAGATGCCCTTGTTGCCGGCGGCGTTCCGTCCCATGGGGCGCAGGCCGATACCGCTGCGCTCGGCGTCGTACTCTTCCTGGAAGCGGATGGCCATGCCCTCGCGCGTGGCAAGGAAGATGTTTTGCTTGCCGCTGGTGAGGTCTGCGGCGATGAGGTCGTCATCCTTGTCGATGGCGATGGCGATGATGCCGCGCGCCATCACGTTGCTGAAATCCTTGAGCGGCGTCTTCTTCACCGTGCCCTGGCGGGTGGCGAAGAAGATGAACTTGCCCTCTTCCTCGAGATCGCGCACGGGCAGAATGGTGCGGACGTTCTCTCCGGGCTGGAGGTTGAGCAGGCTCTGCATGCTCTTGCCCTTGCCTGCTGCGCCGACGTCGGGAATCTCATAGACCTTGAGCCAGTAGACGCGGCCCGTGTTGGTGAAGCAGAGCAGATAGGCGTGCGTGGAGTCCACGATGAGCTGCGCGACAAAGTCTTCCTCGCGCGTCTTCATGCCCATGCGGCCTGTGCCGCCCCGGCGCTGCTGGCGATAGATGGAGATGGGCGTGCGCTTGAGGTAGCCCTGGTGGCTGACGGTGACCGCGACCTGCTCGTCGGCGATGAGGTCCTCGAGCTGGAGTTCGGCGGACTCATCGATGATCTGCGTGCGGCGCGCGTCGCCGTAGCGGTCGCGGACATCTTCCAGCTCCTTGATGATGACGGCGCGCAGCTTTTTCTCGCTGGCCAGGATCTCTTCGTACTCGGCGATCTTCTTGCGGATTTCGTTCAGCTCGCTCAGGATCTCGTCGACAGAGAGCTGGGTGAGGCGGTAGAGCTGCAGTTCGAGGATGGCGTCAACCTGGCGGAGCGTGAGGCCATTCTCCTCGTGCGGCAGGCGCGCGCGGTCGAGGTTGATGACAATCTCGGTTCCCTTGCCCCAGGCGTACAGATTTTCGCGGGCCTCAGCACGCGAACCCGATGCGCGAATGATGCGAATGACGGTGTCGAGGTTGTCGAGGGCAATCTTATAGCCTTCGAGGATGTGCTCGCGCTCGCGGGCCTTGCGGAGCAGGAAGACGGTGCGGCGCTGGACGACATCGACGCGGTGATCGATGAAGGCGCGGATGGCCTGATCGAGCCCCAGCTCACGCGGCTGGCCGTTGAGCACGGCCAGGAAGATCATGGAGAAGCTCTCCTGCATCTGCGTGTGCTTGTAGAGCTGGTTGAGCACAATCTCAGGCTGCGCGCCGCGCTTGAGCTCGATGACGATGCGCATGCCGTCGCGGTCGCTCTCATCGCGCACGTCGCCGATGTCGTCCACGATTTTCTCGTTGACGAGGTCTGCGATGCGCTCGATGAGCTTGGACTTGTTGACCTGGTACGGAATCTCAGTGACGATGATCGCCTGCTTTTCCTTGGTCAGGTTTTCCGTGGCTACCTTGGCGCGCATCATGAAGCGGCCGCGGCCGGTTTTGTATGCCTGCGCGATGCCGCTCTTGCCGTAGAGGAAGCCGCCTGTGGGGAAGTCGGGGCCCTGCACGTGCTTGAGCACTTCAGCGAGGCCGGCGCTGGGATTCTTGACCAGCTCGATGGTGGCGTTGACGACTTCGGTCAGGTTGTGCGGCGGGATGTTGGTGGCCATGCCGACGGCGATGCCGCTGGAGCCATTGACGATGAGATTGGGAATGCGCGTGGGCAGCACTGACGGCTCGAACGTGGACTCGTCGTAGTTCGGCGTAAAGTCGACGGTCTCCATTTCAATGTCGGCCAGCAGCTCGCCGGCGATGCGCATCATGCGGCACTCGGTGTAGCGCATGGCCGCGGGCGGATCGCCGTCCACGGAGCCGAAGTTGCCTTGCCCATCCACCAGCGGATAACGCAACGAGAAGGGCTGCGCCATGCGGACCAGCGTGTCATAGATGGCGGAGTCGCCGTGCGGGTGATAGACACCCATAGCCTGACCGACGACCTTGGCGCACTTGGTGTATTTCTTGTTGTACTCCAGCCCCATCTCGCTGAGGGTGTAGAGCACGCGCCGGTGGACGGGCTTCAAGCCGTCGCGGGCGTCGGGCAGCGCGCGTCCGATGATGACCGACATCGAGTAGTCGAGATAGGAGCGGCGCATCTCCTCTTCGATGTTGATGGGAATGAGGTTTGTACCGCCGTGAGGCGGAACACCGCCGTCGAGGGGGAGCTGTGGATTCTTGTCGTCTGCCATAGAGGTTTTCTTGGCCCGCAGGAACGCTGCGAGAAACGTCCGGCAAACGCGGGGCCGGACTCCGCGGGCTACTCTCTTATTTTACGCTCTCTGAGAGCGATTCTTCAAGGCGGAAATCGGCAAATAAGTCTTTATTTTGCATGAATTTATCGCACAGGACAGCGGGCGGTCCCGGCAGGTGGAAAAACGAGGGCTCCGCGACATGATTCAGCCCGGAATTTGAAGCACTGTTTGGCGCTCTTTTGGGGCGGATTCACGCTGGCCGGCGAGGCGGATTCACGCAGTCTATTGGGCTCGGGAATGAGTTCTCTCAGCGTTACAGCAGACCGGGCAGGCTCAGGAGACAGAAAACAACCTGCAGCGCGACGATGGCTCCAGCAGCGGCAAGGGCGAGTCGGCCACGGGGGCCTTCATAGGCATCGGCAAAGACGCCGGCGACAAAGGTGAGCAGGAACGGCAGTGCCCACAGCCAGGGACTGCCGGGAACGCCTGTCAACACCAGCGGCAGCAGGACCAGAGCGCAGAGCAGCGGGGCCGTGTTGCCGAAGTAGCGCGACCGGCCCAGGCCGAGGTAGAGCAGCAGGGCGGAAGCAGCCGCTACGGTGACGCCCGCGTTATCCAGCGTAGAAAAGTATCTCCGGACAGGGTCCAGCGAGAACCAGAGAAATCCCGAGGCGGAGCGGAAGAGGTAGCTGAAGGCGTCGGGCGAAAAGCCATAGCATGCAAAGACGACGATCAACGCGCCGGCGGAGGCCAGCAGCACCACAGGCAGCACCTGGCTGCGGCGGCCCTCGGCGACCCAGAGCATGAGCACCAGGCCCAGCAGCGCCGCGACGGGCAGCGCCGCAATGTGCGAGCCAGCAGCGATGCCGAACGCGACAGTCAGCAGCAGGATACGCGGCCGCCACTTGCGCCGTGGACCCTGCATGGCATGGGCTACGCCGATGCAGGTGTAGACGGCGCCGTACACGCCAAGCGCGGCAAGCACCTCAGGATTGGGCGCGATGCAGGTCTTGATTATGGCGGGCGAAAAACAATAGAGCGCCAGCGCCGTGTAGCCGCCCAGGTTTCCGTAGAGCCGGCGCGTGACCCACCAGAGGCCGCCGCCCAGGGCGCATCCGGCCAACAGAAACGGAAGCCGCAGGAGCAGCAGCACGTGGGTAAGCTGATGCCGCAGTTCCCATGTGCTGACCTCGCCCGAGGCCTGCACGACGCGATCTTCGGGTTTGCGAAAGTGGTCCAGGCCACGCTCCGCGAGCAGGTTCAGCGTGAGGGGCAGCCCGGCGATCCGGTAGGCCAAGATGCCGTCGTGGATGTTGCCGCAACTGGTGAAATAGCCGGCCAGGGGCGCGGGCCGCTCCCACATTTCGCGGCCGCAGCGGGCGTACTGGTAGTCGCGGTCAGAGAGCGTCTGTCGACTGGTGAGCCAGAGGCCCTGCCCCAGAAAAAGCAGCAGCAGCCCCGCCGCGATGCGCTGGGGCAGGTTGAAGCGAAATCGGCGGAGGAAAGCGAACCGGTGGGTCATCACGATGAGCAGGGCCGTTTCCAGTCTAAATGGCGGGACAGGGGTGCCAGTCAACGCAGGAAAGGCCGCCCAAGGGCGGCCTTTCCTGGAGGCAGAGGCAGTTAGTAGAAGATGGCTGCCACACTTGCGTTATCTGGCAGCGTGATCGTGCAACTGTTTGTTCCAGTTGGGTTAATGGGGGCCGTTGGCGTGCAGTTGGAGGACCATCCGCCAAATTGAGCGCCGTTGAGAGGTGTCGCAGTCAACGTCACCGTTGAGTTCAGCGGGAAGGACTGAGTGCAGCCGCCCGGTGTGCTGGCGGTGCAATTGATGACAAGCGGGCTGGTCGTACCAGGCGCTGGAGCAGTGACCTGTCCATTGGCCGCGTTGCTGCCCATCAGCGTAACGGTCAGGGTAGACTGTTGCGCTCCGCTTCCAGTCGCTTCCTCTGTGAAGGATGCGGCCCCGGTAACGAGCGTACCATCCGGGTTTTTTGCCATTGCAGTGATTGCGCTGGACCCTGCATTGAGCCCTGTGGCAAGACCGGTCGTACTAATGGTGGCGACCTGCGTGTCACTCGATACCCAAGTCACATAATCCGTGCAATCCTGCGTCGTTCCAGTGCTGCCGCAAATCGACGGATTTGTCTGAGCGCCTGTGCTGGAGAAGGTGCCGATGGCAAGATACTGCGCGGTTTCGCCAATCGATAGCACCGTTTGCGAGGTGGGGATGATGGTGAGCGCCAGCAGGGGCTCCTGGGTCGTTGAAGCTGTTACGGTGAAGGACGCGGACCCTGTCACAACGGTACCGTCGGGATTCGTGGCGATGGCCGTAATTGCTGTCGTGCCTGTGCTGACCGCCGTGGCAAGGCCGGTTGAATTCACCGTGCCGACCGAAACGTTGCTGGAAATCCAGGCCGATTTGTTTGTCAGATCCACCGTGGTACCGGTCCCGGTTGTACCAATCGCAATGAACTGGGCGGTTTGACCGATTGCCAGGGCCGTCTGCGAGGTGGGAATGAGCGCGAGGGCGACCAGCGGCTCGGGGGAACCGGAGGGCGCGACGGCAAAGTTTGCGGTTCCCACTCCGGCAGTGCCATCGCTGTTTGTAAAGATGGCAGTGATGGTGGTGGTACCCGACGCAAGTGCTGTTGCGAGGCCGGAATTGGTGATTGTTGCAATCGATTGGTTGCTTGAATTCCAGGCGACCACGTTCGTTACGTCTACAGTGCTTCCCCCCGCCGTGGTGCCAATGGCGATAAATTGGGTGGTTTGATTCAATGTTGCAACAGTAGTAGAGGCTGGGATGATCGAAACCGCGGTTATATCCGAGCTTCCGGTTCCGCCCCCTCCCGTGGTAGACGCTGTCACCGAGACATTCGCGCTACCCGTGATCAGGCCGTTGAATCCCTGCATGCTGGCGGTAACCTGCGCGGTCCCGGTGGCAAGGCCAGTCATGGTAGCTAATCCCGAGCTGTTTACAGATACGATCTGGCCGCTGGAGGTAGACCAGGTTACTTCGTTCGTGATGTCCTTCGTCTCGGGTGGATGATTCGGATGGGTGTACGATCCGATCGCCGTGAACTGTATAGTGGCTCCCGTCGTGGCCGTCACGGCATTAGGCGTAACTTGAATGGAAGTGAGCGAAGGAGAGTTGTTGCAGCTGGTAAGTGCAGTGACCGCACCAGCGAGCAGCAGAGAACCGAGCAACGAACTACAGCGCATAAAAGCCTCCTGGCGTATCCGCCTAACTGGCTCACTTTTATCCTTGACCCAGCTACAGCGTAAGGGCATTTAAAGCTGGAACAATCGCGCCTAACCTTGTTCAGTACGCGCCAGCCGTTTTGACTCGATGAGATCAACACACGTACACACAGCGGCTGCGCATTTTTTCTTCGCAGTTGTTATTTGAACCTGGGCAACGAACGCCCCCTCAAAGCGGACCAATCCTTATCACTTTGAGAGTGAATCATTAGCAGTGGCCGAATCATAAGTCAAGCCAATTGGCTCAATCAATAACATTTTCAGGTTATGTATCAATCTTGATACGCATTCTGCAAAATCTGGCCCAAAACACACATCCGGAATCGGAAAAAGCGCGTCCCGCGCCACGACGCAGGGCAGTTCCTCCTGAATGGCGCCTGATCTCCCGTCGGACTGCCCCTTTGCCCCAGCCGCCGCCACCCGCTACACTTCTCCCAGCATGGCCATTGCGCGGGACAACTCACCGGAACGGCTGGTCAGCGCCTCGCGCGCGGACGAAGAGCAGAGCTTTGAACTGAAACTTCGGCCGCGCTGGCTGGGCGAGTTCATCGGCCAGTCCAAGGCCAAAGAGCAGCTGGCTATTGCGCTGGAGGCCGCCAAGTCGCGCGGCGAAGCGCTGGATCACGTACTGCTGTTCGGGCCGCCGGGCCTGGGCAAGACGACGCTGGCCACCATCATCGCCAACGAGCTGGACGTGGGCTTTCAGCAGACCTCGGGACCGGCACTGCAGATTCAGGGCGACCTGACGGCCATCCTGACCAACCTGCGCGAGCGGCAGGTTCTCTTCCTGGACGAGATCCACCGCATGCAGCCGGTGCTGGAAGAAAAACTCTACACCGCCCTCGAGGACTACAAGCTGGACATCATCATCGGGCAGGGCCCGGCGGCGCGCACGCACGTGATGGAACTGAGGCCATTCACCTTTGTGGGCGCCACCACGCGGCCTGGCCTGCTAAGTTCGCCGCTGCGCTCTCGCTTCGGGATTCTGCTGCGCCTGGAGTTTTATACCGAGGATGAGCTGCGGGTCATCGTGGAGCGCTCGGCTGAAGTGCTGCAGGTGCCAATCGACCCCGACGGCGCGGCGGAGATTGCGCTGCGCTCGCGCGGCACTCCGCGCATCGCCAATCGCCTGCTGCGGCGCGTGCGCGACTATGCACAGGTGCGCGGCACGGGCACCATCGACCGGCCAACGGCCAACGCCGCGCTGACCATGCTGGAAGTGGATGCGCATGGCTTTGATGAAATCGACCGGCGGCTGCTGATGACCATCATCCAGAAATACGACGGCGGCCCGGTGGGCCTGGGCACGCTGGCCGCCACGCTGGCCGAGGAAGAAGACGCGCTGGAAGAGGTCTACGAGCCGTTTCTGATCCAAATTGGATTTCTGGATCGCACGCCGCGCGGGCGGGTGGCGACACGGCTGGCGTATGAGCACTTTGGCCTGGCCATGCCGGGAAGACAGACGGGGCTGTTCTGAAGAGGCAGCGGAGTTTGCGGAGCTGGCGGGGTTAGGAGCGAACGCGATGGCACTTACTGAATCGACCATGCTGCAACTGGGAACGACGGCGCCGGACTTTGCGCTGCCTGACGTGGTGACGGGCAAGACGGTGCGGCGCGACGACTTTCGCGGGCAGAAGGCGCTGCTGGTGATTTTCATCTGCACGCATTGCCCCTATGTGAAGCACATGGAGAAAGGCCTGGCAAAGCTGGGCCAGGACTACGCGGACAAGCCCGTGAGCATTGTCGCCATCAGCAGCAACGATGCCGAAAGCTATCCCGACGACAGCCCGGCGGGACTGAAGAAGCAGGCAGAGACACAGGGCTTTCGCTTCGCTTACCTGTACGACGAGACGCAGGCCGTGGCGCGGGCGTACAAAGCCGCGTGCACGCCGGACATCTATCTTTTCGATGCGGACTTCAAGCTGGTGTATCGCGGGCAGTTCGACCGCAGCAGGCCCGGCAATGGGATTCCCGTCACCGGCGAAGACCTGCGTGACGCGCTCGATGCGGTGCTTGCAGGCAAGCCGCCGCTCGCGGAGCAGCAGCCCTCGATCGGCTGCAACATCAAGTGGAAGGCGAAGCGCTAAAGCTTGAGGCCTTTAAGATAGGCGCGGAACGGCGGGCCGAGATCCGGCCGCTTGAGCGCGAATTCAACGGTGGCCTGCAGCATGCCGAATTTGTCTCCGGCGTCGAAGCGCTTGCCTTCAAACGTATAACCGAAGACTTTTTCCTCCTTGAGCAGGGCGCGGATGCCGTCCGTGAGCTGGATCTCGCCGCCGGCGCCGGGAGCAGTCTGCTCAAGCAGTTCGAAGATGCGGGGCGTGAGCACGTAGCGGCCGATGATGGCCTGCTTTGAGGGCGCTTCTTCAAACTTCGGCTTCTCCACCATGCCTGTGCAGTTGTAGATGCGCTCGTTTGCGGGGTCCGGGGAGCCGGCCAGGACGCCGTATGCGGAGATGGCGGGGCCCTCGACGGTCTGGGTGGCCAGCACCGATCCGCCGCGCTCGTTGAAGACGTCCATCATCTGCTTGAGACACGGCACCTCGGCATCGATCACATCGTCGGGAAGGATGACGGCGAACGGCTCATTTCCGACGAATTCCTTGGCGCAGAGCACGGCATGGCCCAGGCCGAGCGGCTCCTTCTGGCGCACATAGCTGATGCGCGCCAGCGCAGCGACGCCGCGCGAGACGGCGAGCAACTCACTCTTGCCGCGGCGCTCGAGCGTTGCATCCAGTTCGAAGCTGTGGTCGAAGTGGTCCTCCATTGTGCCCTTGCCGCGGCCGGTGATGATGATGATGTGCTCGATGCCGGAGGCAATCGCCTCTTCTACTCCGTACTGGATGATGGGCTTGTCAACGAGGGCCAGCATTTCCTTGGGGATGACTTTGGTGGCCGGCAGAAACCGCGTGCCCAGACCGCCTGCGGGAAAGACCGCCTTCCGTACCAGTGCGCTCATTTCTTCTCCATGACTGCAGGGATGGCCGCGGAAGAATGCACAGCCTCTGTTCGTTCACGCCAGGGCACACGAGTTGCAGCAAGATAACGCTTCAATGGTTTCACCGACGATTGTTGACTTCACTTTTCAAAGCGTCGGCGAGTCATCTCCCAGCAAAGCTTCACGCACAATCTTAATGGGCGGAAAGCCCTGGCGCAGGAAGCTGTTGTGAAATTCCTCAAGCGAGAAGTCTGCACCCTGCTTCTTCTTGAGGTCCTCGCGCAGTTTCAGAATTTCCAGCTTGCCCAGAGTGTAGTAGAGATAGGTGGGGTCGCCCGTACCGCGCTTGGTCTCCACCACCGCTGTCTCCCTGGACTGGTAGCCTTCCCTCTGGAAAAACTCGACAGCCTCGTCGAACGACATTTTGCCGGTATGCATTTCAATGCCGACGACGAAGCGCGCATCGCGCAGCAGCGCATCCTGCAGCTGTCCCAGGCGCAGGAACTTTGATTCGCGCTCGTCTTTCGCTCCCTGGCCGGGCTGGCCGTAGCCCTCGTCGAGCATCATCTGTTCAGTGTAGTGAGCCCATCCTTCGACGTTTGTGGTGGCGCCGAGGAGCTTGCGCACGCGGCTGGGCGCCTGCGGAACCCAGAGGAACTGTACGTAGTGGCCGGGATACGCCTCGTGCACCGCAGTCGAAATCACGGTCCCCACGTTGAACGAGTGCATGAAGCCCTCGACCTGCACGGGCGTCATGGACGGGTCGGGCAGTGTGACGTTGAAGTAAGCCTCGGTGGCGTGCTTCTCATACGGGCCGGGCGTATCCATCGATGCGAAGGTCGTGGCGCGCATGAAGGGCGGCGTTTCCTCGACTATCGGGCGCACCTCCGACGGAATGGTCACGATGTGATGCGAGCGGATAAAGCCATCGAGGCTGTTGAACGTGGCGCGAAACGCGTCGAGCAGCTGGCCGGGCGCGGGGTGATTCTCGCCCAGTTCTTCAAGCACGGCGCGTGGGGCCTTGCTGGGCTCCAGCTCTTTTGCAATCGCGTTGAAGTGCTCCTGATTCTTGCGCAGGTCGGCTTTGCCAATCTCCAGCAGCTTGTCGAGCGGCACGTCAACCATCTCGTCGTACTGAAGTTTCTTTGCGTAGGTTTCGGCTCCGATGCGGAAGTCGCCATTGGAGCGTGGGAGGAGGTCGCTCTTGAGCCAGTCGAGATAGCTGTTGAACGCAGCAATGACGGCGGCGTTGGTCTGGGCGAACTCCGCCTTGAGCGCGGGGTCCTGGGCATCAGCGAAGGCCAGAGGTATGTCATGCTCAAAAAAGCCGGTCGTGCCAGGCAACTGCTCGATGGCGATCCCGGTGAAGATCCGCGGCGGGTTTGCGAGATTCGCGCGCGCCTCGGCGAGAAGGGCGGGCATTTGCTTTTCGCGCGCGATGAGCGAGCGCAGGCGATCATCGGGCGAGGCGAACTTGCGCTCCATGATGGTGAAGGCTGCGTTGGCGGCAGTGCTCGAATATATGTCCGCATCCTTCTGCCATGGACGGATGGATTCGAGCGTCAGCAGCCTTGAGCGAATGCTGCCCAGCACGATCTCGCGGTCGCCGCGCGCGGTCTGGTCAAGAGCCGTGGCGGGGATGGAAGCAACGCGCTTCTCAAAGGTCTTGAGCGCGGCCGACTCCGCGTCGATGCTGTTGCGCGAGAAGTCCTCAAGCTGCGTGTCGTACTGGTGGTAGCCGGCCAGCGTACCCTGCGTGGGCTGATAGCGGAAGTACACCTGATCCAGGTACTCGTCGGAGACCTTCTGGAACTGCTGATTCCAGTTTTCCTTTTCGGCGTGGGCGGCTATCGTGACGGACATACAGGCTCCAATGGCAAACAGTACAGCAAGATTCTTCACGTGTCCTCTCATTGCAAGGGTCAAGTTTTATGCATGGACCGGCGCGGGAGCCAGGTTGGCAATCAGCTCACGAATCTCAAGCAGCACTTCATCGGGCCGCGTGGCAGTCAAAGGATACTTAAGCACCCCTTGCGGCGTGAACTGCGCGCCGCGCTTTGCGTTGCGCGCAACCAGCCGCATGAGTTGCTGCGGATCAATCTTTGCATTCTCGATGAACCGGACCTGCAGTTCTGCGCGCTTGCGGTCAATCTGCGCAATGCCGGCGCGCTCGCACTCCAGGCGCAGGGACGCAGCCTCAAGCAGATATACGGTGGCGTCCGGCAGCGCGCCGTAGCGGTCTTCCATCTCCGCGCGCAGGTCGGCGAGCGCCTTCTCGTCGGCGGCGCCGGCGATTTTCTTGTAAAGGCGCAGGCGCTGGTTTTCTTCCGCCACGTAGCTCTCGTCAATGCGCAGCGCGATGCCGAGGTTGAGCTGGGTTGAGGGACGCTCCTCGCTGCTCTCGCCCTTCATCTCCTTCACAGCCGCCTCCAGCATGGAGGTGTAGAGCTCGAAGCCCACGGCTTCAATGTGCCCGCTCTGCTCGCCGCCCAGCATGTTGCCCGCGCCGCGCAGCTCGAGGTCGAGCGCAGCGATCTTGAAGCCTGCGCCCAGGTCGCTGAACTCCTTGAGAGCCGCCAGACGGCGGCGGGCAATCTCGCTCAGCTCCTTCTCGCCGGGGATGAGTAAGTACGCATAGGCGCGACGGTTGGAGCGGCCCACGCGCCCGCGCAGCTGGTACAGCTCGCTGAGGCCGTGACGGTCGGCGCGGTTGATGAGGATGGTGTTGGCCAGCGGAATGTCGAGGCCGTTTTCGATGATGGTGGTGGCGACGAGCACGTCAAACTCGTGGTGCATGAAGGCGAGCATCACCTTCTCCAGTTCGCCCTCGCTCATCTGCCCATGGCCCACGGCCACGCGCGCGGCAGGCACCAGTTCCTGAATGCGCGCGGCAATCTCGTAGATGGATTCGACGCGATTGTGCACGAAGTAGACTTGCCCGCCGCGCTCGAGCTCGACCTCAATCGCAGAGCGCACGAGCTTCTCATCGAAGCGGGCCACGACGGTCTGAATCGCCATGCGGTCCTTGGGCGGCGTCTCGATCACACTCATGTCGCGCAGGCCGACGAGCGACATGTGCAGCGTGCGCGGAATGGGCGTGGCAGACATGGCGAGCACGTCGATCTCCTTGCGCAGCTGCTTCAGGCGCTCCTTGTGGCGGACGCCGAAGCGCTGCTCCTCGTCCACGATGAGCAAGCCAAGATCCTGAAACTTGATGTCCTTTGAGAGCAGGCGGTGGGTGCCTATGAGTATATCCACCTTGCCCGTTTCGACGCGC
>JAGWRX010000221.1 GCA_028876395.1 Acidobacteriota bacterium
AGATGTGCGAACTGTACCTGGTCGAGGGCGAGTCGGCCGGTGGCACGGCCAAGCAGGGCCGCGACCGCAAGTTCCAGGCCATCCTGCCGCTGAAGGGCAAGATCCTGAACGTGGAGAAGGCGCGCTACGACAAGATGCTGGGCCACGAGGAAATCCGCGCCATGATCACCGCGCTGGGCTGCGGGATCGGCAAAGACGACTTCGACGCCTCCAAGCTGCGCTACGGCAAGATCATCCTGATGACCGATGCCGACGTCGACGGCTCGCACATCCGCACGCTGCTGCTGACGTTCTTCTTCCGCCACATGACGGAACTGATCAAGCGCGACAACGTCTACATTGCGCAGCCGCCGCTCTACAAAATCAAGAAGGGGCGCTTTGAGCAGTACATCAAGGACGACCGCGAGTTTGTGAAGGTGATGGTGAATCGCGCCTCGGAAGGCATGGTTGTGCGTCATGGCGAGGCGGCCAGCCGCATCGAAGGCGCCGATCTGACGCGCTTCATGGGTATCCTGAATGAGTACCTGGGCTTCGTCGAGCAGGTGGACAAGCGGGTTCGCAACGAAAAGCTCACCGAGCTGCTGGCGCGCGCCGAACTGGTTCACCGCTCCGATTTTGCTTCGAAGACCGAGAGCGAGGTTCCGCCCAAACTGGCCCGGCTGCATGATGAGTTGACGGAACGGGCAGACGAGTTCCAGTTCAAGCTGAGCGAGCCGGTCGAGGACGAGGAGCACCACACGTGGTCCATCAGCTTTACGGATGCGCAGGGCGCGACGCGACGCATTGACTGGACGCTGGTCTCGAGCCCTGAATTCCGCCAGATGATGGCGAAGTACACGCTCATCAAGGAATTCCTGGAGCCGCCGTTCCTGATCGAGTTCGCCAGCAAAGCGGCCGCGGTGGAGACCGCCGCCGAAGAAGGCGAAGAGGCCGAGGGAGCCGAGGCGCAGGCTGAAGCCAAGCAGGCCCGGCGCTCAGCGCGGATTTCGCGCGAACCGGTGGAGAAGCAGACCGCGCGCGAACTGTTTGCCTACATCGTCGAGCAGGGCAAGAAAGACTACCAGGTGCAGCGCTACAAGGGGCTGGGCGAGATGACTTCCTCGCAGTTGTGGGAGACGACGATGGACCCGGAGCGGCGCACGCTGCTCTCAGTCAAACTGGAAGACATAGCCGAGACTGAAGCAATCTTTACCACCCTGATGGGCGAGGACGTGGAAGCGCGGAGGAAGTTCATCGAGGACAATGCTCTCGACGTGAAAAACCTCGACATTTGAGCGACGAGCATCTAAGCTACTAGCGTCGCAATCGGGGGGTGCGCAAGCACCCTCTTTTTTCTACCACGTAGAGTTGTAATCCCCCCATTCGAAGGAGCTCGCTGTATGAATTTCAATCGTACGTTTGTTCCAGTTGCAGCCCTGGCGTTGGCCGTCGGGCTTTCGCTCAGCGGATGCAAGAGCACGAATCAGCAGGCAGACAACCAAAACGCGCAGACTGCGCAGCCCTCCGCGCCAGGTACGGCGCAGACGGGCCCAGGCACTTCGCAGCCCGGCGAGCCGGGTCAGCCCGGGCAGCCAGGGCAGTCCGCTCCGTCGCGGCGTTCGTCGCCTCAGCAATATGCTGGGGGCGGCGGAGCGCCGCAGGGACCGCAGCAGCCGCCACCGCCCGCGATGGTAGACCTGCCTTCCGGCACGCACCTGCGCGTCCGGCTCGATGAGGATCTTGGATCGAAGATCAGCCAGGCTGGGGACAACTTCAGCGCGACCATCGCCGACGATGTGGTTGTTGACGGGCAGACCGTGATTGCGCGAGGGGCGCGCGCCGAGGGCACCGTAATCGATGCCAAGCCGTTGGGGCGCTTCAAGGGCGGCGCCGCTCTCGCGATTCGTCTTGAGCGGGTGCAGGCTGTTTCCGGCAGCTATCCGGTGGCCACCAGCACCATGTCAAAGGTGGAGCAGGGCAAGGGCAGGCGCAGCGCTGAGTTCATCGGCGGCGGCGCAGGCCTGGGCGCACTGATTGGCGGCCTCGCCGGCGGCGGCAAGGGCGCGCTGATTGGCGGCCTCGCCGGCGCAGG
This sequence comes from Acidobacteriota bacterium, assembly GCA_028876395.1. Taxonomy (GTDB): domain Bacteria; phylum Acidobacteriota; class Terriglobia; order Terriglobales; family Acidobacteriaceae; genus Telmatobacter. The sequence goes on from JAGWRX010000221.1 coordinate 2,072, forward strand.
CGCCGGCACCGCCGGCACCGCCTTTACGGGCAACAAAGAAATTCTGCTGCCCGCCGAGACCATGCTCACCTTCACGCTGGAGCACTCGGTCCACATCGCAATGTAGTAATCGCGGCAGCGCGATGCATCTTCGCGCGCCTCGATTCCCTATGCCCACCTTGAGCGCAGCTTGATCGCGTCTGAGGTGGGCATACGTGTTTGCACCCGTGTTTGCCCATCTCTCACTGCATGCCGCCCACGCAGGATTCGCGGCGCGCACTGCGTTCGCAATTCCCCAGATGATAGCCTTCCCTTTGGAGTCCAAAACAAAAGGGGGAAGACGTGCGTATTTCACTGCATCACTTTGCCGCAATCGTACTCGCCGCCGGAATTTCACCAGGAATCCCAGCGCACACACAGGCCAATCCACCCGCGCAGCAGGCACACGCGAGAGTTGCGAGCGCGCCACAAAGTCTGCCGGTCACCGACCCGGTGGCCGATCCCAAAGCCATCGTCACGCTGGGCAAGGCGCGCTTCACCGTGCTGACGCCGCAGCTGATCCGCATGGAGTGGGCCGCGGACGGCAAGTTTGAGGACCACGCTTCGTTTGTGTTTCTCAACCGCCGGCTGCCGGTGCCGAAGTTTGATTCAACGATTCTGACAGTCAATGACGCCAGGGCTTTGAGCATCAAGACAAGTGCCTTGATCTTGCACTACACGCCGTCGCCTGCATCCACGGGGCGCTTCGGGCCGGGCGATCTGTCGATTGAAATGACGGTGGACGGCAAGCCGGTGGTGTGGCATCCGGGCATGACGGACCCTGAGAATCTGCAGGGCACCACGCGCACGCTGGACGGTGCGCTGGGCAGCAAGACCAGGGAGCCCATCGGCGAGGGGCTGGTGTCGCGCTCCGGCTGGGCGCTGGTGGACGACTCGACGAGGCCGCTGTTCGACTCCGCTGATTTCCGCTTTCTGCAAGGCGAAAAGAGTCCGTGGCCGTGGGTGATGGAGCGGCCCGCCGGCGAACGGCAGGACTTGTACTTCTTCGGCTACGGGCACGACTACCGCAAGGCGCTGGGCGACTATGTGCGCGTGGCAGGACGCATCCCGCTGCCGCCGCGCTTCGCCTTCGGCGCGTGGTGGTCGCGCTACTGGGCCTACAGCGACCAGGAGATTGAGGAGATCATCAAAGGCTTCCACGAGAATGACACGCCACTGGACGTGTTCGTTATCGACATGGACTGGCACATCAACAAGGAACAGCTGGAAGCAGCCGGGCAGGTGGACCAGGCAGGCCAAAACCTGGGCTGGAGCGGCTATACATGGAACAAACTGCTCTTCCCTGACCCGACGCAGTTCCTCGACAAACTGCATGCCGCCGGCCTTGAAACCAGCCTCAATCTGCACCCCGCCTCCGGTATCCAGCCGTGGGAGGCTGCGTACCCGGCGATGGCCAGGGCCATGGGCATAGACCCGGCAACGAAGAAATACGTTCCCTTCGATCCCACCAACAAGAAATGGGCGACCAACTACTTCAACATTGTCCTTCACCCGCTGGAGAAGCAGGGCATCAATTTCTGGTGGCTGGACTGGCAACAGGAGCTGGACACGAAACTGCCCGGCGTGAACAACACCTGGTGGCTCAATTATCTCCATTTCACCGATCAGCAGCGCGAAGGCAATCGGCCGCTGCTCTTCCACCGCTGGGGAGGGCTGGGCAACCACCGCTATCAGATTGGCTTCTCCGGCGACACGGTTTCGGTGTGGGACTCACTGGCTTTCCAGCCGTGGTTCACAGCGACGGCTGCCAACGTGGGCTATGCCTACTGGAGCCACGACATCGGCGGCCACATGCCGGGAGCGGTTGCGCCGGAGCTTTACACGCGCTGGGTGCAGTTCGGCACGTTCAGCCCCATTCTGCGCACACATACGACGAAGAACCCCGAGTCGGAGCGGCGCATCTGGGCCTATCCCGAGCCGTACTCGTCGATCCTGCGGTCGAGCTTCCAATTGCGCTATGCAATGCAGCCGTACATTTATACGGAGGCGCGGCGCACCTATGATACCGGTGTCGCTTTCCTGAGACCGCTCTATTATGACTGGCCGGAAGAGGACGCTGCTTACAGCAGCAAGGACGAATACCTCTTCGGCGATGAGATGCTGGTTGCGCCGATCGTCGCACCGGCCGATAAGGCATCTGGCCTGGCGACGGAAAAGGTGTGGCTGCCCGCTGGGGAATGGATCGAGTGGCCCACGGGCAAGCACCTGGCCGGACCCCTGACGGTGGAGCGAAGCTTCTCCATCGACCAGACGCCGGTATACCTGAAGGCCGGAGCGATTGTGCCGATGCAGCCGCCCATGCGCTACACCGGCGAGAAGCCCGTGGATCCGCTGATTGTGAACGTGTGGCCGCTGAAACCCGGCGCGAGCAGCAACTATTCGGTCTATGAGGACTCCGGCGCTTCCGTCAATTACCAGCGCGGCGTGTTTGCGCACACACCCATCAAGGCTGCGCAAACCGGCGACACCCTGCGCGTGGAGATTGGGCCGGTCGAGGGCAGCTTCCCGGGCATGTTGAAAATGCGGGGCTATGAGCTGCGGCTGCCTGCCGATTGGCCGCCGGCGTCCGTCAAGGTGAATGGGGTCGCAGTGAAGCAGGCTGGACCATTGGGCCAAGACGGCTGGAGCTACAAGGGCAATACGCTGACCACGGTGATTCCGGTGGGGCGGCAGAGTGTGCAGAGCACGGTGGTCATCGAGGTACAGCGCGCCGCCGGACTCGCGGCACGCCGCGGCGAGTTGGACGGCTTTGCCGGCGCCATGGCGCGGCTGCGAGGGGCCTACGATGCAATGAACCAGACGCAGCCGGTTGCCAACCCGCCGGATGCCCTTATCGACGCCATGCAGGCGGGCGACCGGCTCAGCTACTATCCGGAGCGCGCACAGGAAGAGCTGGCGCACTTCCATGAGGTGCTGCCCGAGGCGCAGGACGCTGTGGCAAAGATTGCCTCAAGCTTTGCCGAACACCTCGAGGAGAATATCAAGCGCTATTCGCCGCAAAGATGGATTGCTGGCGGTCTGGATATGGAGGCGCTGAAGAAGAGCCGGACGGAAGCGATGGGCAGGTCGCAAGAGCTGGTGAAAGAGGCCGGCAAGTAAGAGCAAAGCAGGAAGGAAACGGGGCGAGGAGCGGACGGCGAATGCGCGGCCTGGTCCTTGCCCCATTGCTTTGGTGGAGGATTCCGAGGCTGGAGCGATGGTCAGAGCTGCGCGGATGGAGGAATTGAAGCGGAAAAGCAAAAAAGGCCATGTCCGAAGACATGGCCTTTTTGCTGATATTATTGCCGGCGATCACCTAATCTCCCACACAGTCGCCCGTGCAGTACCATCGGCCCAGCGAGGCTTAACTTCCGTGTTCGGGATGGGAACGGGTGATCCCTCGCAGTATGGTCACCGGCAAACTTG
>JAGWRX010000222.1 GCA_028876395.1 Acidobacteriota bacterium
GAACTGCCCGCCGAGGTGCTCAAGCTGCTCGGCGTCTCGCAGGTCCGGCTCATCACCAACAATCCCGAGAAAGTGGCCGCGCTGCAGTCGGCCGGCGTCATCGTTACAGAACGTGTCTCCGCCGAAGTCGAGCCGCAGGAAAGCTTCGAGCGCTACCTGCGCACCAAGCAGGAAAAGATGGGGCACTTCTTCGACAAGATGGACGAGATCAAGAGTCTCTGACGCCTCTCGCCGGTTCCCTGCAGAGCCGCACACAGGCGCTTCCGCCTGTTGCGCTTCGCCTCCGCTGACAGCCTGCCTCTCCGCTCGGCTCTACGGATAGATCCCGCGCAGATGCACCGCCTCCGCCACGCGCCCCACGCCCAGCATATTGGCCGCGATGCGCATCGGCACGTTCCGCTCTTCGTGCAGCTTCAGCACATCGCGAAACGCAATCGTCATCACGCGCTCTAGCCTCCTGTACACATCCTGCGCCTCCCAGAACAGGTGCTGCTCATCCTGCACCCATTCGAAATAGGAGACCGTCACTCCGCCCGCATTGCACAGAATGTCGGGGATCAGAAACACTCCCATGCTTTCCAGAACCCTGTCCGCTGCGGGCGTGACCGGGCCGTTCGCCGCTTCGGCAACAATCCGCGCGCGCACAGCGGCTGCGTTGTCAGAGTGAATTGCATTCTCCAGCGCCGCCGGCACCAGCACGTCGCAGTCCATCGCCAGCAGGTCGGCGTGGCGAATGTTCTCCGCTTCAGGGAAGCCCTCCACGCGCCCGGTCAGATCCTTCAGATGCATCAGCGCCGGAATATTCAGCCCGTGCGGATTGTAGACGCAGCCCGTCGAATCGCTCACCGCAATCACGCGCGCGCCTGCCTCATGCAGCATCTGCGCCGTGATCGAGCCCACGTTTCCAAAGCCCTGCACCGCAACCGTAGACCCCTTCAGTTCCCTGTGCAAATGCTCACACGCGCTTTGGATCGTGTAGAACACGCCGCGGCCCGTGGCCTCGCTGCGCCCCAGCGATCCACCCAGGCTGATCGGCTTGCCCGTCACAACACCGGGAACCGGGTAGCCCTTGGTCGCGCTGTACGTGTCCATGACCCACGCCATCGTCTGCGCATTCGTGTAGACATCCGGCGCGGGAATGTCCTGCTTCGGCCCGATCATCGGCAGAATCGCGCTCGTGTACCGGCGCGTCATCCGCTCCAGCTCACCCTGCGACATGTGCTTCGGATCGCACGTAATCCCGCCCTTCGCGCCCCCAAACGGAATATTCACTACCGCGCACTTCCATGTCATCCAGGTGGCCAGCGCCTTCACTTCATCCAGCGTCACCTGCGGGTGGTAGCGTATGCCGCCCTTCGCCGGCCCGCGCACCATGCTGTGCTGCACGCGGTAGCCCTCAAAGCGGTGTATGCGCCCGTCATCCATGCGCACCGGCAGACTCACCGTCAGCACGCGTTCGGGATACTTGATCGCCTCCCGCGTATCGTTGTCCAGCGCCAGCGCGTCCGCTGCCGCATCGAAGTTCTCGAGGGCAACGTCATAGGCATTCCCATTGATCTTCGTCGTGAGCATCGCTTCACCCTCCTTGCCTTCCCCAGGCCGCTGCACGGGTGTCTCACTCGTGTCCGCTTGCGCTGCGTTCAGATCGCCAGCGAAACCGCAACGCGCTCGGGTCCGGCCTCAGGCTCCTTGTCACCGTGGTTCACCGGAACCAGCCACTGCCGGTATGCCGCCAGATGTCCCAGCGCGGCATCGAAGTAAAGCTGCCGCAGCGCGCGCGTAACTGGTCCCATCTCCGCATCTCTCACCGGACGATGATCCACGCGCACCACCGGCTCCACGCCCACCGCAGTTCCCGTCAGGAACAACTCGTCGCACACATACAGCTCGCTCCGGTCGATGGCCCGCTCCACCACCTGCACCCCAAGTTCGCGCCGCGCTAGTTGCATCACTGAGTCGCGCGTAATGCCCTCCAGCACGTTCTCATGAACCGGCGGAGTGATAAGCACGCCTTTGCGCATCATGAAGAGGTTGCACGTTGACCCCTCCGCAACCTGCCCGCTCTCGTTCAGAAGAATCGCCTCGTCAAACCCATTGCGCCTGGCATCGTCGCTCGCCAGCGCGCTGTTCACATACGCCCCGCAAATCTTCGCGCGCGCCGGAATCGCGTTGTCCTCGATGCGCCGCCACGAGCTCACGCCAGCATGCAGACCCTTGTCCGCATGCAGATAATCCCCAAACGGCAGCGCAATGATGGCGAACGCATCCTCGTCGTCCGGGCTAACGCCCACGCGCTCCGCGCTCTTGTAAGCCAGCGGCCGCACGTACACATTGGTGCGGAAATTGTTCCTCCGCATCAGCTCCACCGTAATGGCGCTCAACTCCTCCGGCGTCGCCGGCACATCAATGCGCAGGATGCCGCAGTTCTGTTTCCAGCGCTCAAAGTGCTCCACCGGGCGCATCACAAACAGCTCCTGCCCGGCTTCATCCCAATACGCGCGAATCCCTTCAAACACCCCGGTTCCGTAATGCAGCGCATGGGTCAAAATCCCTACGCGCGCCTCGCGCAGCGGAATATATTGCCCGCCAAAATACACGATCAGCTTCGGATCAGCCTCAGCCTTCATGACATGCCTCCAGACACGATTCCCGGTAGAGTTCCCGTCCTCGCGCCAGTGCGCGTTCGTCCAGTTCGACCCAGCGCGGGTTCTTCACCAGCCGCTTCAGCGCCGCGTCAATGCTTGCCTGCGGCAGCGCTCCCGCAATCTCCAGCAGCGCCCCCAGCATCACCATGTTGGCCGCGCGCGCATCGCCCAGCTCGTCGGCCACGCGCGTAAACGGCAGCGCCAGCACATGCACGTCCTTGCGCGCGCAATCCTCGGGAAATGCATCGCCGTTGTAAATCACCCATCCTCCGGGCCGCACGCTCTGGTCAAACTTCCGCAGCGACGGCTCATTCATCGCCACCAGCACATTCGGCACCGTCACCAGCGGCGAATCAATCGGCTCCCGCGAAAGCCGCACGTGGCAGTTCGACGTGCCCGAACGCATCTCCGGCCCATACGACGGCAGCCATGAAACCTCCAGCCCCGCGTCCAGCCCCGCCTCCGCCAGTACTTCGCCCAGCAGCAGCACGCCCTGCCCGCCAAAGCCCGCCACCCGCACGTGCAAATCCACATCATCGGCCCGCGCCATCAGGGATGCATTGCCTGCAGGCAAATCTTCATCCGCCACACCAAGAATCTGCGGAATCCTGTCGAGCGCCGGCGGCGCCTCGTGCGCTGGCCACGCCTTCGCTTCCTTCGTGCGATCGCGAAAGACGCCCAGCGGAAATGTCTTCTCCATCACATCCCGCACCCAGTGCTGCGCCTCCACCGGCTGCATCTTCCACACCGTCGGACACGGCGACAGCACTTCAATCAGTGAGAAGCCGAGCCCCTTCACCTGGTTCTCCACTGCCCGCCGGATGGCCCGCCCAGCCTGCGCAATCTGCTTGTTGTCGCCCAGTCCCACGCGCTCAATGTAGACCGGCGCTTCCAGGCTCGCCAGCAACTCGCTCACGTGCAGCGGGTAGCCCTCATTCTCCGCGCTGCGGCCCAGCGGAGTCGTCGTGCTCTTCTGCCCCAGCAGCGTCGTCGGCGCGTATTGTCCGCCCGTCATGCTGTAAATGGCGTTGTTCACGAAAATCACAGTGACGTTCTCGCCCCGATTGGCCGCGTGCAGAATCTCCGCCGAGCCAATCGCCGACAAATCCCCATCGCCCTGGTACGCCACAACGATGCTGCCCCGCCGGCTGCGCTTCAGCGCCGTCGCCACCGCAGGCGCGCGCCCGTGCGCCGCCTGCACATTGCCCACGTCAAAGTAGTAGTACGCAAACACCGAGCAGCCTACCGGGCTCACCAGAATCGTCCTGTCCTGAATGCCCAGTTCATCAATGGCGCTCGCCAGCATCTTGTGAATCTGCCCATGCCCGCACCCCGGGCAATAGTGCGTCTGGTGCTGCAGCTCATCCTTCCGCGCATAGAGCTCGTAGAAGGACTTCGCCTTGCCGTGCACCACTTCGTATTCCGCAATCAATTCGCTAGACATGAGCCATCTGCTCCTCATCCAGTGTCATGGCCGGCAGGTAACGCCGCGCCACTTTGCGCACAAACTCCAGCACCTCTTCATGCGACGGCACGTTTCCGCCCACGCGGCTCAGGAACTCGACCGGCCGCACTCCATTCAGCGCCAGCCGCACATCCTCCACAAGCTGCCCCGTGCTCATCTCCACCACCACAAACACGCGCGCCTGCGGAGCCAGCCTCTGAAAATGCTTCGTCGGAAACGGATACAGCGTGATGGGCCGCAGCAGCCCCACGTTCATGCCGCTCGCGCGCGCCTCCGCAGTGACTGCCTTCAGGATGCGGCCCACGATCCCGTAGCCCACCAGCACAATCTCCGCATCCTCCGTGAACCACTCTTCGGCGCGCGTCTCGTTCTGCTCCGCCAGCTTGTACTTGGCCTCCAGGTGCCGCACATGCGCCTCCAGATCGTCGCTGCCCATGTGCAGCGACGTAATCAGATTGCCGCGCGACTCAGCCATGCCCGTCACCGCCCATTGCGGCACATGCGGCTCGGCTGCCGTCTGCGGAAACTCCACCGGCTCCATCATCTGCCCCACAAAGCCATCGGCCAACAGCATCACCGGCGTCCGGTAGCGATCCGCCAGCTCGAACGCCAGCGCCGTCAAATCGGCCATCTCCTGCACGGAGTGAGGCGCCAGCACAAGCGTGTGGTAGCAGCCGTTACCGCCGCCCTTCACCGCCTGGTGATAATCGCTCTGCTCGGATGCAATATTGCCCAGCCCCGGCCCGCCGCGCGTAATATCCGCAATCACGCACGGCAGTTCCGCGCCGGCCATGTAGCTGATGCCTTCCTGCATCAGGCTGATCCCCGGCCCGCTCGATGCCGTCATGCAGCGCACGCCAGCCGACGACGCCCCGTACAGCATGTTGATCGCCGCAACCTCGCTCTCGGCCTGCAGAAACACTCCGCCCGTCTGCGGCAGATAGTTCGCCGCTGCTTCCGCAATCTCGCTCGCCGGCGTGATCGGATACCCGTAATACGCGCGGCATCCGGCAAGAATCGCGCTCTTGACAATCGCCTCATTGCCCTTCATCAGTTGCTTGCGCATGCCATCGCTCCCTCAACGCCTGCCTTCAATCCGCCTCCCGCGCCGGCCATGTGATTCACCGCGCGCAGCACTGTAATCGCACCCGGCTCCGGACACACCATGAAGCAGATTCCGCACGCCGTGCAGCCCTCGCCCGCATACGTCGCCGTGCGATAGCCGTAGTGGTTCAGCTTCTCGCTCATGCTGATCACCTTCGGCGGACACGCCTCCACGCACATCCCGCATCCCTTGCACTCATTCACATCCACCCGCAGCAAACCGCGGCTCCGCTTCTTCTCTTCCATCCGTCTCTGCTCCTCCCCGGCCGGTCGACGCGCTCACGCAAACGCCGCCGCGGCCTTGCGTTCCAGGTAGTGCGCTCCCACGGCAAAGTCTTCCAGCTCCTGTTGAAAGCGCGGCTCGGCAATCGCAATCAATGCCTGCGCCCGCTCGCGCAGCGTCTTGCCGTGCAGGTACGCCACGCCGTGCTCCGTCACCACGTAATGCACATCCGCGCGCGATGTCACCACGCCTGCGCCCGGCTCCAGCACCGGCACAATGCGCGACACCACCCCGCGCTGCGCCGTCGAAAGCAGCGCAATGATCGGCACCCCGCCCCGCGACCGCGCCGCTCCACGAATGAAATCCACCTGCCCGCCAAATCCGCTGAAAGGCCGCGTCCCCAGCGAATCCGCACACACCTGCCCCGTCAGGTCCACCTGCAGCGCCGAGTTGATCGCCACCATCCGGTCGTTCTGCGCCACCACAAACGGATCGTTGGTGTAACTGATCGACCGGAACTCGAAGCTCGCATTCTCGTGGATAAAATCAAACAGCCGCTGCGAGCCCAGCACAAAGGCCGCCACCGCCTTGCCCTTGTGCAGCGACTTCCGCTCCCCGTTGATGACGCCCGACTCCATCAGCTCGATCACGCCATCCGAGCACATCTCCGTGTGAATCCCCAGGTCGTGTTTGTCTTCGAGGCACGCCATCACCGCGTCCGGAATCCCCCCGATCCCCGTCTGCAGCGTCGCTCCATCCGGTATCAGCGAGGCCACGTTGCGCGCCACGCGCAGATGCAGATCCGTGAACGGCTCCGGGTGAAGCTCCAGCAACTGGTGCGACGTCTCCACCAGCGCCGTGATGTGGCTGACGTGGATAAACGTATCGCCCAGCGTGCGCGGCATCCGCTCGTTCACTTCCGCGATCACAACCTTCGCAAAGCGCGCCGCCGTCAGCGTGCAGTCCACCGTCGTGCCTAGACTCACAAACCCGTGCGCATCCGGCGGCGAAACCTGCATCAGCACCACATCCAGCGGCAGCTGCCCGCTCTCAAACAATCCCTCAATCTCGCTCAGAAAAATCGGCGTATAGTCCGCGCGACCCGCCGCCACGGCTTCGCGCACGTTCTCGCCCAGAAACAATCCGCGATGACGAAAATGCCCCGCGTATTCGGGCTTCGTATAATCCGCATTGCCCAGCGTCTTCATGTGGATAATCTCCACATCGCGCAACCCCGCCGCACGCGCCACCAGCGCATCCACCAACATGGAAGGCGTCCCGCACCCTGACTGAATCCACACCCGATCGCCTGAACGCACAGCCTCCAGCGCCTGTGCCGCACTCATGCTCCTGGATCGAAATTGATCGCTCCACGTCATGCTTTCTCGCCTCCCCGGACACAGCCCAATGTGCGTTTCGGCGCCCGTCGCAACATCGCTCGCCTACCTCCCGGCTTGCAGTCGGAACTTCTCTAAAGCCCGATGTATGTTCCTCCATGTCCCAAACGACTTCAGTGATGCGCATCACCATCACAATTTGCATAGTTCATGCAAATCAGAACTCTATCGCGTACATTCCGCGCAATTTGTGCATATTTTGTGCGCACTCGTTCCAGCCTCGGCAAGCCGCCGGCGCAAAGACCACAAGGCTTTTATAATCAACTATTTCAGGGAGAAATCGAGCACGCAGGGCCGCGCGCCACCGGAGCATGGCCGCCACCGCGCCGCGCCGCGCGAGCCTTCGCCCCACCCAACTCGCGCTTTAACTCATTGATTTATAAGAAGAATCTCGAAAAGCCCGCCGCGGCAGGGACAACCCTCAGCCCCGCAGCGCCCGCAGCACCTTGGTCGTCGTCACCACCTGGCCCACATGCCGCTGCGTGTGGTCGGCCACATGCACAAGCGCGCCGCCAATCGAGGTAGGCAGTTGCTTCCGGCCCACCCCGCGAAAGGTGTTGAAGTCGGCCGTGGCCAGCACGCGCACCCGCTCGGCCGCATCGCTGAACGCGGCCTCCACCTCGGCCAGCAGTTCGGCCAGTGTCTCCTCGCCGCCCTGCTCGCCTTTCAGCGCCGCCAGTTGCTCAGCAGAAATCGGCTTGCCTTCTGCATAGCTCAGCAACCGATCGGTGGCGCGGGCAATGTGCTTCAGGTGATAGGAAATCGCCGTCAGTCCCAGCGGCTGCGCATGAACCTCGGCGTCGGTCAGCCCCTCGGTCCACTTCGTCAGATCGTCCAGCGCAAGATCGAAGGCGTGCAGCACCGCGCGTCCTACCGCCGGAACATCTGCGTGGGTACCGCGCAGCCACGGCTCGACATAAGGAGCAGCAGTAGGCGAATCGCTCATGCGTAGACCTCTTGCGTCAGTCTGTTCAGTTCGCGCTCTTCACCCTGACCACGGTGATCTTGGCAAAACCCTCTTCAAACACCGGCGGCTTCAGCTTCTCGGCCATCTTGCGCATCACGTCCTCGCTCACCATGCGGTCGCGCGAGCGGTTCCGCTCCAGGCAAACCTCCAGCGGAACATCGAAGAACACCGCCTGCACCTCGTAACCGAAGCTCTTCGCCATCTTGATCCACTGCCGCCGCTCATGGACTGACAGATTCGTCGCATCCACATAGTTCCACGGCATGCGCGCAATCAGCCTTGCCCGCAGCAGCGAGCGCAGCGTCGAGAAGACCAGCCCCTGGTAGCGCTGCTCCTCCACGTCGTCAAACAGGATGTTGCGCAGCAGGTCGCTCGACAGCGGAGTCACCCCCCGCCGCCGGAACCACGTCGTCTTCCCCGACCCCGGCAATCCAATCGCCAGCACCACATAGCCCTTCGGAGCCTGCGGCGAGCGCGAAGCCGCTTCGGCCTCCGGCGGGGGCACCGACGGCGACTCGGGCTGCGTCTCCATCTCAAGCCGCCCGGGTTCCGCGGGCTGCGTCCACTCCTGCCGCGCCGGTTTCGGCTGCGGAACGGGCCGCGCGGGCGCATGCTGCTTGGGCTCCGGGGGCTGCGGAGCGTGCGCCGCAAACTCGTCCGGATAGTGCGGCACCAACGGCCGCGGTTGATTCGAAGGGATTTCCTGACCGATCTTGCCAGTGGATTCCGAAATATTGGGGGCGCGTCTGGAACGTCGTCTCATGCCGCTTTGAACACCTTCGTATTGATACCGGGATACCATATTTATGCAGGGCGCTGCAAATCCTGTGCATTTCGTCACATACCATCCTCCGTTGAGGACCACACAATGGTCTCGACATGGGTCTGGCCAAAGACTGAGAGGAATGCGTTTTTATTTCGTCTCTCCAGTCGCAGATGTTACGATCAAGGGTTTGGTGGAATTGCCTGCTGGAGCCTATTTCAGCCGCCGAACGCTTCGACCCCAAAACCTCAGCCTCATCGACTACGAAGGAGAATACACATGGCAGTTAAGGTTGGCATCAACGGCTTCGGCCGCATTGGCCGCAACGTTCTGCGCGCCGCGCTTGGCAATCCCGAGATTGATTTCGTTGCCGTAAACGACTTGACCAGCCCCGCAACGCTGGCGCACCTGCTCAAGTACGACTCGATCCTGGGCAATCTGCCCAATCAGATTGCCGCGGGCGACGACTTCATCTCCGTCGATGGCAAAAAGATCAAGGTCTGGGCCGAAAGAGACCCCGCCAAGCTGCCCTGGGCCGAGGTTGGCGCGCAGATTGTCGTCGAGTCCACAGGCCACTTTACCGATGCAACTAAGGCCAAGGCTCACCTCGGCTCCACCGTCAAGAAGGTCATCATCTCCGCCCCGGCCAGCAACGAAGACATCACCCTCGTGCTCGGCGTCAACCAGGACAAGTACGATCCGGCCAGGCACAACGTCATCTCCAACGCCAGCTGCACCACCAACTGCCTGGCCCCCGTCGTCAAGGTGCTCATCAAGGAATTCGGCATCGTCTCCGGCATCATGACCACCATCCACAGCTACACCAACGACCAGGTCATCCTCGACTTCCCGCACAAGGACCTCCGCCGTGCCCGCGCGGCCGCGCTGTCGATCATCCCGACGTCCACGGGTGCCGCGAAGGCGATCGGGCTGGTCCTCCCCGAGCTCAAGGGCAAGATGGACGGCTTCTCGATGCGTATCCCGTCCCCCGACGGGTCCGTCGTGGA
>JAGWRX010000223.1 GCA_028876395.1 Acidobacteriota bacterium
CTGGCAGGTCATCCCGCTGCAGGCCGAGCCGTCGAATGAACTTCACTGGGGCAAACCCCACCTGTGGCAATTGAACGCCATCATCGCGCGGCATCGGCCTGCATGCGCAGCGGTACTGGATCTGTCAGGCGTTCGCCTGTACGAATACGCCTTCAGCGGGCTGACCCAGTTCGCCGAGCAGCCGTTCAAGATTGATACCTCGCACTGGCGGCAGAAGGAACGCGAGCACATGGCAAAGCAGGGCACGCGCATGCCGCATGGCGCGCAGCGCGAGCTGTTCGATCGCCGCGTCGAGGCGGAGTATGTGCGCCTGTTGCACGAGGTCGCGAAAGTCATTGCCGCATACTGCGATGCGCACTCAATCGACCAGGTCTATTTGCTTGGGTCAGAGCGGCTTACGAAGCAGGTGCAAGAGGAACTGCCGCAGTCCCTCAGAGAGCAGGCGGTCCTCATCGCGCATGTCAGCTCTGAAGAGCCCTCAGCCGACATTCAGGCCCGCATCGAGACGAGGTTGCGGGAATACGAGGCGCGCCGCAAGGAGCGCGTCATCGACGAACTGCTCAATCGAACCCAGGGGATCGTGACCGGCGTGGACCAGACGCTGCATCAGCTCCAGCGTGGTCTTCTCGCTTCGCTTTTGCTGGTGGAAGAACTGAACCCCGCGCTGCATCAGTGCGGAAGTTGCGGGCTGGTCACGGCATCCGCTTCACAGCGGTGTCCCGCCTGCAACGAGATGCAAACGGTCACAACACTGCACGAGATGCTGCCCATGCTGCTTATCCGTCACGCGTGCCGGATGGAGTTGGTCGAGGGCCTTGCCGCGAGCCACCTGCAAACCGCAGGCGGCATCGGCGGGCGGCTGCGCACGTTGAAGCATCAGCCGGCTTCATCGAAAAGCGCGCGAACGGAGAAGAGAGCCGGCGGCCTGGCGCGCATCGCCTGACCGGAGGTGTGTCTGGGGAGAATTCTCACCGGTGCCGGCCGGGCTGAGGCCCGCTTTCAGGGATCATCCGGCCGGTGCTGCTCCGGTTTTTTCGGGGTGCCGGAACAGGCTCTTCCGGCGCCCCAGACCGTTTCTCGACGCTTTCACCAAGCGCACACCAACAAAGGCTCCGGCCACGCGCGCCAGAAGGGCCGATCGCGAAACGAATCGCGACACGAAGCGCTCGAGCTGCGAACGCTTGTTCTGCCTAAACTGTTGAAATGATTGGTGGACCTGATCGGGATCGAACCGATGACCTCTTCCATGCCATGGAAGCGCGCTCCCAGCTGCGCCACAGGCCCACATAAGGAGGGATGCAACTCTCCTATTGTCTCCGCTCGGGCTTGATTCGTCAAACCTTAGCGCGGGGCGGCTGCGGAGGCGCAGGATCGCCAGCAGCACGCGCTCTTACGCCGGATCAAGGCCGCCCGGTTCCCCGTGAAGAAGACCGTGGATCAGTTCCAGTGGGACTGGCCCAAGCAGATCAACGAGGCCCAGGTGCGGCATCTGTTCGAGTTGCGCTTCATCGCCGAACGCACCAACGCCGTCTTCTGCGGCGGCGTCGGATTGGGAAAAACACACCTATCCATCGCGCTCGGATACGCGGCCTGCCAGGCCGGCCATGCCGTCCTCTTCACCACCGCCGTCGACGCCATCAACACGCTGCTCGCTGCACAGGCCACTCACCGGCTCGATTCCGAACTGAAGAAGTATCTCGCGCCCGCGCTGCTCGTCCTGGACGAAGTCGGCTACCTACCGCTCGACAAGGCCGGTGCCGATCTGCTCTTCCAGATCATCAGCCAGCGGTACGAGCGCGGCTCGATCATCGTCACCACCAACAAGGCCTACAAACACTGGCCGACGATCTTCAACAACGACGCCGGCATCACCTCCGCCATCCTCGATCGCCTGCTCCACCGCGCCCACACCGTCGTCGTCGAAGGCAAATCCTACCGCATGAAGGACCGCCTGCCGGAAGAAAATCCAACCTAACCCAACGCGAGCCGCCGGTGGCGAACCTCGCCACCAGGCGGCGCTTCGTGCTCGTGTCGACTTCTTCTCCGCTACAAAATTACGACGTTCGCGCCGCCGCTCACACATGAGATCGCAGAGGCAGCAGAGAAGGCGGTATGGCTCTGCTTCCTCCGCTTTCTCCTGTGAGGTGTTCGGTCTGTCCCTTCTCCTACACGCATGGACTGCGCTGAAGCCGGCCCCGATCCATTCACAGGAGATCGCAGAGGCAGCAGAGAAGGCGGTATTGCTCTGCTTCCTCCGCTTCCTCCTGTGAAGTGTTCGGTCCCGCGGATTTCGCGGAGGAACGCGGATGTCTCTGATCCGCGTTTATCAGCGTCATCCGCGGAAAAGCTCGGTGCTTCATCACCCTCGCGAACTTTGCGGACTCCGAGTGAGATCGATTTGGGCCTTGCGACCAACATGGCGGTCTCTTCGCTCCGGTGGTCAGACGGAGACGTGAGGTGCCCGGCCATCCTCCCGCAGCCGGGCGTTTCTGCTGAGCCTCGCGAACCCGACGTCGGGGCCCGCACTCCACTGCGGGCCGGTTGTCTTTTCTGTGGCTGCGTCCTGTCCGCCCTAGACGCTGGGACGCTAGAACGGTTTTAACCTGATTCGTAGCCGCTGGTAGGGCGCGGACTCCGCTCCGCGCCATTGCTGGCTGGGAGCGGAGTCCCAGCCCTACCGGTGCAGGCTCCGTACTCCCGATCGGCTACGTCTTTTGTTGAACCGCTCTAGCCGCGCAGCCGAGTGAACCGCTCGCGTACGTTCCCTGCAGCCAGCGCATCCCTTCGACCATGTTCGCCAACGGCGTCTCCAGGCACAGATGAAAATGGTTCGACATCACGCGCCACGCATGAGTCCGCTCGACGTTCTCCCGAATCGCCGTCGGGCGAAAAAGAGCGCGAACCATGCGCACGCTTAAAGCGCTCGAGGAAGGCGCCTAGACAGA
>JAGWRX010000224.1 GCA_028876395.1 Acidobacteriota bacterium
AACGGGTCGTACTGGCTGATGGGAACCATCGAGCGGATGCGGTTCAGCAGCGTGGGGTCGATGGCGGCGTGGTAGCGAACCTCGTCCACGCTGCGGTCCATGAAGTTGGCCGTGGCCATGTAGAACTGCCACAGGTTCTCTGCCTTCCACGGCGTCAGCGCCTCCGGGTTCACCGCCTTGATGTCCGCGTAGGTCATCAGCGTGAGCATCTTCAGCAGCATGGGGCTGCCGATTTTCTCAGAGAAGTTGCGCACGTTCTCGATGTCGAAAATGTCGCGTCTCAGGGAGTTCGACATTTCCAGATGCATGCGGATGAGCTTGAGGACCGTCTCGCGTTCCTCTGCGTCAAAGTCCAGACGGGCCAGAAAGCTGTCTGCCAGCTCAACGCTCTGGCCGGTGTGCTCGCCCGTGCGGCGGCCCTTGCCCGTGTCGTGCAAGAGCAGCGAGAGCAGGAAGAGATCGAGGCGGTCAATCTCCGGCAGCAGTTGCGCAAGGCGGTGCTCATAGTCGTGCGTGGGCTGGCGCAGGCTGTGCACATTGTCGATCGTCAGAAAGGTGTGCTCGTCCACGGTGTAGCGGTGATAGCTGTCGCGAATCACCAGCGCGTCAATGCCGTGGAACTCGGGGATGAGCATCTCCAGCACGCCGAGGGCGTGCATGGTGCGCAGGGCGTGGGCTGCGTGCGGACCCAGCAGCACCTCGCGCAGCGCGTTCCACAGATACGGCCCCTCGGGGATGTGGATGGCCAGCGCGGGCAGCGCGTCCGTGATGCGGTCTTCGGCGGCCTGCGAGAGCGTGTAGCCATGCGTGGCCATCAGCGAGAAGATGCGCAGGATGGCGCTGGTGTCACTGAACTGCGCGCCGGGCAGGATGTCGATGCGGCCCTGGTCGAGGATGAAATCCGTGCCTGCAATGGGCGTGCGGCGGCGGCGAAACTGCCGATAGAAGCTGACAGGCGCGGGCAGGTGCTCCATGAGCAGCGCGGCGCGGCGATAGATGACGCGCGCGTGGCGATAGTAGGTGCGCATCCAGTAGGCCGGGTCTGCGGTACCGCGCGTCTCCAGCCCGATGGAATTAGCCGCGGCCTCGTCCTGGGACTGCCAGTCGAGCGTGTTGTCGTCGCGGCCGTGGCGGAAGTGGAGGAAGCAGCGCGCCGCGGCGAGGAAGTCGAAGGCCGCCTCGGCGTCTCCGCGCGCGCTCTGGAAGACGCCGCCGCGCTGCCGGGGCCACTCGCGGGTCTCTTTCAAATGAAAGAGCAGGGCGAACCAGACGGCCAGGTGGTAGTCGCGCAGGCCGCCGGGACACTCCTTGAGATTGGGCTCCAGATGGAAGATGGTGTTGCCGTATTTGGCGTGGCGGGCGCGGGCAATCTCGCCCAGCTTCTGCGTGATGACGTTCCACTCGCTCAGCACCAGGCCGGGGAAGACCGTCTGATGGAGCTGCTGGTAGAGGGGGAATTGACCGGCGAGGAAGCGGTGGTCCAGGGTGGCCAGCGTGAATTCGAGGTTGTCGGGGTCGAAGCGCCCGGCCTCCTTCACGGTGCGCGAAGCGGGGCTGGCGCGCAGGCCGATATCCCACATGCCCTGGATGATGGCCCGGACGGATTCCTTCGTCTGTTCCTCGGTCTTGTCGTCGGCGAAGGCGAAGAGCACGTCGATGTCCGAGTAGGGAAAGAGATCCTTGCGCCCATAGCCGCCCAGCGCCAGCAGGGCCACGTTCTGCGTGGGCTGCCCCGCAAAGGCCCGGCGCCACATCTCAATCAGAATCCGGTCCACCACGGCCGAGCGCCGGCGGATGGCAGCTGTGCCGTCGCCTGTGCGCTCACAGGTCTGGCGGACAAGCGCCATCTCCCGAAGATACTGCTCCCGTAGATCGTCAACCGCGAAAGCGACTGGATTCATAAGGATTGTGTGAGGCTTGCCGAAGCAAAAAAAGATTGTTCTTACAGATTACTAAAATTTCCCGGATTCACAGAACCTATTCTTTCATTGGGCTGTTTCCATCGGGCTGTGGCATCGCTGCGGCTCCAATGGGAGTGCGTGCGTCTGCAAGGCGCCAAAACTCCCATTCACGCGGCTTGACCACCCGCACATACAGCAAGGCCGGCGCCCTGGCCGGCCTCACAATGAGGTATGAATCACGGCTGCCGACTGCTTACAGCGCCGTCTCGCCGCGCTCGTCGTTGCGGATGCGGATGGCTTCGTCGATGCGGCTCACGAAGATTTTGCCGTCGCCGATGCGTCCCGTGCGCGCCGCGCCGATGATGGCCTGCACCGCTTTCTCTTTCAGATCGTCGGTGACCACCAGCTCGATTTTCACCTTGGGAAGAAGATCGACCGTGTATTCACGCCCACGGTAGAACTCGGTGTGGCCCTTCTGGCGGCCATGGCCGCGGGCCTCAAGAATCGTCATGCCTTCGATGCCTGCTTCCAGCAGCGCATCCTTGACTGCGTCGAGTTTTGAAGGCTGGAGAATCGCCTCAATTTTGAGCATAATTAAACGCCTCGTTTGACAGCGTATCAGGCCGGGTGGCCCCTTGCGCCAACCCGGCCTGATCTTTTCCACACGCCGGTTCAGGAATTGAGATCGTAGCCTTCTTCACCATGCTGCGAGAGGTCCAGTCCGGCCCATTCATCCTCAGCCGAGACGCGCAGCCCGATGACCTTGTCCACGATGAAAAGCAACACCAGTGTTCCCACAATCGAAAGCACCCAGGCAATGGCCACGCCCGCTGCCTGGTTCAGCAGCTGGCCCCAGTGTCCATCCATGGCGCCGGTGGCGACAGGATTGCCCGCGGCGTCCTTGCCGAAGGCCGCGTTGATGGCGCTGGTGGCGAAGATGCCGGTAAGAATCGCGCCCAGCGTGCCGCCCGCCCCGTGTACGCCAAAGGCGTCCAGCGAGTCGTCATAGCCAAAGAACGATTTCACCTTGAAGACCATCATCGAGCAGAAAGCGCCGGCAATCAGGCCGATGAGCAGCGCGGGAAACGGCTGCACGAAGCCCGAGGCCGGGGTGATGGCGACCAGCCCGGCGACTGCGCCAGAAATGGCGCCCAGCGCCGTGGGCTTGCCGTTGTGAATCCACTCGGCAATCGTCCAGCCCAGCGCCGCGGAAGCGGCGGCAAAGTGCGTGTTGATAAACGCGCTGGTCGCCAGCGAACCGGAGCCGAGGGCGCTGCCCGCGTTGAATCCGAACCAGCCCACCCACAGCAGGCACGCGCCGATGAAGCTCAGCACCATGGAGTGGGGCGGCATGTTGGTGTGGGGGTAGCCGATACGCTTGCCCAGATAAATGGCCGTCACCAGCGCCGAGACGCCCGAGGTGATGTGCACCACCGTGCCGCCGGCGAAATCCAGGCTCGGAATGTGCCCGCCGTTGGCATTGAGCAGCCCGCCAACGCCCCACACCATGTGCGCCATGGGACTGTACACGAGCAGCGACCACAGCGAGAGAAATACCGCCATGGCGCTGAACTTCATGCGCTCGGCAAACGCGCCGGTAATCAGCGCCGGCGTGATGATCGCGAACATGAGCTGGTAGACCATGTAGGTCTGCTCGGGAATGGTGGCGGCGTAGTCGGTGTTGGGCGTGAGGCTCACGCCGCGCAGGAACAGATGCTCAAAGCCGCCGATGAAGAAGTTGCCGTGGCCGAAGGCGAGGGAGTATCCGGCGACCGCCCAGAGAATCGTCACCAGGCCCATCATGGCGAAACTTTGCATCATGGTGCCCAGGATGTTCTTCCGCCGCACCAGCCCGCCGTAGAAAAGGGCCAGGCCGGGTCCGGTCATCAGCAGCACCAGCGCCGCTGAAACCAGCATCCATGCGTTGTCGGCGTTGGACTGGGCATTCTGGACTGCCTGCTGAAGAGCGGCAACCTGGGCCTGAGTGGCCGGTGCTGATGCGGGTGTCTGGGCCATCGCCAGGGTTGGAAGACAGAGAGCTACAGAGACCAGGGAAAGCTTCACACTACGACTGCACATCGTTGATTTCGCTCCAAATAAACGGACCCGCTCGCGTAACGGTTAATGGCCTGAGCATCGAGCAGCCAGACAGTCGAGCTGGTCTGGCTGCTCGAATCGTTTGAAGGCCGGTCGCCACCCGCCGCCATTTTGATGGACGTTGAATGCGGCTATCTTTGACCAGACGAAACTACAGGATATGGGAAACAGCATAAAGTTTGTATAAGGATTTTCACTATCCGCTGGAAAATCGTCGCCGGTCCAGGGCGCATCACGCAATTTCCCGATGTGTGTGGCGAGCCGTGCAAGGCTCCGGCGTCAAACAGTGCCAGAAACATTTTGTTGCAGGCGCTTTCCGATTGATTGCCTGCTCCTGTGAGCCATATCACGCGTTCCAATCCAGGCTAGAGCGGTATGATGGAGAACATGGCGGCCACTGAAGAGCGCGATCGGTATCTTTTTGGAACATTGGAGAGCAGCGCGAAGAACCGCGCCAAGCTCAAGGAAGTAACTTACGGCTATGAGCAGCCGGAGGGCGTTCTGCTCACCTCGCTGGACTTTGCTGTGAACTGGGTTCGCAAGAGTTCCGTGTGGCCCGTGACCTTTGGCCTGGCCTGCTGCGCCATTGAGATGATGTCGATGGGAGCGTCGCGCTACGACGTCGCACGCTTTGGCGCCGAAGTCTTCAGGCCCTCGCCCCGGCAGGCCGATCTGATGATCGTCGCCGGCCGCGTTTCCCAGAAAATGGCACCGGTTGTGCGCCGCCTCTACGACCAGATGCCGGAGCCCAAATGGGTGATTTCCATGGGCGCCTGCGCCACCTCCGGCGGCGTCTTTAATAACTATGCGCTGGTGCAGGGAGTGAATCAGGTGATCCCCGTCGACATATATGTTCCTGGCTGTCCTCCAAGGCCCGAGCAACTCTTATACGCAATTACGCTTCTACAAGAGAAGATCCAGCGCGAACCGCGCAGCCTGATTAAGACCTTGAATATGGGATGAGTACCTGCTTTCGAAGTTCTCTTACTTGAGACACTTACGAAGGTAATAATTCGCCTTGCTCGCTGGTCTCTCAGGGGGGAGACTAGTTAGGCAACTCATTGAAATAATGTGCTCTGCCAGTGTTCCTTTGTGGTACGTTTAAAGGTGCTTAGTCGTTTTTTGTACTACTTTGACGGAGCGCATTTGCCAATCCGGAAGCGGTGTTTGTTAACAATCGTTTCCCTGAGAATCATCAGTTTTGATTGCGGAGGATAACAAAAATGTACTCGCAAACTTTGAAATCTTTGTGCCGGGTTCTGGCTTTGACATGTGTTGCGGTCATGCCGGTCGCGCTGGCAGCCCAGGATGCGGCCAAGCCGGCCACGAAGGCCCCCTCGGAGTACTCACCATCCAAGTGGGATATCTTCGCTGGTTACAGTTACCTTGCGCCGAAAGGCACTGTGGATGTTCCGCTGCCCAGCGGTCAGGTTCTGCCTTTCTCTTACAAGGCCGTCAATGTTGGCGGGCTCTTCAGCGGCGCATATTTCTTCAATAAGTTTGTCGGGGCCCAGGCGGAGCTTGGGCTTCATGAGTATGGTGTCGAGGGCGCGCCCGGCTCGCTGACCGGTACGAAAGGAAACAACGACGGCTTTACGACCATTGCGGGCGGCGTCATTGGCCGTTATCCCGCAGGCGACCTCACGCCCTTTATTCATGGTCTCGTGGGCACCGCCCGGATCGACGGCCCCTATCACAATCCTTTCCGCTGGGGACCGGATCTCACAGCCGGCGGCGGTCTGGACTATGAAATGCCATTCTTCAATCATCGGTTCGCGCTGCGCCTCTTCCAGGCGGACTATGAGTACATGCATGCGAACTTTGGCCCCAATGCTTTTGGTGGACGCGCCAACATCAATGCAGCGCGCCTGAGCACCGGCCTCGTGTACCACATCGGCACCATCGCTCCTCCTCCGGCTGTGACGATGGCTTGCGCAGCCAACCCGGCCTCGGTCTATCCGGGCGAGCCGATCACGATCACCGGAACTGCCGGAAACCTTAATCCAAAGCAGAACACCGTGTATCACTGGTCAGGAGACGGCGTAACCGGGAGCAACGGCTCCACGGCTCTGGTGAAAACAGACAACCTGGCTCCCGGCACCTACACCGTGAAGTGCGGCGTGAAGCAGGGCAAGCCCGGGAAGGAAGGCCTCAAGCCCTGGCAGTCCGCCGAGGGTTCGACCACCTTCACCGTCAAGCAGTTCGAACCGCCGACAGTGAGCTGTTCGGCCAGCCCCAGCACCATCAAGCCCGGTGAGTCCAGCACGATTACTGCAACGGGAGTCAGCCCGCAGAACCGCCCGCTGACCTACACCTACTCGGCTTCAAGCGGCGCCATCAGCGGCACCGGCAACACGGCCACCTATTCGTCCACTGGCGCGCCTGCCGGCCCGGTTGAGATTACCTGCAACGTCTCCGACGACAAGGGACAGCCGGCATCGTCGAATACCTCGGTGACCATCCAGGCTCCGCCGCCGCCGCCGGCTCCCAAGACCCAGGCTCTCTGCTCGCTTTCCTTCGACAAGGACACGCGTCGTCCGACGCGCGTGGACAACGAAGCCAAGGCCTGCCTGGACGACGTGGCCCTCAGCCTGCAGAAGCAGTCTGATGCCAAGGCCGTGCTGGTTGGCAACTCGAATGCGAAGGAGAAAGAGAAGACCGCAAAGCAAGAGAAGTATGCGGCGAAGCACAAGCGTGCCAAGGTTCAGGACTTCGCTGCTGAGCGCGCCGTCAACGCCAAGGACTATCTGGTGACGGAGAAGGGCATCGATGCTTCCCGCGTCAGCGTGGCGACCAGCACTGACGACGGCCAGAAGGTGGAAGACTACCTGGTGCCCGCGGGAGCGAACTTCTCCTCTGACGTGCAGGGAACCACCCCGGTGGATGAGACCGTGGTGAAACCGGTGGCGCGCAAGCCGTTGGCCCAGCGTCATCATGCCAGGTCAAAGGCCAAAGCCTCGAACTAGGCTGAATTGCTGATGAAGCAGTTCCGTTTGCCTGGCTCCGCCCACTTGGGCCGGGGCCAGGCGGCAGGCCAGGTGGAATCCTCTGTGATACTTGTGAGGCTGATCGGAATCCCGGTCAGCCTCTTTGGTTTCAAGGTACTCTTTTTACAGGTTCTTTTTTTGAACGGCGGGAGCAGTTTGCTGCATGCGTTTTCGGCGGATAGATACTGATTCACCCTCCATGCCTTCGTGGCGTGTGTGGGCCGTTTTGCTTTGCCTCGTTTCTTTTGCCTTGCCGGCGCTTTGGGCCCAGCCACCCTGGGCAGCCGTCGGCCCGGAAGGGGGCGACGCGCGCTCCTTTGCCGCCGTTCCGGGGCAGCCCAGCCACCTGTATCTGGGCACGACAAACAGCTGGATCTACGAGTCGGAGGATGGCGGCGCCTCCTGGCATCGGCTCGCAAAGCTTGCAGTTTCTGACGACCTGGTCGTCGATCACATCGCCGTGGACCCGGCCAATCCTGCCGTGGTCTACGCAGCCGCGTGGATGGTGGATCATCCCGATGGCGGGCTCTGGGTGAGCCGCGACGGCGGCAGGAACTGGAGTGAGTCCAGGGGCCTGCACGGCCAGTCCATTCGCGCCTTCGCCATGGCTCCCTCGAATCCTGAAATCCTTTTTGCCGGAACGCTCGAAGGGGTTTTTCGCAGCAGCGATGCGGGCGCCACATGGATACGGATCAGCCCGCGAGGCAGTCGCGAAATTCACGAGATTGAGTCTCTGGCCATCGATCCGGCCAATCCTGAAATCGTCTACGCCGGCACCTGGCACCTGCCCTGGAAGACCACCGACGGTGGCAAGTCCTGGCACAACATCAAGAAGGGTGTCATCGACGACTCGGACGTCTTCTCCATCATCATTGATCCGGAAAAGCCTCGCATTGTGTATGCCAGCGCATGCAGCGGAATCTACAAGAGCGAAAGCGCGGGCGAGCTTTTCCGCAAGATTCAGGGCATTCCCTCCGCCGCCCGCAGAACACGCGTTCTCCGGCAGGACCCCGTGCATCGCGAGGTGGTCTATGCTGGAACCACCGAGGGGCTCTACAAGACCGTGGACGGCGGCCGGACGTTCAAGCGCATGACCGGACCGGACGTGATTGTGAATGACGTGTATGTCGATCCCGCGCATCCCGAGCGTGTGTTACTTGCAACCGATCGTGGCGGCGTGCTGGCCAGCAGCGATGCCGGGGACAGCTTTGAGTCCTCGAATGACGGATTCTCAGAGCGCAAAGTCGAGGCGCTGCTGGTGGATGGCAGCAACCCGGCGCGCATCTTCGCCGGCGTGGTCAATGACAAGAGCTATGGCAGCGTCTTCGTCTCCCGCAATGGAGGCGTCGATTGGACGCAGATAGCAGACGGTCTGGACGGGCGCGACGTCTTTGCTCTGGCGCAGGCGCAGGACGGGACCATCCTCGCCGGCACCAACGACGGCATCTTTGCCCTGCCCCCGGATGCCTCCGCCTGGGAGCCGCGGAACACCATTGCGAACACGCTGGTGAAGACAGCCACCGAGAGGGTGCGTGGCACACGCGTGAATGTGGAAAAGCGCGTGAAGGACAAGCTGCGCGCAATGGACGGCCGAGTCTACGGGTTTGATCTTTCCGGCGATGCCTGGCTTGCCTGCACAGCAGGCGGCCTGTTTACCAGCCGCGACCAGGGAGCCACGTGGCAGGGCGGTCCCGTGATGGGGGTGGTCGGCTATCTCTCGGTGACCGCTCACGGAGCCGTAATGGCGGCGGCGCGGCAGGACGGCGTCGTTCTTTCCCGCGACGGAGGCCAGACCTGGTGGCCGATGGGCATCCCCACCGTGCTCACGCGCATTCACCGCGTCGCTTTCGCTCCGGATGGCACGCTGTGGCTGGGAGCGCGCGAGGGCGTCTACTTTACCCGCGACCTGGGGAAGAGCTGGATGTGGGTCCAGCGCCTTCCGCTTGTGGATCTGGACGATCTTTACTACGACGCGAAACTCGACAAGGTGCTGGTCAGCTCGCGCGGCAGCGATTTTGTCTATGCCATTGACCCCAAATCTCTGGACTGGAAGTGGTGGCGGACGGGCTATCGCCTTGCTGCCGTGCGCAACGCCGGCGGTCGCCTGCTGGCTGCTTCGCTCTATAACGGCGTGCTGGTCGAGCCCCGCGCGGCGGTGGCGGAAGTGGGCCAAAAGTGATTTGCTTCACCCGAATTCGGTAGAATCAAATGTATGCAGGCTGAAGCAGCTGGTTCCCGCACCCCTACCGCGTTTCACAGCTACGACCCCCGGCTTGAGCCCATCGCCGCCAAAGTCATGGCGGGCGAGCGGCTCGACTTCCAGGACGGGCTTGCGCTCTACGGCTCGCCAGATGTGCTGGCGGTGGGTTGGCTGGCCAACCATGTCCGCGAAACGCTCCACGGCGACGTGACCTACTTCAACGTCAACCGCCACATCAATCCCACCAACGTCTGCGTCGCTGCCTGCAAGCTGTGCGCCTTCGGCCGCAAAAAGGGCGATCCGCACGGCTACACCATGGCGCTTGAAGAGGCATGGCAGACCGCGGCCTCGGGCTATTCGGAGGCGGTGACGGAGTTCCACATTGTCGGCGGCCTTCACCCCGACCTGCCGCTCGAATACTTCCTCGACCTGGTGCGCGGTCTCAAGCAGCGCTTTCCCAAGGTGCACATCAAGGCCTTCACCATGGTCGAGGTGGCCTTCCTCGCGCGCCGTGCAAAGCTCACCATCGAGCAGACCCTCGAGAAGATGCGCGAGGCCGGCGTGGACTCCATGCCCGGCGGTGGCGCTGAAATCTTCTCCGCCCGCGTCCGCTCCATCATCTGCGACCACAAGATCGACGGCAGCGAGTGGCTTGAGACGGCGCGGCTGGCCCACAAGATGGGCTTCAAGTCCAACGCAACCATGCTCTACGGCCATATCGAGAGCGACGAGGACCGCGTGGACCACCTGCTGAAGCTGCGCGAAGTGCAGGATGATACCGGAGGGTTCCAGACCTTCATTCCGCTGGCCTTCCACCCGGAGAACACGCCGCTCGACCACCTGCCTGTGACTACCGGGCTCACCGACATCCGGCAGATTGCGGTGAGCCGCCTGCTGCTCGACAACTTCCCGCACATCAAGGCCTACTGGCAGATGCTCACGCCCAAGATCGCGCAGATTGCGCTGCGCTTCGGCGCCGACGACCTCGATGGCACCGTTGTCGAGGAGAAGATCTACCACGACGCTGGAGCCACAACGCCCCAGGGCATGACGCGCAGGGAACTCTGCCGCCTCATCACCGAGGCCGGCCGCGTGCCCGTGGAGCGCGACACGCTGTACCACGCCGTGACACGCAGCGAGGATAGTTTCACAATTGCCGTTTAACACCAAACGGCAATACGGATTTTCCGGCGTCTGAATAGGGTGGACCATCTATCGGACCAGCGGAAACACGTCCCGAAGTCTCTCCGCTCGCAGCCAGACTCCCACCCACACGAGTACGCCGAAATACACCGGGAAAAGCGTATTCGTGAACCAGGGATTTTCCAGCCGCAGGTTGGTCGCCACCGCGCCTCCCAGATAGGCCGTCAGCAGCACGGCTCCCAGCATTGCGGTCTTCGGAATCAAATAAAGCACGGTGCAGGTGAGAAGAATGGCGCCGAGCAGCGTAGCAAGTTCGACCGGCCATCCGGTTCGTGCGAACGCTGCAATCACGGGTTGAGGCTTGGCAAATTTGCCCAAAGCATCAAACAAATTGAAAGCAGTCAGCAGGCCACTTACGCCCCATCCGATCCAAACTCGTCGCATCTCCACTTCTCCTTCCAACGCATCACTCGGCAGGATGTGGCCGTTCTACCGGCGGGTGCCGGTTGCATGGCAGTAAACAAGACCGCTTACTGCCGCGCGACCGCACCATTCTTCATCACAAACTTCACATGTTCCACTACGCTGATGTCGTTGAGCGGATTGCCGGGCACGGCGATGATGTCGGCAAAGTAGCCAGGCTTCAACTCGCCAATCTGCCCGGCCCAGCCCAGCAGCTTTGCGCCGTTGATCATGTCCGCCTGCAATACGGCGAGCGGCGTCATGCCATAGCGCACCATCAGTGTCAGCTCGCGCGCCTGCGTGCCATGCGGGAACGGCCCCACGTCCGAGCCCACGGCAAACGGAACGCCGGCTGCCACCTGCTTCTTGAACTCGGCGATTTTGTAGTCCAGCAGGGCCGCCTCGGCTGCAGCCTGATCCTGCGATTCACGGTGGTGCGCGAAGTAGTCGAAGATGGTGAACGTCGGCACAGCGAAGATCCCCTTCTCCTTCATCAAGCGCATCGTCTCATCGCTCAGTTGCGTGGCATGGTCAATCGAGGCGACGCCAGCCTCTGCCGCATACAGCGTGCCCGGCTCGCCCATGGCGTGTACTCCCACTGTCGTGCCCATGCGCCGCGCCTCTTCCACTGCTGCCGTCAGTTGCGCCGCGGTGTACTGGTAAGGCGAGTGCAGCACGCCGTCGATCATGCGATCCGGCCCGGTCTCGTAAATCTTGGCGAAGTCCGATCCCTCCTTGTGCTGCTCGCGCATGACCTCGACCATCTGCTCGGCGGAGTTGGCGTAGTCGGCATTCGACAGCACATGCTGCGCGGGGTTGTAGCGGTTGGCGTCTTCATGGCCGCCCAGTATGTCGATCGCGTTCCCGCTGATGCGCAGCCGTGGCCCCAGGATGAGCCCCTGATCGATTGCATTGCGCACAGCCGTATCGGCCGAGCCAGCGCCTTCCGTGCCCATGTCGCGCTCGGCGGTGAACCCCGCCAGCAGGTCGTCCTTTGCCGCCTGCTCCGCCAGAATCGTGCGCCACGGGACCGACTCCACCACCGTCTGCAGGTCTTCCGCGCCGGGATGCAGAAAGAGATGCACGTGCGCGTCAATCAAGCCGGGCAGCAGCGTGGCGTTGCCCAGGTCAATAATCTTCGCGCCCTGCGGATGCTCAACCGACGCGCCAACTGCGCGGATGCGCTCGCCTTCGATAAGCACCTCGCCGGGTTGCAGCAGGGTGCCGGTGTCCACCTGCAGCAGGCGTGCGGCGTGCAGCACGATGGGCGCAGAGTCCGGCTGCTGCGCTGAAGCGGCGACCCCAAGACAAGAGCAAAGAAGAAGGAAGCGAAGAGACCCAACAAGCCTGTGCATGGCATCGACTATGCCGCATCGGACGGCGCTTGTCGAGTCTTGCGCTCAGCTCAATCCTGAGTTTTTGTTCCCGATGGTAGAATTCGGGCGAATCCTCAGGTAGTCAGAGAGCGGGCAGAGCGCAGGCACATCGATGGAGAACATGCAAACCAGATCGCGCACAATCCTCGGCCTCGACATCGGCGGCACCAAGACGGCCTGCGTCGAGGGCACCCGCGACGGCCGCATCCTGCAGCGCGTGGAGATGGCGACCCGCGCAGCAGAGCCGTTCCTCGCGACCTTTCCTGAGATTGCCGGTCAGGCAAGAGCGCTGATCGACGAGGTGGTCCGCGAAGGCCGCACCATTGCCGCAATCAGTGTCTCCATCGGCGGCCCGCTCAAAATTGAGGAAGGCTTCCTGCTCGACCCGCCGCATCTTCCCGGATGGCACAATATTCCGCTTAAGGCGCGGCTGATGGAAGCTTTTCCCGGCATCCCAGTTTTTATTGAGCACGACGGCAACGCCGGAGCCCTCGCTGAATTCCACTTCGGCGTAGGCAGAAATCGCCGCGACCTGCGGCATCTGATTTTCCTGACCTTCGGTACCGGCGTTGGCGGCGGCTTCATCGTGAATGGACAGATTGTGCGCGGAGCCAGCGATACGGCGGGAGAAATCGGCCACTGGCGGCTGGCCGAAGACGGTCCGCTCGGCTTCGGCAAGCGCGGCTCGTGGGAGTCGTTCGCATCCGGCGCGGGCATGGTCGAGCTCGCCGCGCAGATGTATCCCGCGCGCTGGAGTGCTGCAACGCCGATCCGCACGCTGGTGGAGGCGATGCTTGCCAGCGATCCTGACGCATTGCAGGTCGCCGAGGTGGCGGGCAAGTGGATGGGCCGCGGCCTGTCCCTGCTCATCGACGCCCTGAATCCGCAGGTGATTGTCTTCGGTTCGCTCGGAGTCGCGCTCGGGGACCTCATTCTGGGTCCGGCGCGCAAGGTGATCGCTGAAGAAGCGCTGCCGCAGGCCGCGGCTGCGTGTGAGCTTGTGCCTTCGATGCTTGGTCAACACATCGGCGACGTAGCCGCGCTGATGGCTGCGCTCACGCATCCGGCGAGTGGCATGCGGGTGGAAAGAACACCAGCGTACGAATGAGCGGCAGGGAAGTGGCCGGGCCGCGCAATGGTTCAGCGCGGCCCTTGCCGTCTAGTAAGCGGCGATTCCGGTGATGTGCTGGCCAATCACCAGCGCATGAATATCGTGCGTGCCCTCGTAGGTCTTCACCGATTCCAGGTTCATCATGTGGCGCATGATGGGGTAGTCCTCTGTGATGCCGTTGGCGCCCAGGATGTCGCGGGCCATGCGCGCGCACTCAAGCGCCATCCACACGTTGTTGCGCTTGGCCATGGAGATGTGCTGGAAGCCTTCCTTGCCTGCGTCCTTCAGCCGTCCCACGTGGAGCGAGAGCAACTGCGCCTTGGAGATTTCCGAGACCATCCATACTAGCTTTTCCTGGATGAGCTGGTGGCTGGCGATGGGCTGATTGCGAAATTGCTTTCTGGCCTGCGCGTACTGCAGCGCCGTGTCATAGCAGGCCATGGCCGCACCGATGGCGCCCCAGCTGATGCCGTAGCGGGCCTGGTTCAGGCACATCAGCGGGCTCTTCAGGCCGCCGGTACCGGGCAGCAGGTTGGCCTCGGGTATACGCACATCCTGCAGCGTGAGTCCGCTGGTGACAGAGGCGCGCAGTGACCACTTGCCGTGTACCTCGTCGGCGCGGAAGCCGGGCCGGTCGGTCTCGACGAGGAAGCCGCGCACGCGCCCGTCCTCGTTTTCCACCTTGGCCCAGATGATGGCGATGTCGGCGACATTGCCAGAGGTAATCCACATCTTTTCCCCGTTGAGTATGTACTCATTGCCCACCTTGCGCGCCGTGGTGGTCATGCCCCCGGGGTTGGAGCCGAAGCCGGGCTCCGTCAGGCCAAAGCAGCCGATCTTCTCGCCCTTGGCGAGGCCGGGCAGCCAGGCGTTCTTCTGCTCGTCTGAGCCGAATGTGTAGATGGGATACATCACCAGCGCGGACTGCACGCTGACAAAGCTCCGCAATCCGGAGTCGCCGCGCTCCAGCTCCTGCATCACCAGCCCGTACTCCACGTTGGACATGCCGGCGCAGCCGTAGCCCTCGAGGTTCGCGCCGAAGAAGCCAAGCTCACCCATCATCGGCACCAGCTCGCGCGGAAAGCGCTCCGTGCGATTGCACTCCTCGATGATCGGGATGAGGTTGTCGTCCACAAAGTCGCGCGCCGTGCGCCGCACCAGCAGCTCGTCTTCGTTGAAGATGGAATCAAGATTGAGAAAATCAACGCCCTGAAATTTGAAGCCCATACGTATACCTGCCGTCTCTTGAGAAACCCGAAACAGCAAGGCTAGCAGATTGCGGAGGAGTAGGGAAAGGCGAGGACGGCGATCGAAGCAGTCTCCAGCGGCCTACTGCGCGCCGTCCACATCTTCGCCGTAGGTGGGATAAGGCGCCGGTTCCGTGCTGGTGGGCATGTTGCCGAGTTTGACCAGGTCGGCCTGCACCTGCGCCCATTGCTCGCGGTTTTTCTTGGTCGTAATCGGCAGGTCGGGGTGCGCGTAATACGCCAGGATGTCTTCCTTGATGCCCGGGGGAATTGGCTGCAGGGGATGCCGCGTAAGGCGGTGAAGCAGGCGGGCGTACGTCGCGTCAGTCAGCGGATATCCTCCCGGCTGCACCACCTCTCCCGTGTCCAGATCGCGATTTGGAAGCGGATGCCGCGGCACCCACATGGGATTGATCCGATCCGTGACTGTGGCTGCGTCTGCCGGAAGCGCATTCGGGTCCGAGGGTCCAGTGTGTGATTCCGCGGCGGGATCGCCAGCCGCGGGCGCGGGCGGCGTGAATCGGGCGACCATCTGCCGCATCGCTGAAATCGACAGCGCCACGCTGTGCATGTAGTCGGCCTCGGTGGCATCCGTCGGGCCTTTCACGGCAACCAGCTTCAGTGGACCGATCCTGGGCAGCACAAACAGCAGACCGGCCAGGGCGTAGGTACCGATTCCCGCCTTGTGGCGATAGAGAGCCCAGTTATTCTCAGCGGCTATCGTGGCCGTCTCTTTCTCAATCTCCGCAATCTCCGGCGAAACGGGTTCCCTGGGCTCGCCGCCGCGATGCAGCAGAGTGACGGCGTAGGCGATGCGCGGGATAAAGGCGCGGACCGCGAAGCGGTACCCGGCAATGTTGAAGCGGCGGCCCTTTGCAATGGAGAAAGTTTCGGTGAGGCCGTACGTCTGGTAGTACGCCAATGCGAGCTGGTGTCTCGGCACTCTCAGCCCGACGTGCTTGAGGTAACGGATCGGCGCTACGCGGTGCTGCGCGACCTCGTCGATGTCAAATGCGAATTCCGTCTGGACGTGCTGGTGCTTTCCCTCGGCGTAGCTCACCACGGGACCGTATTTCTTGCGCAGCTTGGGAAACTCGATGGCGACGGCACGATTCGTCGCGACGGAATGGCCTATCGTATCTCCAAGGTAGTGGGAGAGCGCGCCCGCGGCGAAGGCAAGCTCATTCGCGTTCTGGGCGTTGCGGAAGAGATTGATCACGAAGTCGCCCGAGCGCACATAGTGCGTCAGGTTTGAGAAAGCCTCATCGCCAAACGGGTAGTAGCCGATGTCCTGGATGACGCATCCGCCGTACGCGTAGGCGCGAGCCTGTTCCAGCTCCGCGGGTGTCAGCGCCGGATAGTAGCTCAGCAGCAGTGGAACAATCGAGTCCCGCCACGTCAGATCAATGAGCTGTTCGTGGGTCAGCAAGGAATACGCGTCTGCCCGCCTGCATGCCGGCTGCAGCAGCACCAGCACAAGCAACAGGATCGTACGTAACCGTGCCAAGCTCATTCTTTGTTCGCGGATGTTTCACCCGCCGGCTCTAGCGATGCCGGCTATTCTCATTGTATCGAGCCGGACTGTTGTTGCAGAGCCGTGGCGCGAGGGCCGATGAGCGGCCTCGACTACTCCAGAAACTCGCGTACAAACGGATCCTGGCTTCTGACCAGGTCGCTCAGCGAACCATCGAAGATCAGGCGGCCGTCAGCCAGCATCAGGTAGGTCGTATTGGGGTCGGTCTCGCCCTTGGGCAGGGGCGCCATGCGGCCCTCGGCTTCGTTAAAGCGATGCGAGCTCATGGTGAACGCGTCCTGCAGCCGGTGGGTCACCATCAGAGAGGGCGTGCGGTAGACATCGCGCTGCTTTACGATGAGCTCGATGATGGTCGTGGAGGTGACCGGGTCAAGGCCCGCCGTGGGCGAGTCATAGAGCAGCAGCTCCGGCTTGTGAATCAGCGCGCGGGCAATCGCGACGCGTCGGCGCATTCCCCCCGAGAGGCTGCTGGGCAGCAGGCTGAACGTCTCCTCCAGACCCACAAAGCGCAGTGCTTCGCGCACGCGGCTGTCGATCTCCTCGTCGGCAACGCGCTCCTGAATCAGCTGGTAGGCAACGTTGTCGCGCACGGTGAGCGAATCGAACAGCGCGCCCTCCTGGAACACCATCCCCGTGCGCGTGCGCAGGGAAAAGAGCTTCTCTTCGCTCATGTGAGCGATCTCTTCGCCGAAGAGTTGGATGCTGCCCTTGTCAGGGCGCAGCAGGCCGTTGGCCAGCTTGAGCAGTACGCTCTTTCCCACCCCGGCAGGCCCCAGCAGGATGCGCGTTTCGCCGGGGCCGACGCTGAAGCTTACATCCTCCAGCACGGGAGGCCCGGCGAAGGCGATGGAGACATTGCGAAAGACCAGCGCCGGGCTGGCGTTCCCCGGCGGACGCTGCTCCTGCGGCGCGATGGTCGGTGTAGTCGTCATCGGTTGAAGAGCGCGATCATTACCTGGCTGACCAGAAAGTCCACAAAGATGATCAGCACCGACGAGGTCACCACCGCCTGAATCGTTGAGCGGCCCACGCCCTGCGTGCCGCCCGTGGTCCTCATGCCATAGAAGCAGCCGATTGAGGCGATGATGTAGCCGAAGATGAGCGGCTTCACCAGACCCTGCAGAATGTCCGGATAGCGAAGATACTCATACGCCATGGAGAAGTACTGGGTGCCGTTCTGGTGATTCATGAAGACCGTGACAGCCGCGCCGCCCAGCAGCCCGCAGAAGTCGGCCAGAATCGTCAGGAAAAACAGCATTGTGATGCAGGCAAAGATGCGCGGCGTCACCAGTTTGCGCAGCGGGTCCACGCCCAGGGCGCGCATGGCGTCGATCTGCTCGGTCACTACCATCGAGCCCAGTTCGCTGGCCATCGACGACGCATTGCGTCCCGATACCATCACGCCGGTCAGCACCGGGCCCAGTTCGCGGATCATCGACATGCTGACAAACCGGCCCGTGACGGCCGTGGCTCCGAAGGCCGCCAGCGTGGCCGCCGATTGCAGGGCCAGAACGCCTCCGGTAAAGAATCCGGCCAGCACCACGATGGAAGTGGACCCTACGCCAATGATGTCCGACTGAATGAGGAAGTCAGGCCAGTAAATGGGAGGCCGAACAAGGTCCGTGACCGCGCGAAACGCGAACAGGGAGTAGTCCTGCACAGTGAGCACGATATGTTTGGCGGTTCTGTCGATCGCGTCTATCGCCATTCGTTTCCCGGGCCGTGCAATGCAGGATGGAGAGGTCGTCGCTCTCATGCACAGGATAGCGCATGGCACGTCTGTTTCCACTCTGCGAGGCCTGCTTTGTCACCGCGCGGGGACAACAAACTCCAGCCCATCGCGAAGCGGACACGCCGGAAAATAATCTCATACATGCGTCTGAAAAGAATAAAGATACAAGCCAGATGACCACTTGGCTCTCGACAGGGCGCAGTAAACGCGCATCTAATGAGAGAAAGCGAGGGACAATTATGCACTTATTTCGGCTACGCTTGATCCTCGCCCTCGTCGCCTGCGTGACGCTGGTATCCGTAGCTTCCACGTATTTCGATGTGTTAGCTCACAAGCATTTCTTGCGGCAGGAGCTGGAGCGGCGGTCAACGTGGATGGGCGTGAGCATTCAGCCCTCGCTGGAGCTGGCCCTGGCCGCCGGAGACATGTCCGCTCTTACAGCCGTCGTTGAGCGGTCCAAGGTGCAGACCGGGGCGCTGGCCCTGGCGGTTTTCGATACCCAGGGCAGGCTGCTGTCCTCGGCTGGGCCTGCAACCGTGATGCAGGCCATCTCCTACGCGCCCATTCAGAAATCGCTGCGCAAAGGTGCGGAGGTAGGTGCATTCGGGCATGTCGCAGACATGCAATGGCTTGAGCAGGCCTTTCCCCTGCACCACGGCGACAACCTGGAAGGCGCGCTGGTCCTCGTTACCGATGCAAGCTACATCCGCGGCCAGGCGTACGACGTGTGGCGGCGAAGCTTCTGGCGCGTTGTAGCGCTGATGGTGCTCATCACCGGCATCACGTTTGTTATGGTGCGCTGGTTCCTGATGCAGCCCATGACGCGGGTGGCGGAGCGCCTGCGGCGTCTGCGGACCGGAAACCCGGACGAGCTGGCGGATAAGCGCGTGCATGAGATCAACATCTTTACGCCGCTGGCCCGCGAAGTGGAAACCATGGCGGAGAGCCTGCTGGCCGCCCGTGCCGCGGCCGAGGCTGAAGCGCGCCTGCGCAATGCCGGCGAGAACCTGTGGACCGCCGAGCGCCTGGCCGTGCACATGCGCGACCGCTTCGGCTCAAGCCGCATTTTTGTCGTCTCAAACCGCGAGCCCTACATGCACGTCCGGCAGGGGCGGGAACTGGTGTGCGTGGTGCCGCCCAGCGGCCTCGTCACAGCCATTGAACCCGTGCTGCGCGCCTGCGACGGCGTCTGGGTAGCCAGCGGAAGCGGCAACGCCGACGCTGCCACGGTGGACGAATTCGACCGCCTGCGCGTGCCGCCCAACGATCCGCGCTACACCCTGCGCCGCGTCTGGCTCTCAAATGAGGAAGAGTCCAGCTACTACGACGGATTTGCCAACGAAGGATTGTGGCCGCTGTGCCACATCGCCCACACACGCCCCATCTTCCGCGCCGCGGACTGGGAGTGCTACCAGCGCGTGAATCAGCGCTTTGCCAACGCGCTGCTGGAAGAGATGGAGGGTTGCGCCGAGCCGGTGGTCTTTGTGCAGGACTACCACTTCGCGCTCCTGCCGCAGATGGTGAAGGCCGCCCGTCCGGATGCGCGCGTGGCCATCTTCTGGCATATCCCGTGGCCCAACCCCGAGGCCTTCGGCATCTGCCCATGGCAGGCTGAGCTGCTCGAAGGCCTGCTGGGTGCCGACCTGATTGGTTTTCACATCCCGCTTCACTGCAATAACTTTCTTTCCACGGTGGACCGCGTCATTGAGTCGCGCACCGATCGTGAACACATGAACGTGCGCCGCCACGGGCACATTACCGCCGTGCGGCCTTACCCGGTCAGCGTGGCCTTTGAGGGGCCGGTAGGCGTCGCCCGCCTGGGCGATGAGGATGATGTCCTTGATCTGGCCGAGCGGGTTGCCGCGCGAAGGGAGTTGCTGCGCGAGTTCAACGTGCGCGCCGAGTGCCTGGTGCTCGGCGTAGACCGGCTCGACTACACAAAAGGCATCGTTGAAAGGCTTCTGGCCATCGAGGAGCTGCTGGAGAAGCATCCATGGCAGCGCGAGCGCCTGACCATGGTGCAGATTGCCGCGCCCAGCCGCACGCGCATTCCCAGCTACGCGGAGCTGCGCCGCAGGGTCGAGGAGACGGTCGAGCGCATCAACCAGCGCTATCAGACCGCCCATTGGCGCCCCATCGTCCTCATCGACCGCCAGTGCAGTCATGAGGAGGTGAGCCGCTGGTATCGCGTTGCGGATGTGTGCCTGGTGACCTCGCTGCACGACGGCATGAACCTGGTGGCAAAGGAATATGTGGCCGCGCGCAGCGATGGAGACGGCGTGCTGGTGCTCAGCAAATTTACCGGCGCCGCGGTCGAGTTGCGCGATGCTCTCCTGGTGAATCCTTATGACATCGCCCAGGTAGCTGAGGCCATCCACACCGGCTTGGAAATGAACCGCAGCGAACGACGCGAGCGCATGCATCGTATGCGTCAGCAGGTCATGGAATTCAATATTTACCGCTGGGCCGCGAATGTGCTGGGCGCCCTCCGCGAACTGCGCCTGGACAATGCTCCGAGTGCGGAACCCCTTGCCGTGGAATCGGCCACCGTAAGTGCGCAGGACTCCACGCATCGTAAACTGGCGTGAATCACGCGTCGCAGGATTCTCGTGCACTCCACCGCACGCGCACCCCTCGAAAATTTCCTGGAGAGTGATAGAACTTTGACGCCTGAAGCGGCAGATCAGCTGGAGAAATTCTTCCGCGCCGTCGCGGACGCGCCAACCTCGCTGTTGCTGTTGGACTACGACGGAACGCTGGCGGGATTCCGCCTCGACCGCTTCAAGGCGCGCCCGTGGTCCGGCGTGCGGAAACTGCTGGCCGGCATTCAGCGACAAGGCCGCACGCGCATCTCCATCATCACCGGCCGGCCTCCACAGGAGGTTGCCGCGCTGCTTGCCCTCGATGCGCCAGTAGAGGTGTGGGGCCTGCACGGCGCGGAGCGTCTCCATCCCGATGGCCGGCGGGAACTGGAAGAAGTGCCTCCTGCAATCCACGCAAAGCTCGACGAACTGCGCAGGCATCTGCGCCGCGAGGCGTTCGGCGGCCTCTTTGAACACAAGTCCAATGCAGCCGTGATGCACTGGCGTGGCCATTCGCCGCGCAAGGCAAGGTTGATTGAGCGCAGGACACGCGAGCTGTTCGAGCCGCTGGCGCAGATGGAAGGCCTGACGCTGCTGAAGTTCGAGTCGGGTCTTGAACTGCGCACAGGCCGCGACAAGGGCGGCGCGGTGCGCGCCATCCTGAGTGAGGCGGAACCCGGCGCGCCGGTCTGCTACCTGGGCGACGACATGACCGACGAAGCCGCGTTTCAGGCGGTGAACCAGGCTGAGGGACCGCACCTCAGCGTGCTCATGAGCCGCACGGCGCGCGAAACAGCCGCCGCCGTCTGGCTGCGTCCGCCTGCGGAGTTGCGCATCTTTCTTGCGCGATGGATGAAGAGCAGCGAATAGGGACCAGGGACCAGGGACTAGCGAATAGGGAATAGGGAATAGGGAATAGACCGAGAACCCTGAGCTCATGCGGGGCTGTTAGCTTCCACCTTGGCGGCGCGGATAAGGGGCTCCGGCTGGAAGGCTCGCAGGCGGGCTTTCAGTTCCCTATTCCCTATTCCCTGCTTTTCTACTCTCTGCCCCGCTTGCGAATCTCGATGTTCAGGCGCTTGATCTTCTGGTTGAGCGTTGAGAGCGGAATGCGGAACTGCTCGGCGGCGTCGGTCTGGTTCCCGTTGCAGCGCTCGAGTTTTTCCACGATGATGCGGCGCTCGATGTCTTCAAGGATGTCGAAGAGAGAAGCGTTCGGATTGTGTTCGAGCAGCGCATCCTGAAAGCTGCGCCCGGTAATGTGGCCGGGCAGCAGGTCGGATCCGATAACCGGCCCCGATGAGAGCACCACGCCGCGCTCGATTGAGTTTTCCAGCTCGCGCACATTGCCCGGCCAGTCGTAATCAATCAGCGCGCGCATCGCGTCCGCCGAGAGCTTGCGCGGCGCGAGGCCGTTCTCGTTGGCGTAGAAGTCAAGGAAGTGCTGGACAAGCAGGGGGATGTCTTCGCGGCGCGCGCGCAGCGGCGGCAGGTCCACCGTGATCACGTTGAGCCGGTAGAAGAGATCCTCGCGGAAGCGG
>JAGWRX010000225.1 GCA_028876395.1 Acidobacteriota bacterium
GAGGCAACTCCGGGAAACTGGACCAAATGCGCCCCCGTCGCGGCAGGAATTCGAGAGGATTTCAATGGAGCAGGTTGTTACGAATTCGACGCCAGACTACCGATTCAACATTCCCTGGCAAGTCAATGCGGGATTACTGCTCGGGACAATTTGCGTTGCCTTCAGCATGTCCCTTTTGTTGCGGCGCAAATTCTTCGTCGGAGGAGTCTTGTTCGTTCTGGCCGCATTGATTGGAGCCTTCCGAATCATGATCTTTCTGATCACCGATCCCAAAAGACGCCGGGCTGCTTGCAATCGAATGGTGAACTCCATCCAATGGACGGGTGCGGAGCAAGTGCTCGATGTGGGTTGCGGCAACGGCCTTGTTCTGTTTGCAGCAGCGAAGCGACTTAAAGATGGCGTAGGGAAAGCTGTCGGAATTGACATCTGGATGGAGATGGCCGGGCGTCAAAACGCCGAAACCCTTATGCGAAACGCCGAGATTGAAGGTGTCGCAAATCGAGTCGAGCTTCGCGAAGCCGATGCTCATCAACTACCGTTCAGTGATGCTTCTTTTGACGTCGTCTTCGCGAGTTTGTCTCTGCATCACGCAGGAGACAAGACGACGCGCCGGCAAGTCGTCTCTGAAATGAAGCGCGTGCTCAAGCCCGGTGGCACCATTGTCATTTATGACTTGTTTGCGATCACTTCGAGCGTCGCTCAGGTCTTGCGCGAACTGGGTATGAACAATATCCAGCATTTGAACACGTCTCTCCTGAGGATACTTCGCGCACTAGACACCGTTTAAGCACAAAACAAAATCAATCCTTCGGCGCAGTTCTCTGCGTGGCTACAGCCAAGCGGGTCGCGCGTTTCTAGAACGTCAACCGACCGGAAGTCGAGAAGCTCATTCTTCAATCCTCATCTCCAGCAGCCAAGGTTCTTTCGTGCAGCGCGTGCTTGACCGGTGCCTGGGAGCTGATTAGTGCGAACTCGCACTGTATATGGTCTTGTGGGAAGGCCATCGGGCCCCGGCGACCGCTCCGCCAACAAGGCAAATCAGCCCCGCGACGGCCGCCGCGTCGCTACTGGCAGTCGATTTCGAGCCAAAGGCCACAGAAAGGAATCCCATACCTGAGACGAAGCCAACTCCAGTCCCGATCGGCGTATTGCGCAACCTGTGATTGTTCTTCATCAGCTTCACGCTGCTCACGTCCTGCTGCTGTATGGCTTTTTCTCCAGTTTTATCACGGAAAGAGATGGCAGAATTGGAGACACTTAAGAAGGTGCCGGAATGCTTCTTTGAGTTCATATCGACGATCTGAATCTTGTCGCCGGGCTTCAGCGCATACAGATTTGCCCGGGATACATTGCTCGCCTGGCGATCGACATACAGGAACTTCCAAGAACACAAATCAGAAGAAGGATAACTCGCATACACATCACTCCTTCATGGTGGTTGAACATAATGTGCTGCTGGGTGATTGAAGTAGGCCCCACCCGAATACCGCAGAGCGCCAGTTGGTAATCGCTTGGCAATCACTATACGCCGAAATGGTTCGGTGGCTTCTTGAGTTTTGGGCGCATTATCGCTGATACTCCCTTTTCCCTGCGTCCGAGGCGAAAACCGGCCACAGGCCCCCACGGGCGGTGGTAAGCCCGGAGCTCAGACTTTCTCCTGTCATGGGTTGATGAGTACCGCGGCGGATTTTGCATCAAGTGAGGATCACAGCTCCCTATCATCAATTATGCGTTCCGCTAAGTGCTTACCGGCGGCTGTCGAATCGTCCGAAGCGCAGGGCCAGGGTTGGAAGAACCAGCAGGTTGAGCGCCGTCGAAGTGATTAATCCGCCAAGGATGACGATGGCAAGCGGGCCCTCGATCTCCTGGCCAGGTGCATTGCTGCCAATCGCCAAGGGCAAGAGGCCAAGGGCGGTCACTAGTGCAGTCATCAGGATCGGCGCGAGGCGTTCGGAGGCGCCACGAACTGCCGTTGTAAATTCCCATTTCTGGCCCTCCACAGCGACCAGATGCTCGTAATGCGATATGAGCATGATCGAGTTGCGGATCGTGATTCCGAACAAAGTGACAAACCCTACCGTCGCTCCCAGGGACAATATGCCACCGCCAGCAAACACTGCGAGAACGCCACCGACGAGTGCGAAGGGAAGATTGACAAGAACGAGCAACAAGTTGCGCCAGTTCATCAGGACAATCGACAAGAGCAGCACGATGCCGAGCCCCGCAAGTGCGGAATGGACTAGCAGATCGCGGCGCGACTGCGCTTGCGCTTCGGCAGTGCCGCCAAATTGGACGTAGTCGCCAGGAGCAAGCTTGACCTTCGCGGCAATTTGTCGCTGAGCATCCCTGACGAAGGCGGCTACATCGCCGCCGGCCACGTTGAGTGTGATGGTCTGGACGCGACGTGCGCCGTCATGCAGGATGACGTAGCGGCCAGAGGTCTCATACACACTGGCCAGCTGACCGAGAGGAATGTAAATGCCTTCCGGGTTTCTGAGCGGCAGAGCGGAAATAGATTCCACTCGGGTGCGCGCAGCAGGCGGAAGGATGACCGATACGGGAAAGACGCGATTGCCCTCGTAGATATCTCCAACCTGCTCGCCTTCATAAGCTGTGTGGATATCGTTGAGCACTGTCACAGGATCGAATCCCCAGTGCAGTATCTCAGGGCGCCGCAGAGCAACAGCGATCTCCGGGGTCCCCGGCGGAGACTGCATCTGCACTTCCGCAACACCGTGTACTCCATTCAGCACCCGTGCAACCTGCTGGGCTTCACGGTCCAACTGGTCAAGATCGGGCCCGTAGATATTGACGACAACTGCGGCGGTGTAGCCGGATAGAGTCTCCTCGATGCGCTCGCTTAGAAACGTTAACAGGGACGATGAAACTCCCGAAAACTGCGAGAGGACCCTGCGGATTTCGCCCTCGGCTTCCTCCTCCTCTTCTCCGCTCATCGGTTTCAAGTCGATATCCACTTCGCTGTAATGCGATCCCCACGTATCATCGGACAACTCCGCGCGTCCCACGCGCTGCGAGACTGACCGTACGAAGGGCAGTTTCAGGAGCGCTGCCGTGACTTCGCGGCCGACGCGCAATGACTCGTCCAGAGAGGTTCCCGGAGCCAACTGCATGTGTAGGATGTAGTGGCCTTCACGCAGCTCAGGAAGAAAGCTGGTGCTGAAGAAGGGCAGAGCAGCAATGCCTCCAACGGTCACTATCGCAACGCCTCCGACGACGAATCTGGGCACCTGTTCGATGCGCTCCAGAAGGGAAACGTAATGCCGCTTCAACCAGCGAATGACGGGAGGCTCTTCCCTGCCGGGAGGGTGCTTTCCCAGGATCAGCATGGAAAGTGCTGGCGTCACGGTTAGCGCGACAACGAGCGATGCCAGGATGGATAGGATGTAGGCGACTCCCAGCGGCGCGAAGATCCTTCCTGCTAATCCGGAGAGCGTGAGGACGGGGACAAAGACCAGCGCCACAGCAAAAGTGGCGTAAACCACTGCGCTTCGAACCTCGATCGAAGCCTCGAGAACCACATCCAGGATCGGGCGGGGAGCCGCTTTCGAGGCATTCTCGCGCAAACGGCGCAGGATGTTCTCCACGTCGATAACAGCATCATCGACAACTTCGCCGATCGCGATTGCGAATCCTCCCAGTGTCATGATGTTAAGGCTGAAGCC
The DNA here is from genome assembly GCA_028876395.1 of Acidobacteriota bacterium. Lineage (GTDB taxonomy): Bacteria > Acidobacteriota > Terriglobia > Terriglobales > Acidobacteriaceae > Telmatobacter. The sequence goes on from JAGWRX010000225.1 coordinate 3,684, forward strand.
CATCCGGTCCATCACCGCAATGGCGGCAAGCAGGGAAAGCGGGATCGCCGTGCAGGAGATAGCCGCGGTGCGGAGATCGAAGAGAAACAGAAAAAGAACGAGGATGACGAGTAGAGCGCCTAAGAGAAGAGAAGCGCGAATGTTATGGAGAGACGTAGTGACGAAGTTCGCGGGTCGGAAAAGATCGGGCCGCAGATCGATCTTTTGCGCCTCAAGCGCTGGGGTCAATTCCTGGAGTGCGGCTTCCACTTGGCGGGTAACATCGAGGAGGTTCGATCCGTATTGTGCGGCGACAACAAGGATCACTCCCGTCTTCCCTTCGATCGATGCAGCCCCGAAGGGCGGGGCAGCCCCATCCCGCACGTCAGCCACTTGCCCCAGGGTTACGTTGGCGCCATTTTCCCGGACCAGTACGGTCGAGGCTATTTGTTCCGGCGTGGTGGACTGGCCCTCGCTCTGGACGATAAGGCGCTGATTCCCGTTTTCGACGAATCCGGAGCCCTGTATTGCAGTCGCTTTTTGTGCTGCGGCGATTACATCGTTCAGCGACAAGTTGAACTGGACGAGCTTCTCCGGATGAATCTGCACCTGCATTTGCTGCTCGTCTCCGCCAAAGACCGAAACGCTCGCCACCCCGGGAACGGCCAGGAGACGGGGACGGAGAGTCCACTCGGCGACCGTGCGCAGTTGCATCAACGACTGCGTTCCGGAGGTCAGCCCCACAACCAGTGCATCTCCGGTGGACGACTGCAAGGGTGTGATGACTGGAGCCTGGGCTCCAGGTGGCAATCGTCCGGATAGAGTTGCAAGTCGCTCTGACACAAGCTGGCGTTCGAGGTACACGCTGCTGCCGGCCTGAAAGACCACTTTGACGACCGAGAGTCCCTGAATGGAACTGGACCGCAGCGATTCGATTCCCGTCACGCCGTTGATCGCGTTTTCAATCGGCTGGGTAACCAGCAATTCGACCTGCTCGGGAGACAGACCGGGAGCTTCCGTCTGAATGGAGACAAAAGGAGGCGCAAACTCCGGAAAGACTACGAACTTTGCCTGCATCAATGCGTAGGTGCCGTATCCCAGCATCGCAAGAGCTAGTGCGAGGACCACTCCGCGAAAGCGCAGCGCGAAACGAACGATTGCGGTCAACATGAATCAGTCCTCATCCGTATCGATTTGGGAGCGAAACTCCTCAGAGATCAACGTCTGTGCGCCCGCTATGACTACGCGATCGCCGGCAGAGATCCCTTCCGTCCCCGCTGGGATCAACGCCTCACTCACGAACCATCCATCCGCCATCGGGCTCGAAGTTGAGATCGCTCTGCGCTCGAATTTCCCCGAAGACTCCTCGACATAACACCATGCCTTCCCCTGCCACCAGACGACAGCACTCGAAGGAACCATTATTCCGTTCCGCGTCGGCCCGGAGGGTAGAAAGACTGGAAGATTGATACCAGGGACAAGACCTGGGCGCGCCGCAACAATATACAGCCAGCTCGGCATCTGGAGGCGTGGATCAAGCTGCGGAAGAATCGAAATCAGATGTGCTACACCTCGCGTGCCGCCTGCATATTGGACCAGCGCCTCTTGCGGGGCTGCGCCGCTGCCTGGATTTGAGCTGGTTACTTGTAACAAATACTCGCGTTGGGCAAGCAGCGCGTCCACTTGCGGAGAGCCTTGCTCCAACCACCTGGCGACCGTCGCCCCCCAACGCAGTTCGATCGAGTTTTTGATAATGACCAACGACTGCTCCGCATTCTGCAGAGTGGCGGTATCGCTCTCGGCAGTGGCGTGGGCCGATTCGACCGTCTTCACCGCTACGTTTTCATCGCCATGATTCAGTCGCTGCAAGCGCTCATATTCTGCCTGCGAAGCCTGCGCAACCGCTCGTGCTTTGGCGATGTCCATCTGTGCGGAGTTGTAGCTGGTTTTCAGATCGAGCAGTGGCTGCAACTGCAAGACGACACCATTGGCTTGCGTCTCCACTCTGCGCCGGACCGAGGCGAGCTGCGTCACCACGATGCCATTGGCTTTCTGCGCTGCTGTATCGAAGGCAAGAACCGTTGCGCCATTTTCGGTCGTCACGCGCGACGGCGCTTCCACCGGTGCTTCGCGTTTGGCTTCAGCCGCCTGTTCTGTGCGCCCGGTCAGAAATCCCCAGATCAATCCCCCGGCGACGCCACCAACAGTCAGACAGAAAATAAGGATGCGCAGAAACGATTTCATTGAAAGATTCCTCCTACCTCGGCGATTGCTTTGGAAGTGTGGGTGCCGTTGCGGGAGCGATGGGGCGCTCCAATGCGTCTTCCAGCAAGCCAAGTGACACTTGAGCCTGGTGCTCTGCATCCAGGCGAGCGCGTTGCGCGATAGCGCTCTGAAGTCCAGCGCTGATCACGGTGAGCCGATCGGTTTCTCCGGCGTTTTCCAGCTTCTCCGCGGCTTGTTGCTGCTTCTCAAGCTGAGAAACCGAAAGCTGAACCTGTTCCAGGGATGAGTAAGCGGCGTTGTATTGTGCCATTGCCTTGTAGGTATCAGCAATCACTCCGCTCTGCGTGGCGAGCAGCTGTGCGCCGGCCGTCTTGCGCTGGGCTTCGGCTTCGGCGATCGGCCCTTCATTGTGGCTGCGCACAGGCAGGACAGAAGAAAGATCCAGTGCAATAAAGTGAGCGCCTTCTTCGTAGTTGTATCCGGGCCCGAGATGGATATCCGGATACTGCCGCGCCACTTCGAGTTGCAGGTTCGATTGCGCTGCCTCATATTGTTCGAGAGCGCGCTCGACATCAAGCCGGTTCTCTACCGCCGCTTCGCGCATGCTTTGTGGCGGAAGAGATCCGGGAGCGGGCGGTTCATCGATTCCTGGCCAGATGAGTTCCTTTCCGGCAAGCGCTTCGTCTGGAATACCCATGGCCGCGGCCAGGGCCGCATGGGTTGTGTGGACTTGTCCCTCAGCGGCGCGAAGCGTTTGTCGGAGATTCGTCAAATCGATCTGCGCAGTGGTCAATTCCGGCAGGGAGATTTCTCCGGCGCGAAATCGTTTGTCAATAAGGCCCGCATAGCGCTCTTGCAGGGACAATTGTTGACGTATCTGATCAGCGGTTTTCAATGCGAAGAGATAGTCCACCGAGGTAGCACGCACCCGGCTACGCACCGTCCAGGCCGCCTGGGCAAGTTGCAGGCGGGTCGCCCTGCTCAAGTGGGTTGCACTCTCGATGCGGTAACCGCGCTTGCCCGCCGTCTCAATCGGCAAGTCGAAGTTGAATCCCATGATGAACTGGCTATCGGGCGGGGACTGGTAGCCCGGCCCAATGCTTATGGTCGGATTCGGCTTCATTCCTGCTGTGGTGATCTTGGCATCTGCTGATGCCGCATTGGCGCGTGCGACATCGAGATCCGGGCTGAAGTAGAACGCGGCGAGCGTAAGCGAGGTCAGGTCCCAGGTCTTGAGAGGCCATGACGGCGGCTCAAAGCCTGCGGATTGATTCATCCATGAACGCAGGCCAGGATCATCAAGGCTGCGCTGATAAAGCGTTGCTGCCAGAGCTGGCGGAGAGATCGGTGCCGGATGGTATTTGTAGCGAGCACACCCCGAGATGAAGATCGAGAAGAGCGCGATGACCAGTGCCAAATGGGATTTCATACAGTACTCCACGGATTCCTGTTTCCAAAAGAGGCGCGGGCGGAAACGCGCGCTCGTGCGAATGAGGCGCAGGAATATCGTGGAGGATTCAGGTTCGGAGCGGTACTGGACTCAGCGGAGGCGAGAAAAGGAGCAGTTCATAATCGAGTGTGTGAGGGAACATTCGTAATACGGACCGCAATTCCTGCGATAAACGCGTGATGAGGTGGAAGACAAAGGTGAAAAGCCGGATCGTCCGCGTAGCCGCAGCAAAGCACATACCGATGCACGCGGAGATCACAACCAGAGTGAGTGCAGTGTCGTTGCCTGTAGCCGGAATGTTATCCCAGCGATCGAAAACCTCGAACAGGGGCGACGCGCCCATCAACAATATGGTCAAGATCGTCGCGAGATTAGCGATCCTGCGGAACATGCGAGGATTATAGCAACTGAAAGCTGCGAAAATGCAAGACGGGGGACTCAGCTTTAGTAGTGGCACCTGCGCGCGTCATCAGAGGAACGGGCCGTAGGAAGAAGTTTTTTCGACTCATCGAGATCCTGATCCCCGCCTGTGCGGTGCTGGCTTTTTGGTCTCTTTGCATTTACTGGTGAAGGATACTCAGCATCCTTCGTTCAGCGCATTGGCTCTGGCCTCTTTTTGATTGTGGGCTAGTCCAAGTTGCTGAGACTCGGACCATGAACGATGGCTAGGCGATTCTTCGCAAAGCGGCAAACGGCGTCCTTGTGCGCCTGACCCAGAATTGAGTCAAATTGTGACGCCACCTTCCTCGGCGATGGACGCGATATCACGGGAGCCATCCAAGACTCGGACAATGACGATTTCGTCGATGCGAGGAAGATAATAGATCGCGTATTTCCCGTGAAAGTGTATACCGATGTTCCGGGTTGACTGTCCGCTTCTTCCCGGAATTTCCTGTTCGGCCACGTCTTCCAGTGCTCAGCAAACCGCTTCACGCACAGTGTTTGAGGTCCATCTGCGCTTCCTAGCACCGCGAGTAGCTGAAGGTTCTCCCCCAACATTCTCGCCCCACCTTCAGCTCCGAGCATTATTTACTAGCACTGTGCGATCTATGGGTTTGGCACCACATTGTCACCCTGACCTTACTAGCACTATTTCCTAGCCCAACTCGCCAAAATGGCTATAACGCAACAATTTTGGCCAAGATCGCAAAGCGAAAAATCGGCGCACAAGTATCCTGTTTTGAGTGTTTTGTGTGATTTTTAAGGATTTAAGAGGAGAGAAGGCGCTGAATCTCACGTCCTAACCCCTAGACGATAGCGCCAAAACTGGGGCAGCCGTAGCCGGCCACTTGTCTAATGTAACAAAAAAACCGCCGCGCGCCAAAAGCTTCAGCCCTTTGCGCGCTTGTCGAGAGTGCTGCTCAAATCCCCAGCTTGCGCACTTCGTCGTTGTAATACTTGCGGTACAGAATCTCCCATTCCTGCGAGCCTTCCAGGATGATCTTGCGCTGCGAGGCAATCTTCAGCCGCGCTGCCGTATCGATCCCGGCTTCCTGCGTGAGCAGAGCCTCCAGCGCCTTGCGCGCCTCCTGCCGGATCGTGTTGCGATCCTCCAGGAACCCGACCTCATCGATCTCCGCCAGCGTGTCCGCCACCGTGTGGGCCAGTTTGTTGAGCTTGTCGCGGCTGATCCTCATAGCACCGCCTTGTATTTGCGCGCCAGCTCGGTCTTCACCTTCTTGAACATCTCGGCGTATTGCGCGCCGGACTTGCGCATCTCCTCCGAATACGCGTCCAGAATCACGCGCACTTCCTCGTTGATGCGGTCTTCAAGCGACAGTTCCTCAATCAAGCCATCCGCCACCTGCGCCTCGGTCGCCTTAAGGTCGCTGGTGGTGATCATTTTGGCGTCGATGAGGTGCTTGACCGTTTTGCGGGCCAGATACCCAATGTATTCGCGGGAAAAAATCATGTGCTAAGTCACGAGAATACCGCATCGGGCTGCCGTGTGTACACCCTCAGACCCGGCACCATCAAAACTGCCCGCCGCCGTCAGAATGTCACATCGAAGCTCAGGCTCACCGTCCGGCCAATCCCCGGGTAGGCCACCGCGATTCCCTGCTGCGCGCTGCTCCGCACCACCACCGGCAGTGAACCGGCGACTGACACCGCCTCAATCTCATAACTCAGCACAGCGCCGCTCGGAGCGTTATTCGCCGTCCATGAAAATGGGATTTCCACCGCGCAGGCGGCCGTGGAACCCGTTACCGCGGCCACGCCCGTAGCCGTCTCCACCGGAACCGCCGCGGGCTGGCCATTCACATTCCCCTGCCCCGGCAGGTTCGGCACAATCCTGGCCTTGCACGTCACCGTGGCTCCCGCAGGCAGCGCCGAGGCCACGTTCAGATTGAAGCGAATCACATACGCTCTGCCAGCGGCATCCACGCTGCACGGCATGGGCAACCCCGCCCAACCCACTGCCGGCGCCGGCAACGCCAGCAGCAAAATCATCAGAGAACGCGCCCGAAGCATAAGCCCCTCCGCACTCTCTATCGGCGCAAGGGAACGATGCAATCAGGCCCTGTCTGCAGCAAATCCATGCAAATCGGGTACAAAGGTCATGCGGCCCCCGCTTCGGTCGGCGCGCTGAAATCCAGACAGCCTGCGGCGTCCGCCTATCCCCGATGCGGGCAACTCTTCGTGTTCAGGCACGCGTCGGCCACGCGCAGCCGCTCCACCGGCCGCCCGCCCACCAGATGCTCGCGCACAATCTCCTCCGCATCTTCGCGCCGCACGTTCCCGTACCAGACTGCCTCCGGATACACCACCATCATCGGCCCATGCTCGCACTGGTCCAGGCACCCCGACTTGTTGATGCGCACCCGGCCGCCCAGGCCCGCGGCCTTGCTCAGTTGCTGCAGCTCCGTGTGCAGATCGCTTTTGCCGTCTGCCGTGCATGACGGGCGCGGCGCGCCCTCGGGGCGGACGTTGTGGCAGACAAAGACGTGGCGTTCAAATGCGGGCAAGCGGCGTTCCTCCGGGGAAGTGATACCTCAAGACTAACGCCTCGGCTCCCCTCCGCGAAGTTTCCACAATTGCCCCTTCCCACCCGCCCGCATCTGCGAAAATGGATGTTTGACCATGAGCACGGATAATCTGCATTCGCTGAAAGACGACATGGTGGCCTTCATTGAAGGGCACGGCCTCCTCCGCCTACCCGGTTACGTCACCGAAGACATTCCCTCCATCGTGTGGGAGGGCCAGGGCAATCCCGACGCGTGGAAAGACTTCGTCGAGATGGCCAAACACGTCGGCGCGCCCTTCATCACTTTCAGTGAAATGACGCTGGAGCGCGAAGATCTGGACGCTCTCATTGAAGAAGCCGGGGACATGAATTTCCCCGACGAAGAAGCCACCGAGCTGGTCGAGGCGCAGTGGCTCCGCAAGTATGCCGGCATGGTCGGATATATCCAGCTTGGCTTCATCTACCAGGGCATGGCCTTTCTGCACGAAACCACAACCGAGTGGTATGAGCGCTTTCAGTCGCTCCTCGAAGATATCGAAAACTTTCACGACATCGTCATCGACGACTCGCACAGCAGCGGCGACGAAGAGGACAACTGAACCAGGTGAGCACCTCTGGCCCGGCGCAGAACGGCTCCGTTGCATCCCGTGGAGGCCCGCGTCAGCGCTGGATCATCGCCGATCCGCACCCGGAAGAAGCAGCCTCTCTTGCCAAAGCCGCGCGTCTGCCGCAGGTGCTCGCCGAGCTGCTCATCGCCCGCGGCATCACCCAGCCGCAGGAAGCCTTCGCCTTTCTCAACCCTGAGGCATCGCATCTCCACGATCCTTTCCTGATGCTGGGCATGTCCGCCGCTGTGGACCGCCTGGAGCGCGCCATCGCCAGCCGCGAGCCCGTGCTGCTCTACGGCGACTACGACGTGGACGGCACCACCGCCGTCGTGCTCCTCAAGACCGCCATCGAAATGCTCGGCGGCATCGTCCGATTCCATGTGCCCCATCGCCTCCGCGAGGGCTACGGCCTGCAGTCCAGCGTGCTTCAGACCGCTCACGCCGAAGGCATCCGCCTCGTCATCACCGTGGACACCGGCATGCGCGCCTTTGCCGAGGCTGAAACCGCCCGCCACCTCGGCCTCGACCTCATCATTACCGACCACCATCTCGCCGACGCGCACGACGCGCTGCCCGACGCGCTCGCGATCCTCAACCCCAACCAGCCCACCTGCCCGTACCCTGAAAAATCCCTCTGCGGCGCGGCCATCGCGCTCAAGCTGGCCCAGGCCGTGCTCGAACGGCGCGACCCCGCCCGCACCCGCGACAAAACCCTGCCCAGTTTCCTCAAAATGGCCGCCATTGCCACCATCGCCGACGCCGTTCCGCTCAAAGGCGAGAATCGCGTCATCGCCGCTCTCGGCCTCCGCGAGCTGCGCAAGCCCATGGGAGCAGGCCTGCGCGCGCTGTTTGCCGCAGCCGCGCTCGACCCTGGAGCCCGCCAGCTCACCGGCTTCGATGTGGCCTTTCGCCTCGCACCGCGCATCAACGCAGCCGGCCGCATGGACGTGGCCTCCGACGTCATCGAGCTCTTCACCACCCGCGACACCACCCGCGCGCAGGAGCTGGCCGCCAAGCTCGAACGCCTCAACCGCGAGCGCCGCGACACCGAGGCCGCCGCGCTCACCGCAATCGAAAACCGTCTGGCCACAGACGAAGAACTCGCCACCGCCCGCCTCCTCGTCGTCGATGGCGACGGCTGGCATCGCGGCGTCATCGGCATCCTCGCCTCGCGCGTCGTCGAGCGCACCGCCAAGCCCGCCCTCGTCGTCAGCGTCGAAGATGGCGTGGCCCATGGCTCAGGCCGCTCCGTCGACGGCTTTCCCCTGCTCGGTGCCCTTGAAAGCTGCGCCGATCTGTTCACCCGCTTCGGCGGCCACGCCTTCGCCGTGGGCTTTGCCCTGCCCGCCGCTGCGCTGCCCGAGCTCAAGCGTCGCCTCAGCCTCTACGCCCAGCGGCACCTTGCCGCCCGCGAGCCCGAGCGCCTGCTCCGCATCCACGCCGAGCTGCCCCTCGATCGCATCACGCCCGTCCTCGCCGGCTGGCTGCGCAAGCTTGAGCCGCTGGGCCACAGCAATCCCGAACCGGTCTTCGTCGCCCGCAATGCCCGCATGCTCGCCCCGCTGCGCCTCATGAAAGACCGCCACATCCGCCTCGAACTCACGCAGGACTCGGCGAATGGCGCCTGCGGCGTCCTCCGCGCCATCGGCTGGGGCATGGCCTTCCGCGCCGCCGAACTGGAACTGCGCGAGGGCAGCCGCATCAACGTCGCTTACCGCATCCGCGAAAACGACCATCCCGAATATGGCGGCCTCGAAGTGGAGATCGTCGGCATGGAGCCAGCCACCGCCTGACGCAGAAAAGCCCACGGCGCGCCGTGGGCTTTTCTCATGCTGCTTTCAGATGGTCAGATTATCGGCCCCTCGGCCCCGGCCTGCCCTCATCCCTGGGAGCGGGAGCTTGCCGGTTCTGCGGATCCGGTTGCCGGTTCGGCTGCATCTGCCGGTTCTGGTAGCCCTGATTCCCCCGCTGCTGATACTGCGGCTGCGGACGATACTGCGGCTGCTGCATCTGACGGTTTTCAAACCGCTGGTTGTTCTGCTGCTGGTACTGCGGCTGCGGACGATTCGCCTCCTGCATCTGGCGGTTCTGGTATCCCTGCCCCTGCTGCTGATACGAGCGAGGCTGGTACCCCGGATTCCCCCGCTGCATCGGCTGGTTCTGGTTCGCCTGGTTCCCCCGCTGCATCGGCTGGTTTTGGACTCCCTGATTGCCGCGCTGCCAATCCTGGTAGCCCTGACCGCGCTGCTGCATTGACCTCGGCTGTGCGCCCGGATTCGGCGACGCTCCCGCCCGGTTGCCAAACGAGTTCTGCTGACCCTGCCGGAAGCTCTGCGGAGCCGGGTGCGACTCTGCCGGCAGCGGCCGGTTCGCAACCACATTCGCGGGTCGCCCACCATTAAAGCGCGCATACGCATTCCGGTTGTTCATTGCCGCCCGCTCGTTCTGCGCCTGGAACGAAGTCCGCTCAATGTGCTGTTCGCGCATGGCCATGCGTTCCCGCTGGTCCGGTTCATGCCGGATGCCGCCCGGCCCGCCGCTGAAGGAAACGCGGCTGTCCCGCTCCACCCAGTGCCTGTCCCAATCGTGGCGGTCCTCATAGTAGTCATGGATGCGATGCTCATCAAATCGCCACGCCGCCCGGTTGTAGTAGAAATCGCTGCCGCGCCACTCACCGCCCACAAATCCGACGCCCAGGTAGCCAAAGCCGTAGTTCACGCCGCCGTAGTAACCCACCTGCGGTCCCCAGTAGCCGGGATTGAACATATACATCCCGTTCGTCCAGCCCCAGTAGGGCGGCGTCCAAAGCGCACCGATATAGGGAGCCGGCACCCATGCGCCAGGAACCCAGTAGTAGCCGTCTTCTCCATACGCCCAGTAGCCCGGCGTCCACATCAGGCCCGGCTCAGGGCACGGCGGCTGAACATATACGGGCAGCACCGGCGGGGCAAACCCCACGCTGATGAAAACGCCCGCATACGACGACGCGGGAACGAGGGAAAGAACAAGCGCCAGGAAGAGCCAACGTACTTGCTGAAGCCGTCTCATGGGAAAACCTCCTCAATCTTTCCACCCTGCCATGCCGTTGAAAAACCACCTTCAATTGCATCGCCGGATTATGGTGAACTTGCAGCGGCCCACGTTGCACCGCATTACGCCATCTCGTGCAGGAGACCCTTTCGGAGCGGCGAAAACTTCAGGTTACGCGGCCATCATTCGCCGCATTAACTTGCTACCCCCATTGAGACACCGCCTGCAACGAGAAGTTGCAGAAATCCGGCCCCCCATGACATCGCCGGATACTCCGCAGCGTAACCCGCTGGCCCGCAAGACTTTAGTAGCGTAAGCTCAGTCCCACCCCCATCACGCTGCGCGCCTTCAGATCCACCGGCACAAGCACGTAGGGCGACGCCGGCGCCGGCAAACCCGTCGGCACGGCCGTCTGACCAATCGTCCCCGCCACCTGCCCTACGCCAATATCAAACGCAAAATGCGGATTGTCCTTCTGCGTCACGCGCACGGCATAGTCCAGCGTGGTTGGGATATGCGCCTTGCCGCCCACCAGAATCGCGCCCAGGTTCTTCACCTGCGGAGGCTCCTGCGTAAAGCCCGCCGCCGGCACTATCGCCGTGTGGAACGGCCCCGGCAACGGTATCCCCAGCCCGCCGAACAGCCGCCCGCCAAACCGCGTCGCCTGCCCGCCAAGCCCATAAATCGACGCATTCGTCGCCTTCCACCCCAGGTTCAGCAGGAACGGAACCGGCGGTTTCAGATACGTCTTGGTCACCGCCACATACACGTCGCCGTTGGTATAGGACTTGAGCTGTCCGGTCAGCGCCTCGTTCAGCGCGCCGCTCACAAAGCGGTCCTGCGTACGCACCACGAAACCCACGCCGATGCCCGGCATCCACTCGCCGCCCGTGCCTTCCTTCAGCGCCACCACCTTGCCGTTGAAGATGTTCATCCCCGCGTAGTGCCACAGGTTACTGAACAGCGGGCTGTCGCCCTTCGTGTGCACGCTGCGGGTATAGCCCACCTCGGCACGGTTGGCGAACCCCTCCGCAATGCTGAAGGTGTGCACGTTGCCGATCACCTTCGAGGCGTTGACAAAGTGGTATCCCAGCGCAGGGTGCGAAAATAACTTCCCCGGCTCCGTGTAGACCACATAGGCGGTTGGCGTGATAAACCCGCCCGTCTGTCCCTCAAGAGTCAGGTTCTGGGCATGCAGTGGCTGGGCAGCAAGCAGGCCGGCCGCTAGGCCGCTGCACAGGGCAAATCGTCTGATGGCAGAGAGGTTCACCGTCATTCATCTCCAGTGGAGCGCAGTCGCCTGCGTCCGTTCGCGTTCAAAAACACACATAACCCGCGCGACGGAACCTGAAGCGTTGCCCGGATTATCCTCCCGTCCTTGCCCCGGCGACAGATGACTATCGTCGGGGGTAGCACAAGGAGTCACCCGGCCCGCTCGCGGTACCGCCCTGAAAAACTCCGACCTCTCTGGGGAATAACCGTTTGTAACACAACCGTAGCGCCATCGGGTAGTGGGTCAGTTTGAAGGGTGCGGGCTTCAGCCCGTACATAAATTGAACAGTTTGAATGCGGGCTGTAGCCCCTGAGGGAAAGTTCTTTTGAACTGACCCACTACCCGCAATCGTCTCCCCTGTTGTGCGGTGTTAGACTCACGCCATGCCGCGCGGTGTATTCATCACGCTCGAAGGTCTCGACGGCTCCGGCAAGACCACGCAAATCAAGCGCTTGGCCGCCTGGATGCAGAAGCGCGGCCTCGACCCCGTCGTCACCCGTCAGCCCGGCGGAACCACTACCGGCGACCGCATCCGCGCCCTGCTCCTCGACTCCCGCTCCGCCGCCCTCGCGCCCATGACCGAGATGGCCCTCATGTTCGCCGACCGCGCCCAGACAATTGCCGAAATGATTGAGCCCGCCCTCGCCGCCGGCCGCATCGTCCTCTGCGACCGCTTTACCGATTCCACTGAGGCCTATCAGGGCGGCGGACGCGAACTCGGCTCCCAGGTCGTGCTCGATCTCCACCGCCTCATCTGCGCCAACCTGCAGCCGGACATCACGCTTCTCCTGCTGCCCTCGCTTGAAGCCAGCCTCAGCCGCGCCCGCAGCCGCAACCACCGCCACTCCGAGCAGACCGGCGAGGACGAAAATCGCTTCGAACAGGAGCAGGACGCCTTCTACCGCCGCGTCTGGCAGAAATACCGCGAAATCGCCGCCCGCGAGCCCGACCGCGTCGTCCTCATCGAGGGCAACCTCGGCATCGACGAAGTCCACGACCAGATTCTCGAAGCCGTATCCGAACGGCTCGTCACAGCGGGCCACACAAGTTAGCGACTATTTCCACGCGCCCAGCAGCCGCCGCAGCAGCACCAGCTCGCCCAGATGATAGGCGTTGTGGTCCGTCGTCAGCAGCGCCTCCCGCAGAATCGTCTGCCCGCTCCCGTGCGGAATGCGCGCATACAGATCTGTCGCCTCATTTGCCACAAGGTCGCACATCGCCTTCAGATCCCTGCGAAACGCCCGCACGCTCGCATTCCACGCCTTCTCATCCTGCGGCGCGCGCGTCGCAGGCCAGTACCCCTCGGGCCACTCCGGCGACACATGCCGCGGATTCCGCGAAAACTCCAGAATGTCCCACTGCGCAATCCGCATGTGCTCCAGCACCTCCCACGGCGAGTGCTGTGCGCCCCGCGGCCTCTTCCCTCGCAATGCAGCGGGCAGATTCTTCACCGCCGCATCGAACGTAGCATGCGCCTGCCCGCCCGTCAGCAGCGCCAGCACGTGCTGCCGCAATTCATTCTGTTCGCTCATCGTGATCCCTCCTCTTCCTGCCTTCCATCCCATGCACAGCCAATCCGGGCCTGGTTCGCCAGCAAGCATACGCCAGATCTGCACTTTTCTGCCGCGCCTCCACGCATCCGTCAGGACAAGAGCCGACTCGTCACTACGGACTCAAGCTCGACCGCCTGCGCAAGGCTGCTATACTGCGGGCGGGTAATGAGCGCGTGAGAATCGTCCGCCAGCAGCGAAGCATGTGGTTCCTGATTGCGATACTCGCAATGGGCATCGCCCTGCTGCTGATGCTTGTGCCTCACGGGCACAACACGCATAGTGGCGACTGGCTGGCCATCCTCCCGATCTTCCTTGTCGGGCTCATTTCTCCGCTCACGTTGTTCCCCGCGTTCGCGGTTGCCTATTCCAGCCGCGTTCCTAACGCTCCGGCTCTCTCCGCTTCCTTTGAGCGTCCTCCACCCTTCCTCCTAGCCTGATTCCCTTTGAGCACTGCGAAGGCCTCCATGGCGGCTCCGGCTCCATGATGCCTCTGCATTGCCTTCCACGGAAATCAACCCGCGATTGGAAGGTTCCTCATGAAACTCTCACTCCTCGATGCCATCGCAATGCTGGCAACGGCCCTGCCCGGCCTGGTGATTCTTGTCATTCTGCTGCATTCCTCTCTGCGGCGCGCCCGTTGGAAGCGTAACGAGCGCAAAGGCCTGCCCAACACCGGCTTTTGCCCCTCGCCGGCCGCCTTGGGAGCGGTCTTTCTCTTGACGCACACGTTCGTTCGGCCCAGCTTGCGCCATGTCATCGAGGCTCGGCTCCAGGAAGATACGGATGATGACGATAATGGAGATCCCGATACGCCCGAAAAGTGGCTCCATTTGCAGCTTCGGTGTATCCGGCGCGGTGAACCGGTCGACACCCTGGTGCTGCGGCTCTAGCCGGACCGCTTTGCCTGGCCCTTGGCGGGCGCTTCCGACAGCCCGAACGCGCGCCCGCTCTCGCTCTCGCCATTTACACTGGTAAACGGAGACCCCTGTGTTTTTTGATAAAGCTCTCACCAAAGTTTTCGGCACCGCCAACGAGCGCGCCATCAAGCGCATGCTGCCCCTGGTCGCCACCATCAACGCCCTCGAACCGGAGACCGAAAAGCTCTCAGACGAAGAGCTGCGCGCCAAAACCGCCGAATTCCGGACCCGCATCGCCGCTAAACTCAATGGCATCAACGACCCCGAAGCCATCAAGGCCGCCGAGCGCGAAGCCCTCGACGAGATCCTGCCCGAGGCCTTCGCCGTGGTCCGCGAGGCCGGCTGGCGCGCCGTCCAGATGCGCCACTTTGACGTCCAGCTCATCGGCGGCATGGTCCTCCATCAGGGCAAGATCGCTGAAATGAAGACCGGCGAAGGCAAAACCCTCGTCGCCACGCTCGCCTGCTACCTCAACGCCCTCGCCGGCCGCGGCGTCCA
>JAGWRX010000226.1 GCA_028876395.1 Acidobacteriota bacterium
CCTCACGCGCGTCGGTCCACGGGAAGCTTTCTTCCACGGGCTTGAGCTGCGCCAGCGCAATGGCCTTGTTCATTTCCTCGAAGTCCCGGCGTGAGCCCACGTAGATGCCCCGAATGCGCGCCTGCTTGTGAAGAATGAGGGGCAGCGGCAGCAGCTCGGCCGGCTCTGAGAGCACGCCGATCTGGGCGATGGTGCCGCCCATGCGGATGGACCGCAGCGAGCGCGGCAGGGTGCCGATGCCGCCTACTTCGACGACAAGGTCAACGCCCTCGCCGCCGGTCTCGTCCATCACCCAGCGGTCCCAGTCGGAAATCTCGTGATAGCTTGTGCCTGCGTCCAGGCCGAGCGCGGAGGCGCGCTCCAGCTTGGCCGGTGTGCCGGAGATGCCCAGAACGCGCGCGCCCATCAGCTTCGCAAATTGCAGCGCAAAGATGGAGACGCCGCCGGTTCCCTGGATGAGCACGGTTGATCCCGGCTTCAGGTCTCCGGCGGCCAGGGCGTTCCATGCGGTGACGGCGGCGCAGGGCAGGGTGGCGGCTTCCTCAAAGCTCAGGTGCCTGGGCGTGGCCACCAGCCCGGACTCGGGGAGAACAACGTATTCGGCCAGCATGCCGTCGATGTCGCCGCCCAGCGCGCCTTTGACTTTGGCGGGCGTGGGACGGCCTTCGAGCCAGTTCTGCATGAAGATGCCCGCCACGTGATCGCCGCGCTTCCATCGGGTGACGCCCTCGCCCACGGCCGTCACTTCACCGGCGCCGTCGGAACAGGGGATGCGCGGGAGCTTCATTTTGGGGTTGTAGAGCCCCTTGACCATCAGCAGATCGCGATAATTGAAGGAAACCGCATGAACTTTGACCAGCACCTCGCCGGGGCCAGGCCGGGGTGTGGGCCGCTCTGTAAACTCCAAAGAATCAACACCAAACTCGGAAATCTGCCAAACGTGCATGATGAGTTCTCCTGTCCGCCGACGGGGCAGAGCGGCGTCGTTCCGGGCGCACTGCCCAAAAGCCCAATTAGAATAGTAGATATGGCACGTGGTTGGGAAAGTAAGTCCGTGGAGGAGCAGATGGCAAACGCCTCGCAGCAACCGGAAGTGAAATCCGGCAACGGCTATGTGAGCGAGGAACAGCGGCGGCTTGCGGAGCAGAAGCGCGCCGAGAAAACGCGGCAGATGCAGTCCTTGAATTTGCAGCGGGAAAACATTTTGTCGCAGCGGACGTCGAATCCGGCGCGGCGCGCGGCGCTGGAGGATGCGCTGTCGCACGTGGAGGCGCAGATAGCGGCCCTGAATTAAGGCTGCGTCCGCAGCGGGGAGTGTTCTTCTTCCCGCCGGGCTACTCGCTGCGCGAAAAGAGCAGGGAGTTGGCCTGCTGCACGCACGTGAGCAGCACGCGCGCGATGTTGACGTGCGCCGGCCTGCCCGCGGCCCAGACAATCACCTCGGCCACGTCTTCCGGCGTGAGAGGCTGGATGCCCTTGTAGACCTTGGCGGCGCGCTCCGTGTCGCCGTGGAATCGCACCATGCTGAACTCGGTCTCCACCATGCCGGGGTCCACGCTCGTCACGCGCACCGGCGTTCCCAGCACATCCTGGCGCAGGCCGTCGTTGATGGCCCGCTCGGCAGCCTTGCTTGCGCAGTAGACGGCGCCGTTGGGGTAGGTCAGCTCGCCCGCGGTTGAGCCAAGATTGATGACGTGCCCGCGGCCGCGCACCACCATGCCCGGCACCACGGCGCGCGTTACGTAGAGCAGGCCCTTGACGTTGGTGTCGATCATCTCTTCCCAGTCCTGAACCTTGCCCATATAGAGCTTTTCAAGCCCCCGGCTCAGGCCCGCGTTGTTGACCAGGATGTCAATCTCGGCCCATTCGGGCGGCAGTTCATCCATGGTCTGCTGCACGGCACGGTGGTCGCGCACGTCCAGGCCGATGGAGTGAACGGCGGCTGCGCCGCATTCCAGCGCACGCGACGCCACTTCGGCGAGCTTTCCGGCGCGGCGGGCGGCGAGCAGCAGGCGCGCCCCCTCGGCGGCAAAGGCCAGCGCAGTAGCCGCGCCGATGCCGGCGCTGGCCCCGGTGATGAAAACGATTTTTCCCTTCAGGCTCATGGCACTATCCTAAACAACCCTGGCAAAGGGCAATGTGATTGAAGCTACAGTTTCTGCGTGCCTCGGCGGATATTACTCCGCAAGCGTGCCGCGTCGCTGGGCCATGCGGTACTGGCCCACGGCCCAGTCTGTCTTGCCGAGTCCGGTCCGCTGGGCCTCGGCAAAGATTTCGGCCAGGTTGTCGGCCAGGCTCAGGCGCGTGTGGCGGCTGGCGGCAGCCTCGCGCAGCAGGCGCAGATCCTTGGCGCCCAGCTCGACGGTGGCGCCAGCCTGCTCGGGCGGGTGCAGCATCACGTTGCCGTAGGCCGCGTAGAAGGGCGACTGGAACAGCGCGCTGTTCACCGCCTCCAGAAAGACATCCGGCGCGATGCCCTGCGCCTCGGCGTAAACAAATGATTCGCTGAGCGAGTGAATCATGGCGCTGATCAGGAAGTTGCCGCCGAGCTTGAGGGCGTGGGCCTGGCGCGGCTCGCTGCCCACCACGGAAATGCCGCGCGAAAGCGGCTCCAGCAGCGGACGAGCCTGGGCAATGGCGTCGTCGGCACCGGCAGCGACGATCCAGAGGCGGCCCTCTTCGGCCACATTGGGACGGCCAAAGACGGGCGCGGCGACGAACTTGTGACCTCGCCGGGCGTGCTCTGCGGTGAGCCGATCGCTCATCGCTACGCTGATGGTGCTGCACGCGATGTGAAGGGCGCCCGGTGAAAGCGCATCCATCAGTCCATTGGCCCCGAAGAGCACCTCTTCGTGCGCCGCGTCGTCGAAGAGCATGGTGATGACCGCGTCTGCGCCCAGTTCGGCCTCGGCCGGGGTGCCCGCAACAATCGCCCCCTCGCGGGCCAGCGGTTCGGTGCGCCCCTCCGTCCGATTCCACACCGACAATTCGTGGCCCGCGGCAATCAGACGAAGCGCCATCGCCGTTCCCATCTTGCCCAGCCCCAGAAATCCGATTCTCATCCTTGTTCACTCCCCGCTCTATTCTGGCATTGCAGTGTAGTGCAACGGCAAGCGGCGCGCGTCCGGCTGGACGAGCCGCGGCAGGCCCCGTCGCATGGTTGCCGGAACGCGAGAGATTGCGCTGGATCGTGGCGCCGCGCGGCACCATCCCGCACCGGCCCGCATGCGTACGATGGAACTGAAGATCCGCTCGATCGACCGGAAGCTCAATTGTTGAGTTGAAGTCAGACGCGGATCGCCGGGCGTTCGCGCCTTTCGCTTTATTGCTGGGCGGTCACAAGGTGATGCGCGATGGCGAACAGAGCCAGCTCCAGGCGGGTGGAGACGCCCGTCTTGTCGAAGATGTTGGAGAGGTGCCGCTTGATGGTCTCTTCGCTCAGCCCGAACTGCTTGGCGATATCGCGGTTGCTGCACCCTTCCACGATGCAGCCGACGACTTCGAGTTCGCGGGGCGTGAGGCCGTAGGTCTTGTGCTGTGGCGGCGCGGCCTGCTGCATCAGGTCATGGAGCGCCGTGACCAGGTTGACGACGCGCTTGCCGCCGATCCAGTAGTCGCCTGCGCAGACGGTGCGGATGGCCACCTTGAGGTGGCCGGCCAGTGCGTCTTTGAGCACGATGCCGCGGGCGCCGATGTGCAGCGCCTCAATGATCTGCTGGGTGGTGATGGTGGAGGTGAGGAGCAGAATCTTGACCGAAGGCGAGCCCTTCATAATGGCGCGCATGGCTTCGAGGCCGGGCAGGCGCGGCATCTGCACATCGAGCAGCAGGATGTCCGGCTGCAGCTCCAGGGTCAGCGTGATGGCCTGGTCGCCGTCGTCGGCTTCGCCGACAACTTCGAAGCCTTCCTGCGAGGTGAGCATGTTGCGCACACCGATGCGAACCACGGGATGGTCATCCGCCAATACGATTCTGATCGGTTTTTCCACGCGAGATGCTTGCCTCCTCAGGCCTGTTCCAGGTGACCGGCTGGTTCCGGAAGGGTACCAGCTTATACCAGATGCCATCCGTTCGTCGCCCTGCCTTGACCGTTTAGTTGGCCGGCGATGAAAATTCTGTATCCAGCATACGCTCAAGGTTTTGCGTCGCGATGTGCAAATCCTTGAGGACCTTTGCGGAGTTATATAGTTGGTCACTCTCCGACTCGAGCAGCGCGCCGAGACGGGCGGCCTGGAGGGCGCCGGCCATGCCGCAGCCGCCCTTGATGGCGTGCCCGATGCGGCGCACCTCCGTGACGTTTCCTTCGGCGAGAGCCGCCTGCAGGGAAGCATGGCGCTTCTTCAGGTCGGCCGCGACGGCGGCATAGACCTCGCGCACCATCGGCTCCGGCATCATCTGGCGGAACTGCGCCAGAGTCCTGGGGCTCACGACGGGTTCGGTGCGCTCCTGGACATTGATGGAAAGCTGCGAGATGTGTCCCTCGAAGAGCCTCTGCATGGCATCCACGCTGAATGGCTTCAAAAGAAAACCGTCGGTGGCGGCGATCAGCTCGTCGGAAGGGCGGCTGCCGCTGACTGCGTAGACACAGGCCTTGCAGCGCTCGCGGATGCTCTTCACGAGTTCGGCGCCCTTGATGCCCGGCAACTGCACGTCCATCATGATCACCTGCGGAACGCACTCGCCGGATTCGAGCTGCTGAAGGGCGTCCGCGCCGTCGCAGGCCGTGTGTACGGTGTACCCGTTCAGAGTAAGCAGCGTGGCCACGACTTCGCGGCTGACCATGTCGTCATCAATGGCCATGATGATGGGAAGCTCTCGATTTGCGCCGATACGAAACATGGATCGCCAAATATCGCCGGGGAATTCGCCCCGGCCCTAGTCGTTGGAAACCGCAACCTCGTGGAGCCAGCCGGGAGCCTTCAGCAGCTCGCGGGGGCGGGAACCGTCGGCAGGACCAACAAGGCCGTCGCGTTCCATCAAATCAATCAAATGTGCTGCGCGTCCATACCCAATTCGTAGCCTGCGCTGTAACAACGAAGTGGAAGCCTTGCCAAACTCGAACACAAGGCGAACCGCATCGTCAAACATCGGGTCATTCTCCTCGGGGTCGCTGTTCGAGCCCTCAACGCCGGGGCGCTCGTCTCTGGGCGACTCCAGGAAGCCTTCAGCATACTCGGCCGATCCCTGCTCTTTCCAGAACGCAACAACTGCCGCGGTTTCCTTTTCGCTGACGTAAGGCGCGTGGAGGCGCATCAGGCGGCTGGTGCCCGGGGGCAGAAAGAGCATGTCGCCGCGGCCCAGCAGGGCCTCAGCGCCGTTGGTGTCGAGGATGGTGCGCGAGTCCACCTTGGTGGCCAGCCGGAAGCTGATGCGCGTGGGGACATTGGCCTTGATGAGGCCTGTGATGACGTCCACGCTGGGCCGCTGGGTGGCCAGAATGAGATGAATGCCCACGGCGCGGGCCATCTGCGCCAGGCGGGTGACGGATTCCTCGACGTTGGCGCGGTCGAGCATCATCAGGTCGGCCAGCTCGTCGATGATGATGACGATGTAGGGCAGCGGCTTCTCGTCTTCGCCGTCAGAGAAGAGCGAGGGCATCGCGCTCTCGAAGAGCTTGTTGTACTGGTCGATATTGCGCACGCTGCGGCTGGCCAGCAGCTTCAGCCGCCGCTCCATCTCCCGCACCGCGTTGCGCAGCGCGTTGGCCGCCAGCTTGGGCTCGGTGATGATGGGCGTGAAGAGGTGCGGCACGCCTTCATACATGCCCAGTTCCACGCGCTTGGGGTCCACCAGGATGAGCCGCACCTGGCTGGGCGTGGTGCGGAACAGCAGGCTCATGATCATGGCGTTGATGGCCACCGACTTGCCCGATCCGGTAGATCCCGCGATCAGCACGTGCGGCATCGACGCGAGATCGGCGGTGACGATGCGGCCGTTGATGTCCTTGCCCATGGCCAGCGTGAGCCGCGAGCGCGCCTTGCCGAAGGTTTCCGACTCAAGCACGTCGCGCAGGAAGATGGTTTCGCGCTCGTGGTTGGGCACCTGAATGCC
>JAGWRX010000227.1 GCA_028876395.1 Acidobacteriota bacterium
ACACCGAGTAGCCGCCGTGGTTCTTGGCCACGTTGTTGATGAGTTCCATGATGACGACAGTCTTGCCCACGCCGGCGCCGCCGAAGAGGCCGATCTTGCCGCCCTTGAGGAAGGGCTGGATCAGGTCGATGACCTTGATGCCGGTCTCGAACATCTCCTCGCGCGTGGACTGCTCGTCAAAGAGCGGCGCGGGGCGGTGAATGGGCTTGCGCTCTTTCTCGCCCACCGGGCCCAGGTTGTCGACGGGCTCGCCGATGACGTTGATCACGCGGCCCAGCGTCTCCTTGCCCACGGGCACGCGGATGGGGCCGCCAAGGTCAATGGCCTTCATGCCGCGGACCATGCCGTCGGTGGCTTCCATGGCCACGGTGCGCACGCGGCCCTCGCCCAGGTGCTGCTGCACCTCAAGCACCACGCTGATGGGCGCGGGCACGTTGAAGCCCTCGCTGGTGACGCGCAGCGCCTGGTAAATGGGCGGCATTGTCGCTTCTTCAAACTGAACGTCCACCGCGGGACCGGAAATCTGGATTACCTTGCCGATGTTTTCTGCCATAAAGTCTGCCTTCTGCCTTAGAGCGCCGCTGCGCCGGAAACAATCTCGATGATCTCCTTGGTAATGGCCGCCTGGCGCACGCGATTCATATGCAGCGTGAGCGCGTCGATCATATCCGAGGCGTTGTTGGTTGCCGAATCCATCGCCGTCATGCGGGCCGCGTGCTCCGCGGCAACCGACTCCGTCATGGCGTGATACAGGATCGAAGAAACGTATTGCGGAATCAGCCCGGCGAAGAGTTCCTCCGACGGCTGCTCGTAGATGTAGTCCACCTGCGCGGTGCCGAACTTGCGCGCTTCCTCGTCGGCCTCGCGGGTGTCTGCCGGTTCCAGCTCGATGCCTGCACTGATGGCGGCCTCCGCGGCACGCTCGCGCTCGGCTATCGTGGGCTCGACGGCGCCGGTAATCTGCTGACGGCCCGGCTCAATGAGCGGCAACAGGCGCTCGACAACCAGGCGCTGCTGAATCACCGACTTGAACTCGTTGTAGACGATGTAAGCCGCGTCGATTTCCTGGTGGATGTAGCGGCCAATGATGTCCTGGGCCAGATCGAAGACGCGCCCCGCCTCCAGCTTGAGGAGCATGCCCGGATGGTCGCCCGTGACCTCAACGGCAGCCTTGCGCTCGCGCACCGTGCGGGTATTGCCGTCAGCGTCCGTGTGCTGGGTGTAGACCGCGGCGGGATAACGGCGGCGCATCTGGTCGCGGCCCTTGCGGCCCACGGCCTCGATGTCAATTTCCTTGTCCGGATTGGCCTCGATGAACTGGTAGGCCGTCTTGAGGATGTTGGCGTTGAAGGCGCCGGCGAAGCCCTTGTCGCCGCTGATCAGAATCAGCAGCACGCGCTTCTCAGGCCGCGTGGCAAACAGCGGATGGCGCAGGTTGCCGGTCTCGGGGTCAAAGATGTCGATGCGCCCGATGAGCGATTGGAGCACGCTGGTAATCATCCTGGCGTAGGGCCGGGCCGCCAGCGCCCGCTCCTGCGCGCGGCGCAGCTTGGCCGCCGAGACCATCTTCATGGCCTTGGTGATCTGCCGCGTGTTCTTCACGCTGCGGATGCGCCGGCGTAGATCGAGGACGTTTGCCATTTCAGTTCTCAGTTCCCAGCTGACAGCTTCCGGTTCCGTGCTGTCAGTCGTCCGTTCTTCTTCTCTTTATGCGAGCGCCGGATGACAACTGCACGCTGTCAGCCGCCTGCGCCCCTTACGCCGTTACCGCTGCGGCTGCCTCGGCCACAAAGCCTGCCTTGTATTCCTTGAGCGCCGCGTGCAGCTTGTTGCGCAGATCGTCGTCGAGCGACTTCTTTTTGGTCAGGTCGTCCATGAGCGCCACCTGCGCGTTCTCAAAGTACGAGTGGAGGCCATCCTCGAAGGCGCGGATCTGCGAGATTTGCAAGTCATCCAGATAGCCCTGCGTACCGGCGAACAGAACCACCGCCTGCTGCTGCCAGCTGAGCGGCCGGAACTGCGGCTGCTTGAGCAACTCGGTGAGGCGCTGGCCGCGGTTCAGCTGCTTCTGCGTCAGCGGATCGAGATCCGAGCCAAACTGCGCGAAGGCCGCCAGCTCGCGATACTGCGCCAGATCCAGCTTGAGCGTGGAGCCCACCTGCTTGACCGCCTTGATGGCCGCCGAGAAGCCCACGCGCGAAACCGAAAGGCCCACGTTGACGGCAGGACGCACGCCGGAGTTGAACAGGTCCGTCTCAAGGAAGATCTGCCCGTCGGTAATGGAAATCACGTTGGTGGGAATGTAGGCCGAAACGTCGCCTGCCTGGGTCTCGATCACCGGCAGCGCGGTCAGCGAACCGCCGCCCTTGGCATCGCTCATCTTGGACGAGCGCTCCAGCAGACGCGAGTGGAGGTAAAACACATCGCCCGGATACGCCTCGCGGCCCGGCGGGCGGCGCAGCAGCAGCGAAATCTCGCGATAGGCCATGGCGTGCTTGGAGAGATCGTCATACATCACCAGCGCGTGGCGGCCCGAGTCGCGGAAGTACTCGCCGATCGCCGTAGCCGCATAGGGAGCCAGATACAGCATCGGGGCGGGCTCGGAGGCCGAGGCGGCCACGATGATGGTGTGGCCCATGGCGCCTGCTTCGGTGAGCGTCTGCACCACTTGCGCGATCGAAGAACGCTTCTGGCCGATGGCGCAGTAGATGCAGATCAGGTCGTTCTTGGCGTTGTTGATGATGGTGTCGAGCAGAACGGCGGTCTTGCCGGTCTGGCGGTCGCCGATGATCAGCTCGCGCTGGCCGCGGCCGATGGGGATCATTCCGTCGATGGCCTTGATGCCCGTCTGCATGGGCTCCTTCACCGGCCGCCGCGATACCACGCCGGGCGCCAG
>JAGWRX010000228.1 GCA_028876395.1 Acidobacteriota bacterium
AGCTCCACGAGACTGCCACCGAAGCCGACATCGTGATCAGCTCCACCGGCGCCCCGCACCCCATCTTCCGCCGCGAACACGGCCAGCAGTTCATGCATCGCCGCCGCAACCGGCCCATGTTCTTCATCGATATCGCCGTCCCTCGCGACGTCGATCCGACGATGAACAAGGTCGAAGGCATCTTCGTCTACGACATCGACGACCTGCAGGCCGTTGCCGCTTCTCACCTCGCCGAGCGCAGCCGCGAAGCCGGCGATGCCGAGGCGCTCGTCGCCGCTGAGGTCGAACGCTTCCACCAGCGCCAGCGCACCGTCAACGTTGCCCCCGCCATCGTTGCACTCCAGCGCCAGGCCGAGGAAATCCGCCAGGCCGAGCTGCGCCGCGTGCAGGCCCGCCTGGGCTCGCTGACCGCCGAGCAGGCCGCGGCTCTTGAGACTCTTACCCGCGGCCTCGTCAACAAGTTTCTCCATCCGCCCATGCAGGCCCTCAAGCAGGCTGCGCGGGAAAACGATGCAACCCGTCTCGATGCGCTGTGCGACACCTGGTCGCTGCCCGCAACCGGCGACCGCGCGGAGGCATCTCAACCGCAGACGCCTGAGTCCGAACAGGAAGCAGCGAAATCCCCGAAAGATGAGAAAGTGCGCGTGAAGGAAACCAGCGTGGTGGGTCGCCCATGAATCTCCGCATCGGCAGCCGCGGCTCGCAACTCGCCTTGTGGCAGAGCAACCATATCGCCGCGCTCCTGCGCGGGCTGGGCCATAATGTCGAAATCGAAATCATCAAGACCACCGGCGATCGCCTGCAGGCTGTCACCTTCGCCCAGGTCGCGGCGGAATCCGGAACGACAAAGGGCATGTTCACCAAGGAAATTGAAGAAGCGCTCGCCGAGGGCCGCGTCGACCTCGCCGTGCACTCGCTCAAGGATCTGCCCACCGAATTGCCCGAGCCCTTCGCACTGGCCGCCACGCCGCCCCGCGTCGACCCCCGCGACGTCTTCGTCTCTGTCCATTTTGAAAATCTCGCCGCGCTGCCGCAGGGAGCCAAAGTAGGCACCAGCAGCCAGCGCCGCCGCGCCCAGTTGAAAGCGCTCCGCCCCGACATTGAAGCCGTCGAATTCCGCGGCAACGTCGATACCCGCCTGCGCAAGCTCGCCGAGGGCCAGGTGGACGCCATTCTGCTGGCCGCCGCAGGCCTTGACCGGCTTGAGAAAGCCGAGTGGGTTCGCGAGCGCCTCGACCCGCATGATTTCTGTCCGGCCGCCGGTCAGGGTTCGCTCGGCATTGAAACCCGCAAAGACGATGCCGCAACCATCGCCGCCGTGGCCTTCCTCGACGATGCCGCCACCCGCTTCGCCGTCACCGCAGAGCGCGCGGCCCTCGCCGCCCTTGGCGGCGGCTGCCAGGTTCCCATCGGCGTCCACTGCCGTCCCGCTCAGGCAACAAAAGAATGGGCGCCCCAGGTCTCGAACTTGAGACCTGGGAATGACCTCTCTTCTATTGCCGAAGTCGAAATCTTCGCCGTCGTCGCCGCTCCCGAGACGGGCCACGCCGTGCGCATCTTCCATCGCGCGCATCAGCAGAGCACAGACCCCGCAGCCTTGGGGCGGCTCGTCGCCGAAAAGCTCATTGCCGCAGGAGCAGGGCCGCTGCTCGCCGCCCCCGGTGAGGCCGTCCGGTGACTTTGCAGCCGCTTGCCGGCCGCCGCGTCCTCGTCACCCGCGCGGCAAAGCAGGCCGGAAAGCTCAGCGAAGGCCTCCGCGCCCTCGGCGCCATCCCCGTCGAAGTCCCCGTCCTTGAAATCCTTCCCCCCGAAGATTTCGCGCCGCTCGACGCCGCCCTCCGTCAGCTCAACCGCTATGACTGGCTCATCCTCACCAGCGCCAACGCCGTCCGCGCCCTTGTTGAACGAGCGTCCCGCGCCGAAATCTCCTTCAAGCAGTCCACCCCGCCACAGGTGGCCGCCGTAGGGCAGGCAACTGCCGCGGAGGCTGAAAAATCCGGCCTCAAAGTCGCACTGGTTCCCGAATCCTATGTAGCTGAAAGTCTGATTTCCGCGCTATCGAGTCAAATCGCAGGCAGGAAAGTTTTGCTCGCGCGCGCCACAGTAGCCCGCGACGTCATTCCCGAGGCCCTCAGCAATGCCGGCGCGATCGTCGATGTGGTCGACGCCTATCGCAACGCCATGCCCGCCGCCGCGCCGGAGCAGCTTCGCCGCGCACTCGCCGAGGGAATCGACGCCGCCACCTTCACCAGTTCCTCCAGCGCAACCCACCTCGCTGAAGCAGCAAAACAGGCCGGCATCGCCTTCCCATTCGCAGACGTCCCGGCCATCTCCATCGGCCCCATCACCAGCCAGACCCTGCGCGAACTCAACTGCCCGCCCGCCGCCGAAGCCAACCCCTACGACATCCCCGGCCTCATCGCCGCCGTCGTGAGTCTCTTTTCTCGGATGTCATCCTGAGCGGAGCACGCCTGGGGCCCCATCGTGCCTGCGCGATGGGGTAAGCGGAGCGAAGGATCTGCTGTTCACTTTTGCGAACTGCGAACTCGCTGCTCTTACCGAGTCACATACCATCAACTACCGAATGCATCCGATTAGCTCGACCACGTCTTATCCTTCGACTGGCAGAGCTGCTCCAGGTTGCACCTGTCGCACTTGGGCTTGCGCGCATCGCACACCTGCCGTCCATGATGAATCAGCTGATGCGAAAAGCTGATCGAGCGCTCCTGCGGCAGCACCTTCATCAGCTCCTGCTCGACTTTCTGCGGCGTGTCGCCCTTGGCCAGCCCCAGCCGTCGCGCAATGCGAAACACGTGCGTGTCCACCACCACGCCTTCGGCCTTGCCGAAGCAGACGCCCAGGACCACATTGGCCGTCTTGCGCGCCGCGCCGGGAACGGTGATCAGCTCGGCCAGCGTCTGCGGCACCTTGCCGCCAAACTCCTCGGTAATCTTCTTCGCCGCGCCCTGAATCGACTTGGCCTTGTTGCGAAAGAAGCCTGTTGTCCGAACCAGCGCCTCAAGCTCCGGCAGCGTCGCCCTGGCCATGGCCGCCGCGGTAGGGAAGCGACGGAACAGATCCGGCGTCACCATATTCACCCGCGCGTCGGTGCACTGCGCGGAAAGAATCGTAGCCACCAGCAACTCCCACGGCGAACGATGATCCAGCGCGCACTCCACGTCGGGATACGCCTCGTCCAGCCCCTTCAAAATCGCCGTAACCCGCTCCGGCGCAAGGTCGCCGCTCACTCGCGCGATTCTCATTGCTCTCGCCTTCGTATCGTGTTTGTTCGTGATACCTTTGCCACCCGATTCGACTTTAGGCAGCTTCATTATTTTTTCGGTGCGCATGTTCTCGGTACTTCAGTTGTCGTTCAGGCCAAGCGGGAAGCGAGTGTGTAATCGCTCCTTCCATTTCCCTTCAAGGCGAATGACTTCCTCAGCGGGCATGTCTGGGGAGACTCTTTCTAAAATGGAAAATCGGAAATTCTTGGGATTGCGCTGTTTCAAGAGAGAATTCCCGCCATGCCCTGTTGCAGCGTAGTACTCCCACCTCTGCCAAAGGTTATTCTCCCCGTAAGCAGAGCCAACATACCCACTTCGATCGGATTCATCGAATATGTAGTAAATAGCTCTCCACTCGGAAAGCTTAGCCCTCCAACTTGATGGAAGGATACCGAGTATCTCAAAATCGAATTGGAGTTCATCCCAAGCTGGCATCTTGCTCATTAGCTGGCTGGCCTCAAGAATTGCGAGAACATCCATCTTGTTGCGGTGCGCTCGCCTCCACCAAGATCGTTCCGGAGGTGGCCAACTAATGACCAACCGGCCCTTCCACAAGGCATAAAATTCTTCCTTAAGATTGAGCTCAAACCGCAGAATGTGGGTCCGCTGGTCTTCACCGGTAAAGCCTCGCATGCCCCACCTTGTTCTCATTTCGATATGTGCGGGTATCTTCCAATATTCCTCCGGTGTAATGCGGCTGGATACGCCTATCGAATACAACCCAATAAACAAGGCCCTACCTGCACCCTGTGCAATAAAAGAAGCTACATAGTCAGCGTCGAGCATGGCTCTTTCAAGCTGCTCGCCCTGTGTCTGCTGGTAAGCGTTGAAAAGCTCCGGATGTTCTTCGGCCAGCCATGGCAAAACTTCATTCAGTTTGGGCTCGCTTGGTCTGTGGCGTAACACCAGTACCCGCTCCGGGGCGACACCGTGCTTGCTGAATAAGTCATTTAGCTCCATGGCTGCCTCCACCTTCGACGCCTTGTCGAAAACTAATTTTTACAGCTTCCCCTCCAGCCACCCGCCCAGCCTCTCTACCGGCAGCCGCACTCCCAGAAAAAACTGCCCAAACAGCGCGTACACCGCGCTCACCTCATCAAACCGCATCTCGTAGATCAGCTTCTTGAAGACCACCGGGTCTTCGGCGAACAGGTCTACGCCCCACTCCCAGTCGTCCATGCCAATCGAGCCGGAAATAATCTGCTTGACCACGTCGCCATAGCGCCGCCCGATGAGCCCGTGCAGATGCATCATCCGCTGGCGCTCGGCAAAGGGAACCGTGTACCAGTTCTTGTCCTCGCCGCGTTTGCGGTCCATGGGATAAAAGCACAGGTACTTCGCCTCCGGCACGGCAGGGAAGAGCCGCGGCTTCATCGCTTCGGCTCCGCGTTTCAGCGAAGCCTCCACCTCGGCATTCCACTCCGCCGAGTGCATCTCAAATCCCTTCTCCGACGCCGCCTCATACGTCTTCCGGCTCGACTCGTAAAGCCCCAGCTCGACCACAGAGACGTACGAATGCCGTAGTTCTAAAAAGTCAAAGAAAGAAGTCTGCGCCAGATCCAGCTCCACCTGGTTCAGCGCCTCCATCGACTCGCGGAAGTGCACCAGGATCAGGTCGCCCTTGTGTCCCAGTTGCGAGAAGAGCGCCGTTCGTACGGGCCCATCGGCTTGCGCGCGTTCCATACCTTTGAGTGCCGCGACAGCCTCATTGACAATGCGCGTACGTTCGCCCTCCGCGCAGGAGCGCCACGCCTTCCAGTCAAAGCGGAAAAACTGATGCAGCAGGCTTGAGCCTTCAAGAGTCAGCGGAACAGGGGGAAAGTCAGCCAATGGAACCACCTCGTGGATATCGTGCAACACCCCTCATCGTAGCAAAAGGCGAAGCCGCACCATCCGGCCCGTCGCGGCGCGTGGCGCTCCTTGCGGGAAAGAGCCCGCCCCGGGCCTATATACTGAACTGGCCCATGAGCGAAAGAATCCTTGCATTCCTTGTGCAATTCATTACGCGTGTCATCGATATGGGCGGGTATGCCGGGATTGTCGCACTGATGGGCATCGAATCGGCCTGCATCCCGCTCCCCTCTGAAATCATCATGCCCTTCGCAGGCTACCTGGTTTATCTGGGGCACTTCAGCCTGTTTTGGGTCGCGACCATGGGCGCCATCGGCTGCAACCTCGGCTCGGTCGTCGCCTACTGGATTGGCGCCAAAGGCGGCCGTCCGCTCGTGGAGCGCTACGGCAAATGGGTCCTGATGAGCCACCACGACCTGGAACGCATGACCTGGTTCTTCCAGAAATACGGCTCCATCACGGTCCTGCTGGCTCGCCTTCTGCCCGTCGTCCGCACATTCATCGCTTTCCCCGCGGGCATTGCAAAGATGCCGCAGTGGCGCTTTCACATCTATACTTTTGTGGGCTCGTGGCCGTGGTGTTTTGGCCTGGCCTATGTGGGCATGAAGCTGGGCGAAAAATGGCACACAGACCCGCGCTTCGAGCAGGCTTTCCATCGCTTTCATCTGGTCGTTGAAATTGCACTGGTTGCGGGCATCGTCTGGTTTGTCTGGGCTCACATCAACCGCAACAGTCAGCGGGAGCCTGCGTAGTGACCGCACGCAATAGGAGCTCTCCCCAGGGCGTACACTGGGTAGTCTCACGGAACTCGATTTTCTGTTATTTTTTTGAACTGCAGCAGCAACCAAAGGAAGGTTAGGAGAAGCGATGGCAACTGAGGAGCAAGGCGGCCAGAAGACTGCCGAAGCGTCGAAGATTGCGCCTGCAAAGGGCAAGCTTGGAGTGATGGTGGTCGGCCTGGGCGCCGTGGCCACTACGATGATCGCCGGGGTTGAGGCCGTCCGCCGCGGACTTGCCAAACCCATCGGATCGCTTACGCAGATGGGCACCATTCGCCTGGGCAAGCGCACTGAAAACAAGTCGCCGCTGATCAAGGATTTCGTTCCGATCGCCGATCTGAACGATGTGGTCTTCACCGGCTGGGACATCTTCGAGGACAACGTCTATGAGTCGGCTGCCCACGCCAAGGTGCTGGACAAGGAGACCCTTGACCAGCTCAAGCCTTATCTTGAGACCATCAAGCCCATGCCGGCCGTCTTCGACCAGTACTATGTGAAGCGCCTGCACGGCACGCACGTGAAGAAGGGCAAGAACAAGCGCGACCTCGCCGACCAGGTCATTGCCGATATCCGCAACTTCAAGAAGACCGTGGACCGCGTCGTCATGATCTGGTGCGGCTCAACGGAAATCTTCCTCGAACCGACCGCCGTGCATCAGACCATCGAGGCGTTTGAAAAGGGCCTTGAGAACGACGACATCGGCATCGCGCCCTCGCAGATTTACGCCTATGCGGCGCTGTCCGAGGGAGTGCCATTTGCCAACGGCGCGCCCAACCTCACCGTCGATGCGCCCGCGCTCATCGATCTCTCCAAGAAGAACGCCGCGCCCATCTGCGGCAAGGACTTCAAGACCGGCCAGACCTTCATGAAG
>JAGWRX010000229.1 GCA_028876395.1 Acidobacteriota bacterium
TGATACCCAAAGCTCCACGTATAACTGCGCGGCGGCAACCACTAGCGGTCAATCTCCCCGAGTACGATGTCGATTGATCCGATTACTGCCACGACGTCTGCGAGCATCCTGCCCTTGCACATGGTCTCCAGCGCCTGCAGGGTGGCAAAGGACGGATAGCGCATATGCACCCGGTAGGGCTTGGCCGTGCCGTCCGATACCACGTAATAGCCTGTCTGTCCGTGGCCCGCTTCAATGCCCTGATAGACCTCGCCGGCCGGCACATTGAAGCCTTCGGTAACAATCTTGAAGTGATGGATCAGGGCCTCCATCTGCGTCTTCATCTTTTCGCGGTCGGGAAGGACAATTTTTGGGGCATCGGCCTTGACGGGGCCTTCGGGCATTCCGTCCAGCGCCTGCTGGATGATCTTGACGCTCTCGCGCATTTCGATGAGGCGCACGAGGTACCGTGCCCAGCAATCACCTTCTGTTGCGGTGGGCACCTTGAACTGAAACTTCTCATAGCCGGAATAGGGCATGTCACGGCGCAGGTCGAAGTCCACGCCAGACGCACGCAGCGGCGGGCCCGTGACGCCCAGCGCAATCGCGTCTTCCGGCGAGAGATACCCAACGCCCTGCAGCCGGTTCCTGAAGATTGGATTGCCGGTCAGCAGGTTGGAATACTCGTCGATTTTTTCCGGCAGGGCGTGGATGAAAGTCCGCACGCGATCAAAGAAATCCAGTGGCGGCTCCATCGAGAGGCCGCCGATGCGGAAGTAGCTGGTCATCATGCGCTGGCCGGCCACGGCCTCGAAGAGCCTGAGAATGTCTTCCCGTTCGCGGAAGGTATAGAGGAACACGGTGAGGGCGCCAATGTCCATGGCGTGCGTGCCCAGCCAGATAAGGTGCGAGTTCAGGCGGCTCAATTCAGCCAGCAGGACGCGAATCCACTGTGCTTTCTCCGGAATCTGCAGTGCGAGCAGCTTTTCGACGGCGAGGCAATAGCACAGGTTGTTGGAGAGCGGGTCCAGGTAATTGATTCGGTCGGTGAGCGGTACGACCTGCTGGTAGAACTTGGCCTCGCAGGTCTTCTCAATGCCGGTGTGCAGATAGCCAATCTCAGGGTAGAGCCGGACGACGATTTCGCCGTCGATTTCAACCACGAGGCGCAGCACGCCATGCGTGGCGGGATGCTGCGGTCCCATGTTCAGGACCATGTGCTGGTCTTTGGCGCCTTCGGCTGCGGGAGCTTCGAGGATGGGCGTGCCTGCAACTTCAGTCATCAGCGGTACCCCTCCACCGGGTAGTCCTTGCGCAACGGGTGCCCTTCCCAGTCGTCCGGCATCATGATGCGGCGCAGATTGGGGTGTCCTTCAAAGCGGATGCCGAACAGGTCGAAGACTTCGCGTTCGTAGTAGTCGGCCGATGGCCAGACCGGGGTGATCGAATTGACCGCCGGGTCTGCCTGTTCGAGCATTACCCGCAGCCGGAGATGCTCTTTAAATGAGTGTGACAGGATGTGGTAGCTCAGCTGGAAGCGCGGGGCGGCAGGGAACCAGTCGACAGCAGTCATGTCTTCAAAAAAGTTGTAACCGGCAGCCTGCACGGCGGCAGCCGCGGCTCGAATCAATTCCGGCAGGACGGTCAGGGTCAGCTCGCCCCGGTCGAACCTGGCGTCCACAAGAGCTTCGGCATTCCAGGCAAGGATCGCCTTCACCGCTGGATGTTCGGGAAGCCCTTCGAGCACTGCTGCTTTGTCGGGAAGCGTCTTGATCGGTTCATTGACCATGCTAGAGGTCCGCCTTATCCTGGCTCCAGTTCAGGATGCCTTTGCGCACAATGTAGTACAGTCCCACGGCCACGAACCCGAGGTAGACCACCATTTCCCAGAAACCAAAGAGCCTGGAGCCGGTGATATGGGGCAGTTTCTGGTAGATCACTGCCCAGGGCATCATAAACACCGCTTCCACATCGAACAGGATGAAAAGCATGGCGACCATATAGAAGCGGACGCTGAAGCGACCGCGGGCATCGCCCACTGCTTCGATGCCGCACTCGTAGGCGGCCAGCTTGACGGCTGTGTTCCGATGCCGCCCGATGAGCCAGGAGGCCACCACCATACCTGCCCCAAGTCCAAATGCGGCAAGTATTTGCATCAACAGCGGAAGATATTGCCAGTGGTAGGGAATCATTTGGAGCCCAGTCCGGAAAGTGTTCTTGAAAAGTTGTGCCGGGAACACCGGGTATACCCGCCCCAGTGCAACAGGCCACTCGTTTGAGATTAGGTTTTTGACCTCATCACGTCAAGGCAATGGCTCGATGGCGGTCAGTGGACGGTTTGAGTTTCGCGGCCCCCTTGTTGAAGCTGAGATCCCTTACGGCCCAGTTGGCCTGCCGCATGAGAGCTCATACCACGTAGGGCCCTCTTGCTTTATATAAGCGAAGAGCGAGGGGAGTAACTGTGAGCAGCATCACAGGATATCCATTTTGGGAAATGTTATGGACGCCCGTTCGATTTCGAGATTGAGTACTTTCGTCAGGTGATGGCGAGAGCAGTTTTTGCCGACATGATGGGCGAGGATAGGGACCATGGCTGCTTCCGTTACCCCCGAATTGCCGATAGGGCACAGCATATCAATCGACCCCGCCATTGCAGCGGGCGCCAAGCGACGCCGCATTAGTTCCGAGGCAGGGCATGCTCTGGAAATCCTTGGGCATGCCATCGAATACCTGGTCGACGAGTATTTGCATGATGGGGGCTGCTTTGTCGCTAACGATCCACAGCTTCAGGCTGTGCTGGTGCTGATGGAATTGAATCGCCAGGTCTATTTTGAATGTCCAGAAGTACCGAGTTTACGGGAGCGGCTTCACTCATTTCTGGACCGCCATTTGAGATAGGCGGCCGATTGCGCATCCCCTGAGCACGGCTTGACCGAATCCGAAATTGACGTTCCCTGAGTCGCAGCCCTGCGCTCCATCAAGGAAGTTACGGGCAATCCCTCCCTTGCACACGGTTCGAATGCCCGGAGGTTTTCATTCCATCCGTTTCGCTATGGGATGCGGATAGAAGGCTTCGCGGAACCTATTGCCCGATGGTCAGCACCGCGAGCAGAAGCAGCCACGCCATGCTCATTGCGTGCCAGTACCAGGCTGTCGCATCCACAGCAACCTGGCGCAACTCCACGCGTTTCAGCAGGCCCATCGCGCTCAGACAGAGCAGCAGTGCTGCCAGCCCCGCAATCAGATGGGCGGCGTGCAGCCCCGTAATGACATAGAAGAAATAGCTTGCAGGGGTCGACCACTGGTCAAAAGCGAATCCTTGCGCCGTCAACTGCCCCCAGGCGGTCCACTGACCTGCGAGGAATAGCACGCCCAGCGCGAGCGTGGCGGCTATCCAGGGCAGCGTGCGATGCAGCGCCGGCCGGCCGAGGCCGAGCCACTCCTCCAGCACATCAATCTCACGGAAGATGTTGTGCCGCGCCAGTTCCATGGTCAGGCTGCTCAGCACGAGCACAGCAGTGTTCAGGAAAAGGATGGGTGGCAGCATGACAGGGTGCCAGTCGCCGATTTGCTCGTGTGTGCGAGGGTCCATGTGCGTTCCTGCCTGGCGGGCGAAAAAGAGCATGACCAGCATGGCAAAGAACATCATGTCGCCGGCGAGGCCGAAAAAGATAAAAAACCGAATGCGGTTGAGCAGTTCGCGGGGGCCGCGGCGCTCGCTCCGCGAATCGTCATCTCCGCCTCCGCCTCCGCCGCCGGTGGGCCGCCGGGTTACAGGGGGTTTTCCGCCGATGCCCGGCTCTTTCCTTTCCGTTCCCGCAGGTGCATGCGTAAAGGTGGGGGACATGGAAGGCCTCTGTGAAGATGAGATTACTCTCACTTTCGCTTGGACGCACCAGGATTCGAAGGGGATGGTCTTTCATGCGGTGAAATCAGAATTCGAGATGTCCATGAGAGAGATCTCATTTGCGAGCCACAGAGGCGACTGTTTCGACAAAGGCCCGGTGTACGCGCCGGTCGGTCGAGAGCTCCGGGTGAAACGTGGCGGCCATGGTGCTGCCCTGTCTGACCAGCACGGGATAGCCTTCGCGCTTCGCCAGCACTTCCACGCCGGCGCCCGCCGCGATAATCCGCGGGGCGCGGATGAAGACCATCTCCAGGGGCCCGCCGGGCAGCACGGAGTCCGCCATCAAAATGGAGGAATCGATCTGGCGCCCGTACGCATTGCGCTCGACCACGGCATCCAGGATGCCTAGGCTTCGTTGCGCGGGGTTGCGGACCTCGCGCGCCAGCAGGATGGCGCCGGCACAGGTGCCGAAGACCGGATGGGCGCTGCAGTATTCCTTGAGGGCGGAGAAGAAGTGGCGCTTTTCCAGGAACTTGAGCATGGTGGTCGACTCGCCACCGGGCAGGATCAGACCATCGAGTCCCTGCAACTCCTCCGGCTTGCGCACCTCAACGGGCACGGCACCGACCTCGGCCAGCGCCTCTGCGTGAGCCGCATAGTCACCTTGAATCGCCAATACGCCGATGCGCAGGGGCGTACTTTCGTTGGACAACCCGGATTCTCCTGTCGCCCTTCCAGCTACCAGCCGCGCGTCTGAAGCAGCTGCGATTCCTCAATGGCAGCTGCGGCCAGACCCTTCATGGTGCCGGTGACCTGTTCGCTGACCTCGGCCAGAATTCTGGGATCGTTGTAGTGCGTGGTCGCGGTGACGATGGCCTTGGCGCGTGAGACGGCCTCCGCGCGCTCCTCTGGGTTGTTCTCCACATCCAGCGGTGTGGCGCGCTCCTTCATGAAGATACCCGAGCCGACGAAGATGGCCTCGGCGCCGAGCTGCATCATCAGGGACGCGTCGGCGGGGGTCGCGATGCCGCCCGCGGAAAAGTTGGGCACCGGCAGCTTACCGGTCTGGGCCACCATGCGCACCAGTTCGTAGGGTGCCTGGTGTTCCTTGGCCGCCGCGTACAGTTCCTGCTCGGAGAGCACGGTGAGGGCCTTCATCTCTTTCACA
>JAGWRX010000230.1 GCA_028876395.1 Acidobacteriota bacterium
AAGATCGTATTCAAGATCAAGGAAGACGATGCGCGCAACCCGGGCGTCATCGCGGACTGTACGGGTGACAACGCGGGCGACTCCGTCGGCCCCAGCGCTGACGGCTTTGAAACCTACGGCGTCACCGGCGTGGCCCTGATCACATTCATTCTGCTGGCTGTCAAGAGTCCCACGACGCAAGTGCAGCTGCTGGTGTGGATCTTCGTCATGCGCGTGGCAATGCTGGTCTCCAGCGCGGGTGCGTATTTTCTCAATAGCGCAATCGCTCACGCGAGATACGCGAACTCCGACGAAATGGACTTTGAGGCGCCATTGACCTCGCTGGTTTGGATCACGTCAATCACTTCCATCGTCCTCACCTACATCGTCACGTACCTGATGATCCCCAATCTCGGTGACGGAACGATCTGGTGGAAGCTGGCTTCCATCATTTCGTGCGGCACCCTGGCGGGCGCGGTCATCCCCGAACTGGTCAAGGTCTTCACTTCTACCAAGTCGAGCCACGTGAGGGAAGTCGTCAAATCAGCGCAGGAGGGCGGAGCTTCCCTGGGGATTTTGTCGGGATTCGTGGCCGGCAACTTTTCCGCCTACTGGCTGGGACTTTGCATGGTCGCGCTCATGGGAATGGGCTTTTACTTCAGTACGGGCGCGTCCATGGCGGTCCTGATGCTTGCCCCGGCTGTCTTCGCGTTTGGCCTCGTCGCATTCGGCTTCCTGGGCATGGGTCCGGTCACCATTGCCGTTGATTCCTACGGGCCCGTGACCGACAATGCTCAATCCGTCTACGAGTTGTCGCTCATCGAAAACGTTCCCGGCATCGAAGCTGAGTTGAAGAAGGACTACAACATCGACGTGAAGTTCGAACGCGCAAAGCACCTGCTGGAAGCCAATGATGGAGCAGGCAACACGTTCAAGGCGACGGCAAAGCCAGTGCTGATCGGCACAGCCGTGGTCGGCGCAACCACCATGATTTTCTCCATCATCATGGCCCTCACCGGTGGACTGAGTTATGACGTGCAGAACCTCTCTCTGCTGCACGCGCCCTTCATGCTCGGATTGATCACCGGTGGGGCCATGATCTACTGGTTCACCGGCGCCTCCACCCAGGCGGTCACCACCGGCGCGTACCGCGCGGTCGAGTTCATCAAGGCCAACATCAAACTGGAGGGCGTGGAGAAGGCATCCGTCAGTGACAGCAAGAAGGTGGTGGAAATCTGCACCAAGTACGCGCAGAAAGGGATGTTCAACATCTTCCTCGCCGTCTTTTTCGCTACACTCGCGTTCGCGTTCTTTGAGCCGTTCTTCTTCATCGGCTATCTGATCTCGATTGCGATCTTCGGCCTGTACCAGGCCATCTTCATGGCCAATGCCGGCGCCGCATGGGACAACGCGAAGAAGATCGTAGAGGTCGATCTGAAACAGAAAGGGACGCCTCTTCACGACGCAACCGTGGTTGGAGACACCGTTGGCGATCCGTTCAAAGACACTTCTTCGGTGGCAATGAATCCGGTCATCAAGTTCACCACCTTGTTCGGATTGCTCGCCGTAGAGCTTGCTGTGACGCTCAGTCACGGCAACCCGCTGCTCGCACACATCCTGGCAGTTGCATTCTTCCTGGTGTCGATGTTCTTCGTGCACAAATCGTTCTATGGCATGAGGATTGAGACTAAGGCTGGCAACTGATTCCTGCCCGATAGATCAAAAACAACGCCGCCCGAATATGGGCGGCGTTTTCTTTGCACAAGTTGGTGGCGCGGAGCGAAGACCTGCTGAAAGATCAGCTCGATTTCGCAATTCCGGCGAGCCTTTTGCGCTGCTGCCCTCCGTCATCAAAATTCTCCGGCTCCAGCCACGCCTCAAACGCCCGCTTCCGCTCCGGCCACTCCGTGTCCAGCATCGAAAACCACGCCGTGTCGCGGTTGCGGCCCTTCACCACCATGTGCTGGCGGAAGATGCCCTCAAACGTGAACCCCAGGCGCAACGCGGCGCGGCGGCTGGGTGCATTCTCCGCGTTGCACTTCCACTCATAGCGCCGATATTCCAGATCCTCAAAGACGTGCCGCGCCATCAGGTACATGGCCTCCGTGGCTGCCGTCGTGCGCTGCAAGCCCGGTGTCAGCAGGATATTGCCCACCTCCACCACCCCATGCGCGGGTTCCATGCGCATGTAGCTGGCGTACCCAGCCGCCAGCCCCGTTTCTGTAGGCACAATCGCCAGAAAGACCGTGCTTGCGGCAACCTGCTTTTCTGCAATTGCCCTCCGCAGTTTGACCTCGCTGGCGTAGGGCCCATCCCACAACCACGTCCAGAGCTCGTCATGGCCGCGCACGGCCCCCCAGAGCGCCGCAGTGTGGCGCGCGGCGTCCAGCGGCTCCAGGGTCACGGTGCGGCCGCGCAGAGTAACGGGGCGGGGAAGCGATAGGGGCTCTCGTGGGAGCAAGTTGGCTTGACCATCAGGCATGAAATCAGCCTATCAGCCCGCGAATTCACTGGCCCACTGCGACGCCCCGGGGAAACGGCCCGAATCTCCACATTTCGCACAGACCTTGCCCCGTTTTGCACCGTTTCTGCGCCTTGTTCCCGGCTGTGGTGAGGACTACGCTTGTGTTGGGCAGCGCGCCAACTCGCAAACCACCGTTTTGCACTCACTTTGGGGCAAAGCCAGGCCGCCAAAGCCGCGCCCGGAAAGGCCATTTGAGCTTTCCACAGGCAATGTGCCTGTATTTGGTGGGCAGTTGTCGCGAATGTGAACAAAATACAAGATATTGTGGTTTGCTGTTGACTTGTACCATAGACAGCGCTATTTTTTCATCTGCGACTGAAAATGGGCAGTAACGAAATCGCGATGGAAAGCCTGCCCGTCTAACCACCGGGGGCAGAAAAACCCGCGGCGCGCTGCAAGCCCATTTCCCGCCTGTTGTAGAGCATCCATCGTGCCGCGTTACAGGCCAAAGTGCGCTGGCGCTGGCAGGATATTCCCGGTTTTGCCGACTGAAAGGATCATATGAACGAGGCCAATCTTCATACCGCCGCCGCTTCCCAGGAGACTGTGTACAGTCAGGGTGGGCTTACCTTCACGCGCCGCTTTTCCAGGGACGGTGTCTCGCCCTACGACGAGGTGCAGTGGGATCGCCGCACCGCGCTGATTACTGACAGCAAGGGCAACACGATCTTTGAGCAGAAGGACGTGGACGTGCCCCAGGATTGGTCCATGACGGCTACCAATATCGTGGCCTCGAAGTATCTGCACGGCCAGCTCGGCACTCCGGACCGGGAATCCGGCGTACGGCAACTGGTCGGGCGCGTGGCTGAGACCATTCGCGACTGGGGCATCGCAGGCGGCTACTTTGCCTCGGCTCACGACGCGGGCATCTTCCACGACGAGCTGGTGCACATGCTCTTGACGCAGAGAGTGGCCTTCAACTCTCCGGTGTGGTTCAACGTGGGCTGCGACCGGCTGGAACCACAGTCCGATGGGCAGAACTGGCACTGGGATCCCTCCACGGGCGGCGTGAAGTTTTCCGCGACCGGATACAAGAATCCTCAGTGCTCGGCCTGCTTCATCAATTCAGTCGACGACTCGCTGGATTCCATTCTCACTCTGGCCAAAACCGAGGGGATGCTGTTCAAGTGGGGCTCCGGCACGGGGTCCAATCTGTCGGCGATTCGCGGCTCCATGGAGCACCTGTCGGGCGGCGGCCAGGCCTCCGGTCCCCTCAGCTTCATGCGCGGTTTTGATGCTTTTGCCGGCGTCATCAAGTCCGGCGGCAAGACGCGCCGCGCCGCAAAGATGGTCATCCTCAATGTGGACCATCCTGACATCATGGACTTCATCGAGTGCAAGGCCAAGGAAGAGGCCAAGGCCTTCACGCTCATCAAGGCCGGCTATGACGGCTCGGGCCCCGACTCCGAGGCTTATTCGTCCATCTTCTTCCAGAACGCCAACAACTCCGTGCGCGTGAGCGACGAGTTCATGCGCGCCTATGAGAACGATGGCGAGTTCACCACCTATACAGTCAAGGACCACAAGCCGGTAAAGACCTACAAGGCCCGCGAAATCATGCGCAAGATTGCCGAAGCCACCTGGGTGTGCGGCGACCCCGGCCTGCAGTTTGACACCACCATCAATCGCTGGCACACAAGCAAGAACACCGGGCGCATCAACGCGTCAAACCCCTGCTCGGAGTACATGTTCCTCGACGACTCCGCCTGCAACCTGGCCAGCTTCAATCTGCTCAAGTTCGTCACTCCGGCGGGCGTCTTTGACATTCCCGCCTACCGGCACTCGATTTCTGTGGTCATTACGGCGATGGACATCCTGGTCGACAACTCCGGCTATCCCACCGAGGCCATCGCCAAGAACTCGCACGACTACCGCCCGCTGGGCCTGGGCTACGCCAATCTCGGCGCGCTCCTGATGGCCTTTGGCCTGCCCTATGACTCCACGGCAGGCCGCGATCTGGCTGCCGCGCTCACCGCGATCATGTGCGGCCAGGCCTATCTGCAATCGGCCATCGTCGCGGCCCAGTGTCCGCCGCTTGCCTCGGCCACGCCGCTCACCGCCAGCGTCGAGCGCCAGGGCGGCGCCTGCCCCGGCTTCTACGTCAACCGCGAGCCGTTCCTTGACGTGATCCGCATGCACCGCGCTGAAGTGAACAACATCGGCAAGTCGCGCGTCAGCGGCGAGCCCTTCAATGTTCCGCAGCTCGATGCGCTCATCAATGCAAGCCGCGAGTGCTGGGACATGGCGCTCATCTACGGCGAGCGCTACGGTTATCGCAACTCGCAGACCACCGTGCTCGCGCCCACCGGCACCATCGGCTTCATGATGGATTGCGACACCACCGGCATCGAGCCCGACCTAGCGCTCGTCAAGTACAAGAAGCTGGTCGGCGGCGGCATGATCAAGATCGTCAACAGCACCGTGCCCGCCGCGCTCTTCAAGCTCGGCTACAGCGACGACCAGGTCAACGCCATTGTCAGCTACATTGACGCCACCGGCACCATCGAAGGCGCTCCCGGCATCCGGCCGGAGCATCTGGCCGTCTTCGACTGCAGCTTCAAGCCCTCCAAAGGCACCCGCTCCATCCATTACATGGGACACATCAAGATGATGGCGGCGGCCCAGCCATTCCTTTCCGGCGCCATTTCCAAGACCGTGAACCTGCCCCACGAAGCTGCCGTGGAAGATGTGGCCGAGGCGTATGCCGAGAGCTGGCGGCAGGGTATCAAGGCCGTGGCCATCTATCGCGACGGCTCCAAGGGCACCCAGCCGCTGAACACCAGCCTCGACGCAAAGCGAGAGCCGTCGGCCCTCGACGCCGCCGGTAGCCGCGTACTGGCAAGTCTGGCCGCGGGTCAGGCAGCGGCGCCCGCCGACGTCAAGGCTCTCGAGGCAAAGATCAGCGAAAAGCTGGAGGTGACGGCAAAGCAGGTGGTTGCCGCTGCCGCAGCCTTTGAGAAATCCCTGTCCGAGATTGCCAGGGCCGCCTCGGTGCCGCTGCTCGCAGCCGCCCCGACGGTGCAGGCAACTCCGGCGCCCAAGCCAGCCGAGCAGGACCTCAACGCGCCTCCCCGCGCTGTGCGCCATCGCCTGCCCGAGGAGCGCGCTTCCGTCACTCACAAGTTCTCCATCGCCGGGCACGAGGGCTACATCACTGTGGGCCTCTATCCCACCGGCCAGCCGGGTGAGATCTTCATCAAGATGGCCAAGGAGGGCTCCACCGTCTCCGGTCTCATGGACGCCTTCGCCACCTCCATCTCGCTGGCCCTGCAGCATGGCGTTCCGCTCCGCGTCCTGTGCGAGAAGTTCGCGCATACCCGCTTTGAGCCCTCCGGCTGGACTGGCAACGAGCAGATCGGCTATGCGAAGAGCCTGATGGACTACATCTTCCGCTGGCTCAGTCTGCGCTTCCTCTCGGGCACCCAGCTGTCGCTCTTCGCCGGCCTGGCTCCGCAGGCGCCGCAACTACCCGCCTCGCCCACGCTGATTCCCGAGTCTGAACCGGAGGAAGAGGGCGGCATCTCTCAGGGCCAGTTAGCCAGGCTTGCCGAGGAAGTGGCGCGCAAGCTCAACCAGGTGAGCGGGCAGCCCGGAGGCATGGGCAGCACAGCGGCTCCCGCCGGAGGCATCGCGCCGGACGTTCAAGCCTCCGCCGCCCCGGCCGAAAGCCCAACCCACGGACCGGATTTGAAGGACCGCGGCCTGTATCATGCGGCAGACGCCATGCGCGACATGTATGACATGGGCGATGCGCCCAGCTGCGGAACCTGCGGCGCCATCATGGTCCGCAACGGCAGTTGCTATCGCTGCATGAGCTGCGGCTCAACCAGCGGATGCAGCTAAAAGCAGAATCCTGAAAGAAGCAGCAAGGGTGTGCTGCTCTCAATCCTGCCTCAGGGAGCCTGACTCATAACGAGTTCAGGCTCCCTTTCTCATTTCCCCCGCGCCATTGCGCAGCTCGCTTTTCAGAAGTGTCGAATGGACTCGCTCGGGCTGGCGGCCGGAGCTTCCGCGCTGTGCTCGCCCGTGCGTTCTACGCGGCTTTCAAGCGAGCGGCTCACCAGGTCGCGCGACCCCAGACCCACGGCCAGTGAGAGCGTCAGGACGATGCCGCCGAAGAGGATGCCAAAGGCCAGTTCAACAACGCGCCCGCCAATTTCGAGGTGATCCAGGGCCATCGCCGCGGTCAGAACCAGCACCAGCCACTTCACGCCGAGCGACAGAAACCGTGCGTATTGCAGTTGCGCATTGACGGCTCCAATGAGGACTGAACGCGCCAGAAAGCGCGCGATCAGTGTGCCCGCAATTAGCAGCAGAATCGCCCCCACGGCGTGCGTAAGGTAGGGCAGCAGCGAGATGGGCAGTGTCGCGGCGGTTGCATACGAAGTGTCGAAGGCGGAGACGCCGATGATAAGCCCCAGCAGCACGCAGCCCCAGAAGGAGACTCGGGCGATAAGCGCGGTCGGTGAAGTCAGTGGCGTCCAGTCGACATTGCCGCGGTTGCGGGCCATGCGTTCGTCAAACTTGACCACGGATAGCCCGCGCCGCAGCGCCGCCGAAAGAATCATGCCGATCACGGTAAACACCGCCAGGGCAACAAAAAAGGCAAGAATCCCCGGCAGGATCGCGATCAGCAGTGACAGCACGCGATAGAGAGACTGGTGCAGTGCGTCGGACATATGGTTCCAGATGGTTGCGTTGTCCGTATACAACGTCTGCGCCGCCGGGTTCGCGGTGGGCTGGAGTATGGTTGCAAGGGCTGTTTGCATAGGACTTACTCCTTGATTTGAAACTTGCGCTGCATCCCTGAAGCGGCATCTGCACAATTGAAACCTGCGGCCGCTTCCCGATTTGCAATTCCATCCGCGCGGCTCAAGCGGAGCCATCGGGAGCGCTTCCGCGGCTTGATGCGCTTGCTCATGGATTGAACCTGTCCGGCCAGCGCCAGCGCGAGACGAGGTACGGCTTTTCCACCTCGAATGCGGCGGCGACCGCTTCTACATGCTGCTCGGGATGCATGCCGGCGGCCAGGATGTTGACGTGGCTGGCAGTCCACGCGCGGTAAAGCGGAATAAGAGCGCCCAGCAGATGTCCGCGATTGATCGTGCGCAGCCGGTAGGCGAGCACAAAGTCGAAAACAATGCGCGCCCAGAGGCTCTCCGGCATGCGGAAAGCCTCGGCGTCGGTGCTATGGAGCCGCTTGAGTCCGAGCAGCGCGTTCGGGGGCAGCACGAGCGACCAGATCCCCTGAAGGTTCGTATACGCCAGCCGAAAGGCCTGCAGCATCGGCGCAATATCAGCCGATGCATCCGGCGAGGACGCGGGCTCCGTGGGCGCCGGAATGTGCGCGGACGGCAACTGCCGG
The DNA here is from genome assembly GCA_028876395.1 of Acidobacteriota bacterium. Lineage (GTDB taxonomy): Bacteria > Acidobacteriota > Terriglobia > Terriglobales > Acidobacteriaceae > Telmatobacter. The sequence continues at coordinate 7,869 of JAGWRX010000230.1, forward strand.
GCTCGCTGCCAGAAGGCTGCCTTGGCTTCGACATCGGCAAACAGCGACCCCGTCACGAGAGGCAGGATTGTGTTCAGGTCGGGCGCGCTGGGCTGTGGCATCTCGCGTGGGCCCGCGTTGACCTCGTGGATCGCATACCCGGCCACTGCGGCCTCGTTGATTGCCCAAAGCGGCGCGTCGTTATGGTTGAGTGCAATCAGGCGCTCGGCAACGCCGGAGAGACGCTCGGCCATGCGCAGCGACAGGCCGAGATCGATGGCCAAAGGAAACCGCGCGTGGGATGCGAACAGTGCGCGGCTCAGCGGGTAGAGGATCGCGGAGTTGAGCAGGCCGGCGTGTGGCGGAAGGTCGTAGCGGGGAATCGCCAGATCGGCGGAAGAAGCAACCACGGCGTTGGCAAGGTCGCGCAGCGCGGACAAACCCAATGATCCGGACCCGGGCCCCAGCATCAGGATGGCGCGGGCATCGTTCTTATGAGCCAGGTGGTAAGCATTCACGAAGTCGGAGGCCGTGAGGGTCCATGAAGGCCTGGTTGCAGGCGAGGCGACGAACCGGAGATTCGGATACGATTCCGTCGGGAGCGCTTCCGGGGACGCGATCAGCAGGTTCTCCGCCGGGAACGAAGCGGTCAGATGGCCGAGAACGCTTTCCAATTGCCCCTGCGGCATGGCGGTCAGCAGCACCAGGAGGCAGGTTCCGGCCTGAACAGGAGTGGATGCGGTGTCGGGAATCGGATTCGCTGTCGCCATGGCTGCTTTCTCGGGAGGCTATCGCCCTTATATATCTAAGATGCCGTTGAGTGGAATGCGAACCCATTCGGGTCGATTGTCAAGCTCGTAAACCAGTTCATAAGCCGCCTTCTCCAACTGGTAGGCGTCAAGCAACAACTGGGCATCCTGCGGCGCAGGCAACAGCGCCGGGTTGGCGGCGATGGTTTCGCAGTAGGTCCGAAGGAACTCTCCAGCGGTTGAATTCTGCCATAAGCGAGCCCAGTCTGCGAGGCGGTCCGCGCCGGAGCCGCCCGCGAGTTCGGGGTGGGCGGCGAAGTACTCGTCCAGGCCGGAATAGGCTGCATAGGAAAACGAGCGAATCATCCCCGCCACATCCTTCAATGGCGACTGCTTCCCGCGGCGTTCGGCGAGCGGGCGGGCGGGCTCGCCCTCGAAATCGAGCAGGACAAAGTCACCCGATTCCGTCCCGGGTATCGCCGGCCCGCCGGTGCGAAGCGTCTGCCCCAGATGATAATCGCCGTGAATGCGAATGCGTTGGCCTGCTGCCGTCAACTTGGTGATGGCGCGGGCGCGGGCAAAGAGGCTGACGCGTCGTGAAAGCAGCAGGCCTGCGCGGTCGGCCGCGGTGTCGTCGAAGCTGGAGATTTTTAACTTGAGCGCTTCCAGCGCGGACGCGATCTGCGCTTCAATGCGCCTGGCATCCATTGCCAGATACTCTGCTGTGAACGGCTCGGCAACAAAGGCCGGATCGTCCGTGGGAGATGCCAGAGCGAGGTGCATCTCGGCCGTGCGGCGGCCCAGCAGGGAAGCGGCTTCAAGAGACCGTCCCGCGTGTTGCAGCGCCTCGGGCTCCGGCCCCCGCCAGTTCAGGAAGCTTGCTGCGCAAGTCTCGGGCGCGTCGCGAAGGCTCGCGACGGACGGGAAGAAGCCGGCCAGCTGTTTCAGAAACCACTGCCATCCATCGCCTTCGTTGGCCACCAGCCCGCTGAGGATCGCGGCAGTGCATTTCTCTCCGCTCGCTTGTGTCAGGTTGATCTCGCCCATGAAGGGCGCAACGCGCGGGAAGCGGGCGATTTCCGTCAGAAAGCGCCCGATTTCGGCGTCAGGGTTTTCGCCCAGTTGAAGCCGCCGGAAAAGTTTCAGAATCAGTTGATCTCCATAAAGGATGGACGTATTGGATTGTTCCGCCGAGCCCATGCGCGATGGCAGCGTCTCAGCCATCGCCGCGCCGGCAAATGCAGTAGAGGTGTGCGCTTCAAGGCGGCTTGCGCCAGAAGAAGCCGCGTTTGCGAAGGAAGATGCGTGTCGCGGCGCGGATGCCTCGGCGGCAGTCACAGAACCGTCTGCGGCGTGGGCGCTTGCCAGCGGCAGAGTTGCGCTCTGCTGAATCAGATGGAGCAGGCCCTGGCGAAGGTCTTCGCAGAGCGTGGCGTCGTAGTAGGCCGCCGTGCCCATGGGAGAGGTGACGGGCGCAACAATACTCCGCGGGTGATCTGCGATGATTGCATCGGCGTCGGCGCCGGCGCTGAAGCCGAGAGGAACCTGGTAAACGTCTGAATGACTGTCCGCGTAGGCCACCTCGACGAAGAACAGGGCAGCAGGAAGAGTAATGGCAGCGGGCATGCCCGTGGTCAGGCTGATTGCATTATGGGCTGAGCCGGCGGCCGGAATTGCCACCCAGTCCAGCACGCGCACGGATTGGATCTTACGGGTCTTGGCTCCGAACCAGCGCTGATGCGGAAGCCAGGCCGGCAGCGCGCGTTCAAGCACAGCTATGCCGTGCCTCGCCAGCAGCGCAGGCCAGCCTTCCGTGAGCACATCGAGGGCGACGGCCTCGTCCAACGCAACCTCCCCCGGCGCTTCGGTGATTTCCACCCGCGGTTCCGGCAGCGGCTCCGGCCTTGCGCTCGCGGGCTGCAGCTCAAGCCACAGAAAGGAATACGGAGCAAGGGTGATGCGGTACGGAGCTTCCGTAATTGTCGGGAACGGTACGTAGCCCAGCATCTCCACGGGCTCCATCCCCGCGTACTCGGCCAGGTCGAGCGCGACAGGCTGGGCGAAGCGGCTGAGGTTTGCTACGCAGAGAACAGTTTCGTGTGAGCCGTCGCCGCGAACGCGGTCGCGCAGATAAGCCAGCGTCTTCCGGTTCGCCGGCGTCAAAAACCGAAACGCGCCGCGTCCGAAGACCTTGAAGAGTTTGCGCAGAGCAATCATGTTGCGGGTCCAGTGCAGCAGGCTGGACTGATCGCTCAGCTGCGCTTCCACATTCACCGCCTGGTAGCCGTAAATGGGGTCCATGATCACCGGAAAATAAAGCCGCGCAGGGTCGCACTTTGAGAAACCGGCGTTGCGGTCCGATGTCCACTGCATCGGAGTGCGCACTCCGTTCCGGTCGCCCAGATAGATGTTGTCGCCCATGCCGATCTCATCGCCGTAGTAGAGGATCGGTGTCCCGGGAAAGCTCAGCAGCAGCGAATTCAACAGTTCGATGCGCCGCCGGTTGTTGTCGAGCAGCGGTGCAAGCCGCCTCCGGATTCCTGCATTGATGCGCATCCGCGGGTCGGCCGAATAAGCGAAATACATGTAATCCCGCTCTTCGTCCGTGACCATCTCCAGCGTCAGCTCATCGTGATTGCGAAGGAACAGGCCCCACTGGCAGTTATCCGGGATGGGTGGCGTCTGCGCCATGATGTCGGTAATCGGCAGCCGATCCTCCTGCCGTATCGCCATGTAAATGCGCGGCATCAGCGGAAAGTGGAAGGCCATGTGGCACTCGTCGCCATCGCCGAAGTAGGGGCGAACATCTGCCGGCCATTGGTTCGCTTCGGCCAGCACAAATCGATTGCCATACTCGGCGTCCATCGTGGCGCGCAGGGTGCGGATGACCCCGTGCGTCTCAGGCAGATTCTCGCAGGACGTGCCATCGCGCTCAACCAGATAGGGAATGGCGTCCAGCCGCAGCGCATCCACGCCCATGTCCAGCCAGAAGCGCATCGCCTTCAGAACCTCTTCAACGACCAGGGGATTATCGAAGTTGAGGTCCGGCTGGTGCGAAAAGAAGCGGTGCCAGTAGTAGGCTTTCGCGGTTTCATCCCACGTCCAGTTGGATTTTTCCGTATCCATGAAGATGATGCGCGCGTCTTTGTAGATCTGGTCGGTCTGGGACCACACGTACATGTCCCGCGCCGGCGAGCCCGGCGGTGCAACGCGGGCGGCCTTGAACCACGGGTGCTGGTCGCTGGTGTGGTTGATGACCAGCTCGATCATCAGCTGCATGTTCCGCTCGTGTGCCGCGTCCAGCACGGCCTTGAAGTCGCTCAGGGTCCCGTACGAGGGATTCACGTCCATGTAGTCCGAGATGTCGTAGCCATCGTCGCGCAACGGCGAGGGAAAGAAAGGCAAAAGCCAGATGCAGGTGACGCCGAGATCCTGGAGATAGTCAAGCCGCGACAGCAAACCTGGAAAGTCGCCGATGCCGTCGCCGTTCGAGTCCGCGAAGGCGCGGACGTGAAGTTCATAGATGATCGCGTCCTTGTACCAGAGCGGATCGGTTGCGCTTGCCAGCTTTTTCACCCTTCAGCTCTCCCAGCTCGTTGAACGCATGCTTTCCTGTCATTTGTCCGCCGCTACGCTCAGGGCCGTCAGACTCGGCAGACAACGCCGAACGGCTGAACCTCGGGTCGCTGTGCAGGCTTGCTCCTGCATTCCACGCGCGGGCATGCGCCTTTCACCAGTCCCTCAATCATTGGACTGATTGCGCTTCACACAGTCACCGTCGGCCCGGGATATCCTTGCCAACCCCGTTGCGCCGGCTTCGTGTATCCAAGAATAGAGTCAGGGAGCGGATTCGCAAACCGTCCAATGCGATTACTCGTCGGGAGATTCGTAGCATTTGCGTGAGGGCGTGCAGCGGGAGAGGTGGACGTAGTGCTCGTCCGGGCCGGCGGGACCCATCGTGCGCAAGCACCAGTAGGTCGAGCTGGTGTCCACGCCGGGCAGCCACGACTCGGCATTCTGCGGCGTGGTCCCATAGGGATTCTTGGTGCGCAGGCACTGGCAGGGCGGCTGCGGACGTTCGTTGGCGGTGCTCATGAGGGCGTCCTTTCTGCGTCTGCCGCTCCTGCGGCGCGCGAGGATTGCGGTTAACCGGCAGCGCTTGGGTCGCGGTCCATCTGTCCCGCAGCCAGCAGAATGGTGCGATAAATGGCGACAGGGAAGAGCTGCACCTTGTACGCATTCATTGACAGCGGCATCGCGCCCGTCATGGAAGCCTTGCCCGCGGCGCGCGCCGTCTCCTGCGTAATGGGCTTGCCCGTCAGTGCGGCCTCGGCTTCGCTCGAGCGGCGCACCACGGGAGAAGCAGCGCTCATCGCCACCACCGCGCGGCGGCAGACGTCGCCGTCCATTTCAAGCAGAATCGCTGCATCCGCAATGGCCCAGTCGTGGCTCTCCTTTTCGCCATATTTCTGGTAGGCGGAGCGCGTGCCCGGCGCGGGCTTGGGGATGTGAATCGCGGTCAGCAACTCATCCGCAGTCATCACGTTGAAGCGATGCGGATTGGCGTCCGGCTGCACGTAGAACTCGCGAATCCCCACCGTGCGCTTGCCTTTCGCCGAGGTCAGCTCAACGCTGCCATTCAGCGCCAGCAGAGCAACAGCGCCTGAAGAAGGCGCGACGGACGGGCACCCGCCGTAATCCATGATCGCGTGGTACTGGTTGAGCCCGGAGAAAGCAAAGCACTGCTCCTTCCCTTTGCGCAGACACTGGAACTCCGCGGAGCGATAGTACCAGCACTGCAATCCCTGCAGCAGGTTGCCGCCCAGCGTCGCCATGTTGCGGATGTGCGGTGTGGCGGCGTGCCCGCAGGCGTCCGCCAGCACGGTGTACTGCGAGCGGATGGTCGGGTCATCGGCGACTTCAGCAAGCGTGGTCAGCGCCCCGATGCTCAGTCCCTGCGGCGTTGCCTGAATGCCGCGCAGCAACTGGATGTTGCGGATGTTCACCAGGCGCGCAGGCGTATCCGTGCCGTTCTTCATGCGGTCAAGCAGATCAACGCCGCCCGCTTTGACGACGGCGCCGTCCTTCAGCTGTGAAAGCGCGGCCTCCACGGTGGTGCAATCTGCAAGGGCGAAGGAATTCATAGCGCCTCCATCGATTGTTTGGGCTGGTTGAGGGCCGTCAGCACAACAGCCGGAGTCATCGGCAGCGTGCGGATGCGCACTCCGGTGGCGTTGTAGAACGCATTGCCGATTGCAGCTCCAGCCGAAATGATGCCTGCCGCCTCGCCGATGCCCGAGGCATCCGTGGAGCTTTGTCCAATGTAGGACTCGGTGAGTTGAACCTCGATCTGCGGCACCTCATACGAACCCGCAATCTTGTACTTGTCCAGGTTGGAATTCACCATCAGCCCATAGTTCGGATCAAGCAGGCGATGTTCAAACAGCGTGTAGGAGATCCCCTGAATCAATCCTCCGTTGATCTGGCTGATGACCTGCTCCGGGTTCATGGGCCGGCCGCAATCATGCACAGCCAGCACATGCTTCACATGGATGCGCCCCGTCTCGGTGTCCACCGCAACCTCGGCCACATCGGCGCCGCCATACGTGTCGTACTTGCTGGGGTCGTAGTCGGGAATGCGCTTGGCCTGCGCTGAGACCTCATCCGTATTCATCTTGCCGGCTGCCGCGCGGAATGCGATTGGCTGGAATTTGCCTGAAGTGCTGCGCACCATTCCGCCGCTCAGCGTGAGATCGCCGGGTGTCGTGCCCAATGCCGGCGCCACGCTGGCCAGGAACTTCTGCGCGGCCTGCCACGCCGCGTCGCGCACCGCGGGCGTCAAGGATGCCGTCGTCACGCTGCCGCCGGAGTTCGGACCAACCGGATAATTCGTGTCGCCAATCTTCACCGAAACCTTGCCCGGTGGCATTCCGAACTGCTCTGCCAGAATCTGCGCGAGCACCGTCTTGATGCCGCTGCCGATGTCCTGCACCGCCGACATCACCTCAACCGATCCATCCTTGTGAACGCGCACTTCGGCAGCGGAGGCCATTGTGAGATGCCGATACCAGACGGACTGCGACAGTCCGATCCCGCGCTTCACCGGGCCTGAATCTGCATTCGCTTTCGGGTTCCTCGACTTCCACAGCGCGCTCTCGCGCACGATCTGGCGCTGCACCCTGCGCACCGGATTCTCGTCGATGCGGTCGCGCAAATCAAGCAGATCCATATTGAGCTTTTCCGCCAGTTCGTCAATGGATTGCTCCAGCGCGAACGCTCCCTGCGGATGCCCCGGAGCGCGGAAGGCCGCCGCCGGACCCGCGTTGATGAAGACGTCGTTCTCCTCAACATGCAGCGTGGCCCACTTGTACAAGTTGCTGGCAGGCCCCGCGCAGCCGGCCCCGGTACCGCAACCTGCGGTGCCAAAGCTGATCAGCTGAATCGCCGTGATCGTGCCGTCTTTCTTCGCGCCGATGCGCAGTCGCTGATCCGAACTCGGCCGATTGCCGGCTGAAAGATGTTCCTCCTGCCGGTCAAGCATCAGCCGAACAGGAGCGCCGGTCTTGCGCGACAGAGTGGCTGCAACCACGCCCGGATTGCCCGCGCCGAACTTCGCGCCGAAGCCGCCGCCCATGAACTCCGTAATAACGCGCACTTGCGACTTGGGCAGATGGAAGAAGGCCGCCAGTTCCTCGCGCACGCTCGCCGTGCCCTGCGTGGAGGCGTAGACGGTCAGCAGTTCCGGCTTCCAGTCGGCTACCACGCCGTGCGTCTCCAGCGCGGAGTGCGTCTGCACCTGCGTCGTGTAGCGCGCATCGACAATCACGTCGGCGTCTTTGAATCCCTGCTCCGCATCGCCATGCTTGCGTATCGCGGGCCCGTGAATATTGCCTGTCTGCGGAATGCCGCTCGCGCTTCCGCCACCACCTGCTGTTCCGGCCTGATCCGCAGCGCCCGGAAAGACCAGCGGTGCTTCCGGAGTGCGCGCTGTCTGCGCGTCGACCACAAAGGGAAGAGGCTCGTACTTCACCTTTATCTTGGCCGCCGCATCCTCAGCCGCCTGGGGCGTGATTGCCGCAACGGCCGCGATCGGCTGTCCTGCATAGCGCACCACCGGGTATTTGGCCTGCTCCAGTGAGGGATCGCGCAGCACAGCGGAGCCCAGCAGCAGCTCAATGACATGCACGCCCTTCACTCCCGGATGGCTCTCGGCAGCAGACGTGTCGATGGACACAATTTTTGCGTGCGGAACCGAGGCATTCACAAACCGCGCGTAAAGCATGCCCGGCAATTGCACATCGGCGGTGTAGCGTGCGCGGCCCGTGACCTTCGCCAGGCCATCCCACCGCTCATGCGACTTGCCGATATATTCAAGATCCTTGTTGACTGGCAGCACGGGCGGTTCGGATGCGGGAACAGTGCGTTGCTCCTCGTGCAATGTGTAGCCGGGCACCCCGATCGGCATGCTCACGGTCTTCGTCGCTGCGTCTGCCCCGCCGGCTGCGGAGCCAGGGACGGCATCAGGAAGCGAATGCGTCGTGTGGGTCGCCATGAGATTCTCTCCTACGCCTTGCGTGCAAGCTGACTGGCCGCGTCGAGCGTGGCCGCAAAGATTTTCGGGTAGGTGCCGCAGCGGCAAAGATTGCCGGAGACCGCGTAGCGCACATCCGCTTCCGTGGGATGCGGATTCTTCTCGATCAGCGATGCGCAGCTCATCACCATGCCCGGAGTGCAGAAGCCGCACTGCATCGCATCGTGACGGACGAAGGCGGCCTGCACCTCGTGTACCTCGTTCTCGCCCGCGATGCCCTCAATCGTGGTGATCTCATGGCCCACCGCATCGATGGCCAGTGTCATGCAGCTGTTCACAGGCATCTTGTCCAGCAGCACGGTGCAGCTGGAGCAGACGCCGCGATCGCAACTCACTTTGGTGCCCGTCATGCTCAGTTGGATGCGCAGTGCATCAGCCAGCGTGGTGCGCGGCTCGATCTGCAGAGCGCGCTCCCTCCCGTTTACATGCAGCGTGACGGCGAATGGCTCGGGACCGAATTCCTTCACGTTGCTGGGCGTGGCCGCGAGGGCCCCCTGCTGGAATCCCTGCACGCCATCCAGCAGCGCGGTTCCCGCAGCAGTGATCCCCGCGCCCTTCAGAAAGCCGCGGCGGGTGATCCCTGCACTGGCTGGCGCGGGCGATGGAGTTTTGGGTGCGACCTCTGGCGGCGACGGATGGTCTGGCATGCCTGCCTCCTATGCCTTGCTGAGCAGCGGTTACGAAATTTCCTGTTGGTCGCCATACATGCCGGCGATGCTCAATGGAAAACGAAGGAGCGCTCTGGCCTGGATCGTGAAAGGCTTGCAAAACCTGCAAAGGACTGGCGTGCTGTCTGGCTGATGCTCCTGGCCGATGCGGGCACGGCGCGTGGGAGCCGAAAAACAGCCTCAGTATAGTCGAGCCCCGTAGATTTGGGGAGAGAAAAATTCAGTTCGGCGACAAACCGGATTACGGAAGCAGGTATCGGCTTTGAGCCTGCAAGTGCTATCGCATCAGTGTGGTGCTTGGTGGCGGCGCGCGGCGCGGGTATAATCGCGTTGAGTTTGCACGTATTTCTCCCCCCCCAGGAGGCAGCAGAAAATGCACCTTGAACCAAAGCAAATTGTGAAAGCTCTCACGGCCGGAGTGCTCGTTTCGCTCTTCGCCGTTCCGCAGAGCCTCGTCGCGGAAGCGTCCAACCACCTCGTCAGCCCCGCCGATCTGCAGAAGGCCGCGGTCGACGCCTCGCAGAAGAGGCAGCAGAACCTGGATACGCTCAACGGATTTCTCTCCTCGGACAAGGCTCAGAAGGCCCTGGCGTCAGCTCATATGAACCCGCAGGAGGTTCAGAAGGCGGTCGCGGGCCTCAGCGATGACGAGCTGGCGCAGTTGGCCACGCGGGCGAACAAGGCCCAGGCTGACTTCGCCGCCGGCAACATGTCTGACCATGACCTGTTGATCATCCTGATCGCCGTCGCGGCCCTCATCCTGATCATCGTCGCAGTCCACTGAGCACTGTCCCAATGCCACGCAGCATCGTCAGAGTCGCTGTTCTGATGCTATGTCTGTGTGGCATTGCGTTCGCCGGCAATATCGCAGGCGTCTGGCTCGACGTTCCATTTGTGAAGCAGGAGCGCGAAGGCTGCGGAGCTGCCAGCATTGCCATGGTCATGCAGTACTGGCAGCAGCATCAGGGACAGCCGATGACCCCGGATGCCCAGGCGCTGCACATCCTGCGCGCCCTCCACTCGGATGACGCGCACGGAATCCTTGCCTCCGATATGGTGCGGTATTTTCAGCAAAATGGATATCGCACCTTCACCTTCTCGGCGGAATGGGCCGACCTCGGGCGCCAATTGGAAAAAGGCCGCCCGCTGATCGCAGCGCTCAAGCCGGATGCAGGCAGTTCGCTCCATTACGTGGTCGTCGCGGGAGTGGACCCCGGGCATCAGCTCGTGCTGCTCAACGATCCCGCGCAGCGCAAACTCCTCAAAGAGGACAAGTCCACATTCGAGCGCGAGTGGAAGGCCACCGGCCATTGGACGCTGCTCGCCGTTCCGGTAGCCACCTCGCACTAATCCGCACAGCGGTGGCTTCATGTCTCTCCCGCTGCGCGTTCGCACTTTGTCAATCGAGCCGGCGGCATCTCCTGCGCAGGTCTCACCCTTTTTTTTGAAAGGCTGAAGATCGTTACTCGCATGCGCCGTATGAAGGAATTCGCAAGGATGCAGGGTTGTACCATCGCTCTGGCTCTCCTCTTCTGCTGCCTGCGCCTGGCCGCTCAGGCTCCTTCCGCGCAGGAGATCCAAAAGCTTGCAGACGCCCAGCGCTGGTCAGACATTGTCCATTTGCTGGAGCCGCGCCACTCGCGCTCCGCAGACTTCGACTTCTACTACGGCTCCGCGCTCGCCCATCTCGAGCGCTGGAGCGACGCGGAGCGCGCGTTGCAGTCCGGCCGCCGTCTCGCGCCAGCCGATCCCAGGTTCCCCATCGAACTCGCCGGAATAGCCTTCCGCCAGAAGAACTATCCCAAGGCCGCGCGGCGCCTGCGCCAGGCCATCAAGCTCGCGCCCCGCGATACCTACGCCAACGACTTTCTGGCCACAACGTATTTCCTTGAGGGGAATCTCGAAGCGGCGCTGAAGTACTGGAATCGCATCCAGAAGCCCGAAGTCGGGGAGATCCGCGCGGAGCCTGAACCTCGCGTTTCGCCCGCGCTGCTCGACCACGCATTCGCGTTTGCACCCGCCAGCACGCTGCGGCTTCAGGACTTTCTCACCACAGATGCGCGCATGCGCAGCCTGGGCATCTTTCCGCAATACCACTTCGATCTCCGCGCGCGCGACGATGGAAAATTCGATCTGCAGTTCCGTGCCAGCGAGCGCAGCGGATTTGGCGAAAGCAAGTGGGCAGCGCTGTTCTTGTTTCTTCGCGAACTCCCGTTTCAGGGCGTCGATCCCGAGTTCTACAACCTGCATCGGCAGGCCATCAATTTCGTGTCCATGTTTCGCTGGGACGCGCAGAAGCGCCGCGTGTATGCGCAGTTTTCCGCCCCCTTCCAGCACAGCGCCAGATATCGCTACGCATTCGTCACCGACCTTCGCAACGAAAACTGGGTGCTGAGAAATTCGTTTACGGGGCAGTCCCCCGCGCTCGCGAGCCTCAACCTGCGCCATGAGACGATCGCATTCGATCTCTCTTCAACATCCAGTGACCGGCTGCTCTGGTCGGCCGGCGCGGAAGTCTCTCATCGTGACTTCCGCAGCGTTATTCCCGGTTCGGTCCTCACCCCGCAAATGTTGTCAGCGGGCTATCAGCTCAAGCAGCAGGTCACATCGTCCGTGCCGGTGTGGCGCTTGCCCGAGCGTCGCTTCACCGTGCGCGCAGCAGCCTCCTCTCAGGCGGCGCGCCTCTGGTCGCAGCATGATGAGGCATTTGAAAAACTCACAGGCTCGCTCGCCTCGCGCTGGCTTCCTCAGGCAGAGGGAGACGATTACGAGACGCAGCAGCAATTCCGCGCCGGCAAAACTTTCGGGCAGACGCCTTTCGACGAGCTATTCATGCTGGGACTCGAACGCGACAATGACCTGCCCATGCGCGCGCACATCGGCACGCGCGACGGGCGCAAAGGCAGCGCTCCGCTGGGGCGTGACTATTTTCTGGCATCCTGGGAAACCGACAAGAATCTGTACGGCAACGGAATCATGACGGTGAAACTCGGGCCATTTCTCGACGTAGGCAAAATTACCGATCCCTCGACAGCGCTCGGCTCGCAGAAGTGGCTCTGGGATACCGGAGCGCAGCTTAAGCTGCGCGTATTCGGCAGCGTCGTCGCGTTCTCTTACGGCAAGGATCTTCGCTCAGGCAACAATGCCTTCTATGTAACGCTGCTGCAGTAGACCACGCGAAGATGCTCCGCCTGAACATATCCACGCCCTCCATGCCACCCCTATCACATGCTCACGAGACTTGCCGCTCTTGGTTCCCGATGCCAGGCAGTGATTCCGCCGCCCCGTGCCGTGGCCGCTGCAACCTGCGAAGATAGAGTTACGAACCGGATGAGGGAGACAGCCGCTCAGGCCCGACTTGCCATGCGTCGTGTTGCGTTGATCTACAATCCGGCCTCCGGACAGTACTCCGCGCGCCGGGCCACGGTGATTCACGATGCGCTCGCCATGCTGCGCAGTGCGGGCGTCGAGGCTGAGGCGCTGGAGACGGATGCGCCCGGAAGCGCCGGCGCGCGCGCGGAAGAGGCCATGCAGAGCGGCTGCGACACGATTCTGGCCTGTGGTGGCGATGGCACCGTTCATGAAATTCTGCAGCGCCTCGTGGGCACGCAAGTTGCGTTGGGTGTCGTCCCCATGGGCACAGCCAATGCGCTCGCTCAGGATCTCGGCCTCGGCAGATCGCCTTTGAAGGCTGTGCGCTCGCTGCTGGCCGCCGCGCCGACGCAGGTTCCCGTAGGCCGCATCCACTATCGCGACAGCGTCGGCGTAGCGTGCTCGCGCTACTTCACCGTTGCGGCCGGCATCGGTGCGGACGCGCTCCTCATGTCCCGGCTGGATGCGGGACTGAAGCGGCGGATTGGCTATGTGCTCTACCTCATCGAGGCCTTCCGCGTCTGGGCCACCAGTTCCTTTCCGCTGTTCCGTGCGGAGTTTACTGAGAGTCCCGGCGCCGCGCCCCGCGTCGAGCATGTCTCGCAGATCCTGGCGGTGCGTGTTCGTTCGTTTGGCGGAGCGCTCGGCAGGCTGGCGCCCGGCGCCGCGTTGAGCAAAGGCACGCTCCGTCTGCTGGCATTCAAGACGCGCAGCCGCTTTCGCTATCTCAGCTTCCTCATGGCTGTGCTCGCCGGGCGTCATACATTCCGCAAGCATGTTGAATTGCTTGAGGCTGTCTCGGTACAGTGCAGTCCGCTGAACGGCTCGTCCGTGCCCATCTTCGTTGAGGCCGATGGCGAGGTGCTCGGCGCAATGCCTGTCATCATTGAAGTAGCCCCCCAGAAACTCACCCTCTTGGTCCCGCCCAACTTCCGGCCTTGATTTGCATCCCGCCCGCTCCCCCTGCAATCATCCCGTCGTCACCTTTTCAGGAGAAATCCTCGACATGAATAACACCTCTCTTCTTCTGTGCATCGCACTGGCGGCAAACTCCGTGAGCCTGCTGGCTCAGCAACCTGCGTGGCAACCCGCCCCCGGCCATCTCACGCTGCCGCTGTGGCCCGGCGTTGCGCCCGGCGCTCCCGCAAACGCTCCCGCCGAGGTGGACACCACCACGCCCAAGGAAGCTCTGATCGCCGGCAGGCCCATCATTCGCCTCGGAAATGTCTCCCGGCCAACGCTCACCGTCTACTCGCCCACGGGTAACAACACCGGCGCTGCGGTCGTCGTCTTTCCCGGCGGGGCCTACAAGATTCTCGCTATCGATTTGGAAGGCACCGAGGTCTGCGACTGGCTGAACTCGGCGGGCATCACCTGTGTGCTGCTCAAGTACCGCGTGCCCAATACAGGGCCATATCCCAAGTCCCCAGCTGCTTTGCAGGACGCACAGCGCGCTCTCGGCCTGGTGCGGGAACATGCGGCCGAGTGGCACATCGATCCCAACCGTATCGGCGTCCTCGGCTTTTCTGCCGGCGCGCACCTCGCCGCGGCGCTCAGCACCCACTACGACCAGCGTCTCTATGAACCCGTCGATGCCGCCGACAAGCTGAGCTGCCGTCCGGATTTTGCCGTGATTATCTATCCCGGCTATCTCGCTCTCGCCGAGCAGGGAATGGTGCCCAATCCGGACATCCATCCCACCGCGCAAACGCCGCCCTCCTTCATCCTGCAGGCTGAGGACGATCCCGTGCACGTCGAGAATGCCGTCGAGTACTTCATGGCGCTCAAGAACGCGAAAGTCCCCGCCGAGTTGCACATCTACGCGCAGGGCGGGCATGGCTACGGCCTGCGCCGCAACGGCCTGCCTGTCACCACATGGCCGCAGAGCGTGGAAGTCTGGCTGCACACCATCAAGGTGCTTCAGGCGAAGTAAAGGCTACAATCATTCCCATGCTGCTTGCCGTTCTCACCGTCTCCGACCGCTGCTCGCAGGGCCTGGCTACCGACACCGCGGGCCCCGCCGTCGCTGCGCTGCTGCGGCAGCAGTGGCCGCAAGCCCTTATCCTGACCGCGCTCGTGCCCGATGAAGAAGAGCAGATAGCGGCGCATCTGGAGCAGTGGTGCAGCCAGGGCGCCGCGCTCGTGCTCACCGCCGGCGGCACAGGCCTCGGTCCGCGCGACCGCACCCCTGAGGCTACGCGCCGCCTGATCGACCGCGAAGCGCCCGGCCTCGCTGAAGCCATGCGCGCCAGGGGCGCTGCGCAAAATCCCTATGCCTGGCTTTCGCGCGGAGTGGCAGGCCTCAAGGGGAGCACTCTCATCATCAATCTGCCAGGCAGCCGCCGGGGCGCTGAGGAGAGCCTCAACGCCATTCTCGCGCTCGTCAGCCATGGGCTGCAGGTCGCCGCAGGCGGCCAGACGCATCCATAAATCGGATTACTTATGGAGTTCCACATTGAATGGGCGCCCAGATGGGAAACGCTTTCTAAAATCCGGTTGAAGTCTCCCGCGCTTCCCGGGCAAACTCTTGCCCTCCACCCGCCAAATGGCGGCAAAATATCGCATTTTCATGCCCTTTGCCGATCAATTTAACCAAAAAACAGTTGAGAAACACCGGGAAAGGCGTAGAATCGTTTTCATCCGTGAGCAGCCCAAGAACCAACTCATCTGACCGCCGCAGGCCGGGGACCGTCAGCATCCGTGATGTGGCCCTCCGTGCAGGCGTTTCCATCGCGACCGTCTCCCGCACGGTCAACCGCATCCCCACCGTCAACCCCGAACTTGCCGAGCGCGTCTGGAAGGCGATTGAAGAGGTCGGCTACCTGCCCAACACACAGGCGCGCGCGCTGGTTTCAGGCCGCAGCCACATGCTCGGCCTCATCGTCTCTGAGATTACAAACCCCTTCTTCCCCGAGCTGATTCAGGAGTTTGAAAGCCTCGCAGTGGCGCAGGGATACGAAGTGCTCATCGGCTCCACCAACTACGACCCGGCACGCACCGAGAGCCTCATGCGCCGCCTCCTCCAGCGCAATGTGGACGGCGTCGCGGTCATGACCTTCGGCATCGAGGAAGACCTCGTTCAGAAGCTCGTCGAGCGCGAATTCCCGCTCGTCTTTGTGGATGCCGGTCCTGACCTGCCCAATATTCATGTCCTCAAAGTGGACTACGCCGAGGGAATCCGCCAGGGGGTGCAGCATCTGGCCGCGCTCGGCCATCGCAGCATTGCCTTCATCAGCGGTCCGCTCTCGCAGCGCTCTCCAAAAGCTCGCCGCGAAGCCTTCCTCAAGTCCATGGCTGAGCTGGGCCTGCGTGTTCCGCCCGAACACCTGGTCGAGGGCAACCACACCATGGAAGGCGGCATCGTCGCCATGGAAAAATTGATCGCGCTCGACACCCTGCCCACCGCCGTCATGTGCTCCAACGACATGACCGCCATCGGCGCGCTCCACGCGCTCTTCAGAACCACCCTCAAGGTTCCTGAAGATATCTCCGTCGTCGGCTTCGACGATATTCACCTCGCGCAGTTCATGCTGCCCCCGCTCACCACGGTGCAGATGTCGTGCAAGGCTCTGGCTGCCGCCGCGGTCGAAGCGTTGCGTGCCGGTATTGAGCCCGATCACTCCAAGGCGCGCCGCAAAGAGTGGCCCATTCCCACCCGGCTCGTGGTCAGGCAGTCCACGGCCTTTCCGCGTGGCAGTCTTCCCGCGCGCGTAAGTGCGGCACCAGGCAAGCGCGGCGACGCCGATTAAAATCTGCTGCTTTGAGCAAGCGGTCCTCCGCCTCCCCGCGTGCCTGCGCAGGAGGGCCGCGCGCTTTCACAATATGAAGGTTTTGCTCAGTCCGGTGTAACGTTCGGTGCAAAAATCGTGTCTAATGTCTGCAACTGGATTTTCCCCGCGCGAGGTCATCCCATGCTCATTGGCAAACCGTCCGATATCCCCTCATCGGCCATCACACCCAGGGACAAGTACCTGAACCGCCGCCGCTTTCTGCGCAGTGCCGTCTCCTCTGCCGCCGCCGCGGGAGCCGCCGCGCTGGGCGCCGGGCGTCTCGCACAGGTCTTCTCGCCCGCCATCGGCGTGTTTGCCGATACCAAACTGGAGACCGTGAAGAGTCCCCTCACCACCACCGGCGAGCAGTTGACCAGCTTCGACGATGTGACTCACTACAACAATTACTACGAGTTTGGCGTGGACAAGAGCGACCCCGCAAAAAACGCCGGCGGACTGCCCACGCGTCCATGGACCATGCGCGTGGATGGCCTGGTGAAGAAGCCGAAGACCTTCGATATCGACGCCCTGCTCAAACTGCGCCCGCTTGAGGACCGCGTCTATCGCCATCGCTGCGTCGAGGCCTGGAGCATGGTGATTCCCTGGGTCGGTTACTCGCTCTCCGAGTTCATCAATCAGTGCGAGCCGCTCTCCAACGCCCGCTACGTCCAGTTCCTCTCCTACTACAACAAGGGCGTGGAGAAGTGGACCTCGGAGTCAACCATTGACTGGCCCTACTCCGAGGGGCTGCGCATGGACGAAGCCATGAACCCGCTGACGCTGCTCACCTTCGGCCTCTACGGCGAGGTGCTGCCCAATCAGAACGGCGCGCCCATCCGCATCGTGGTGCCGTGGAAGTACGGCTTCAAATCCGCCAAGTCCATCGTGACCGTTCGCTTCCTCGATCGCCAGCCGCCCACCACATGGAATGACCAGAACTCACATGAGTATGGCTTCTACTCTAACGTGAATCCCAACGTGGATCATCCCCGCTGGAGCCAGAAAGTCGAGCGCCGCATCGGCCTGCCGTTCTACGCGCAGCGCCGCGCAACCCTCATGTTCAATGGCTATGGCGATCAGGTCGCATCGCTCTACAACGGCATGGACCTGAGGAAAGATTTCTGAAGCCGCCCGTCAACTGACGCACCGCAATGGCGACTCGCTGATTCGCCCACTTGCTGACCTGCTGTCTCGCTCAACTATGAAAAGCTCGACGATCACTCTGCTCAAAATCCTTACGTGGCTGGCCTGCCTCAGTCCCGCGGCCTGGCTCGCCTTCGGCGCCTTCACCAACAACCTCGGCCCGGACCCCACGGCCACCATCACCTTCACCACCGGCCTCACCACGCTGCGGCTGCTCACCATCTCGCTGGCCATCACGCCGCTGCGCCGCCTGGTTCCTCAGCTCAGCTGGCTCATCAAATTCCGCCGCCTGCTCGGCCTCTTTGCTTTCTTCTACGCATCCATGCACCTCATGACGTGGATTGCCCTCTACACGGGCTTCGACACGAATGCCATGGCGGCAGACATCGTGAAGCGCCGCTACATCACCATGGGAATGGCCGCATGGCTGCTGCTGCTCCCGCTCGCGGCCACGTCCACAAACTGGGCCATCCGCAAGATGGGAGGCAAGCGCTGGAACCGCCTCCACAAGCTCGTGTACATCGCCATCGTCTGCGGTGTCATCCACTATTGGTGGCAGGTGAAAACCGGCGTGCTCACGCCCTTGACCATCACGGTTGTCGTTGCTGTCCTGCTGCTCGCGCGGCCCGTGCTCACCTGGGTGCAGCGGCGCAAGGTGCGTGCAGTCGTGGCCTGACCTTCGCTCTTCGCCGGCGCGCTCACTCGAATCGCAGCAGCGCCTGCGCCACCGGCTGATAGCTCCTCCGGTGCATCGGTGTCGGTCCCAGCCGTTCCAGCGCTGCCTTGTGCGCGGGGCAGGGGTAGCCCTTGTGCTGCGCCAACCCATAGCCGGGAAACTCGCGGTCCAGTTCCACCAGCAGATGGTCGCGATGCACCTTGGCCAGCACGCTCGCCGCAGCGATGGAAAAGCTGATTGCATCGCCCTGAATCACCGCCTGCTGCGGGCAATCCCAGTCAATCGTGTCCTTGCCGTCGATCAGCAGAAAGTCCGGCCCCAGCGCCAGTTGTTCCACCGCGCGCCGCATCGCCAGCAGGGAAGCCTGGCGGATATTGATGCGGTCGATGGTCTCGGCATCGATGGCCGCGATCGCCCAGGCCACCGCATTGGCGCGAATCTCCCGCTCAAACTCGACGCGCTTTTTCTCGGTCAGCTTTTTTGAGTCGGTCAGGCCCTGCAGCGCGCAGCCTCGCGGCAGAATCACCGCGGCCGCAACCACGGGCCCGAACAGTGGTCCGCGCCCCACTTCGTCCAGCCCGGCAATGCGCAACGCGCCGCGACGGCGCGCGCCTTCTTCCAGCGTCCAACCGCAAACCGGTGCTCTGCCCATGAATGCAAGTATATAAATGCGGCTCGGCAGGCCGGGAAATCTTGAATCAAATCACCGTCTTCAATGGTACGGGCTTCACAGCTGTGGAAAAAACTCCCTCGCGCAGTTGCCCGGGACGAGTAGGCCGGGACTGGTAGGCCGGGACTTTAGTCCCGGCACAAACCCGGCAGAATCCATGGGGCTTTAGCCCCTGAGGTATGTTTTTGCGGGAATCCAACCCCGCAATGGACCTTTTCCGCAGCCTGTTCAGCCCCCGAGAGAATGTCAGCCCAGCCGAAGCCGCTTGTTCAACGATTACCCAGCCACCCGCGCTGTGTATGCCCCAAAAAACAACCCCGGCGCATAGCCGGGGTTGCTTTGGATAACGAACGCGTGCTGGGCTTACGCCTTGGCCGTTACGCGTTCCACTTCCTTCAGACGCGCAGCCTTGCCGCGCAGTCCGCGGATGTAGAACAGCTTGGCGCGGCGCACCTTGTAGCTGCGGATCTTCTCGATCTTGTCGATGACCTTGGAGTTGAAGGGGAAGATGCGCTCTACGCCCTGGCCAAAACTCATCTTGCGTACGGTGAAGGTGCCCTGCGGGCCACGGTTGATGGCGATGACCAGGCCTTCAAAGGCCTGCAGGCGTTCCTTGTCGCCTTCCTTGATCTTGACCTGGACGCGAACCTGGTCGCCGGGTACGAACTCGGGCAAATCGGTGCGCTTCAGCTTGTCGGCCAGGCGCTGCATTACTGGATGAATGGACATGGTCTTTTCCTGCTCTTGGACTCAGAATTTTCAGTTTATCAGAGAATAAGCCGGAATGCCTAATCCCTTTCCTGCCCGGTTTCTTGCTATAGTGGCGCCCATGGATGAGAAACGCGCAATGCTGCGCCACACGCTGGCCACGCTCGCATACCGTGCTGCACGCGCCCTTGAAAACGCACCGGAAAGTTTCGCAGGCTTTGACGCGGCGGGCCGCCAGCCCGTTCAGATACTGGCCCACATGGGCGACCTGTTTGACTGGGCGCTGAGCATGGCGCAGGGCAATCCGCGCTGGCATGTCTCGCAGCCGCTTGCCTGGCCCGCCGAGCAGCAGCGCTTCTTCTCTTCGCTTGCCGCCTTCGACAGTTGCCTCGCCTCAGCCGCGTCCATCCACGCCCCGCTGGAGTCGCTGCTGTAGGGGCCGGTTGCGGATGCGCTCACGCATGTTGGCCAATTGGCCATGTTGCGCCGATTAAGCGGAATCCCCACGCGCGGAGAAAATTTCTACGCTGCCGCCATTGCCGCGGGACAGGTGAGCGCACAGCAGCCTGCTCCGGTTCAGCCCTTCAAGTAGCGCCAGCCGCGCGCGCCGTCAGCGGATGAACGGAATGTAGCCGCGCACGCGGGACTGATATTCTTCAAACTCATCCTGGAAGCGATTGGCCAGCGAGCGATCCGCTGCGAAAAGCCGAAGCTCAAGCCCCGTGATAAAAAAAAGCACGCCGGAAACCAGCATCGCCGACGAAGACCAGATTGCTCCCGTCGCCAGCAGCATGCCCAACGCCGCCGTGTAGGAAGGATGACGGACAAGACGGAACGGGCCTGATTTCATCAGCACCCAATCGTCATCGTACTTCAAGTCATCGCGCCACCGCTTGCTCAGGCTGTACCGTCGCATCCACGCCATCAGAACAGACAGCGGAGCCAGCACCATGCCCGCGATCAAAGCCGGCGCCGGTTTATTGAAATTGAAATCGAGCGGCCGCGTCACCACCAGAATGGATGCGAAGCCCACAAGATTCAGGAAGATGCCCCACCGTGAGGCCCACACTTCAACGCGCTGCTCTCTCAATGACCGTCGACGCGGCCAGACAATCGAAAGCAGCCACACGCCCCAGCACACGGCGAGTTCCTCGAGTGCAATGTGTTGCATCATAAGGCAATTATTTCATCAGCTACCCGTTCGAATCGAGTCAAGAAGCCTTTTATCTTCATCGCTCAGGCTTGCCCGCTCCAGCAGGTCCGGGCGATTGGCCAGGGTCTTCCGCAACTGCTGCTCCCTCCGCCAGCGGCGAATCTGCTGGTGGTCCCCTTGCAGCAGCACCTCCGGCGCCTGCAGGCCGCCAAACTCGGCCGGGCGCGTGTAGTGCGGGTAGTCCAGCAGCCCGCCCGCTCCATGCTGCGAGCGCGGCACGCCCGTCTGGTCCGTGGTGATCTCCGCGTCGGCCACGCCAAAGCTCTCAAACTCCCCCGAAGCCTCGTTGCCCAGCACGCCCGGAACCAGCCGCATCACCGTGTCCACCACCACGGCCGCCGCCAGTTCGCCCCCGCTCAGCACGTAGTCGCCAATCGACAATTCCATATCGCAATAGAGTTGGTTAATCCGCTCATCCACGCCCTCGTAGCGGCCGCAGATGAGTACCACCCGTTCCAGCCCAGCCAGCTCACGCGCCAGCGGCTGTGTCAATGTGCGCCCCTGCGCAGAAAGCAGAATCACCCGCGTCCGCTCCGCAACCTCAGTCTGCGCGCGGGCGGCCTTCGGCTCCATGCCCAGCCCCGCCAGCGCTTCAGCCAGCGGCTCCGGCTTCAGCACCATGCCCTCGCCGCCGCCAAAGGGACGGTCGTCCACCGTGCGGTGCCGGTCATGCGTGTACGCGCGCAGATCATGCACGCCCACCGTCACCAGCCCCTCGGCCTGCGCCCGGCGCACAATTCCGTGCTCAAAAATCCCCGCAAAGAAGCCCGGAAAGATGGTGATGATGTCAAAGTGCATCTCTGTCCATTTCTAATCGCGTGAGCGTAGCACGGTAACACTTCGCACGTTTCGTTAGCTCTTGCCGGGCGCATTCAGGTCCGCCAGCCCCTCGGGCAGAGCCATCTCCACCCGCTTGCCGTCCAGGTCGATCCGCCGCAGGAAGCTCTTCGCAAACGGCACCAGCACCTCGCCTGCCGCCCCGCGAATCACCAGCAGCGCCACCGGCCCTGCCGTGCGATCCACCTCTTCAATCTCGCCTACTGGGCGTGGCTCGGCGCCTGCCACGTCAACCAGCGTACAACCGATCAGGTCGCCGATGTAGACTTCGTCCTCGCCCAGAGCCGCGCGCTCCTCGCGTGGAATCGCCACCGCCAGCCCGGCTAGCGCTTCCGCGGCTGAAATCGAATCGACCCCGCTGAAGTGCAGAACGACCCCGCCCTTGTGCAGCCAATGGGCGCGCAGTTCCACCTCGCGTGGAACTGTCCCGGCACGCTCAGACAGCAGCCAGAGCCGCCGCCGTTCAGAAAATCTTTCAGGAAAATCGGTCAGAATCTCGGCGTAGACTTCGCCCTTGCGCCCCTGCGGGCGGCGGATACGCGCAAGCCACACCCACTCATGCGCCGTAGTCATTGGGGCCACTGGCGTCGTGCTGGTGGGTGCAATGCAGCCATCCTAGGCTTCGTCGTCCTCTTCCATGATGTCAAGCGTGTAGCGATGATGCAGCTTCATGCTGACAGCGCCCAGTATGGTGCGCACTGAGCGGGCAGTGCGCCCCTGCTTGCCGATGACCTTGCCCACGTCTTGCGGTGCAACCCGAAGCTTCAGAACGGTGTTGTCATCCCGGTCCACGGCTTGCACTTCAACAGCTGCCGGATCATCCACCAGGGCCCGCGCAATTTCGCGAACCAGTTCCTCGACTGCAACCATATCGTGTTGGGTCATGAACTTGCCCCTGACCTGAACGTCCAGGGAAAAGCATCCTGGATCGGTGCGCGAATACTAACAGGACAAAGCTGCCGCCGTCAGATTGGACGCGCGGCAGCCGAACAACCACGTGCGAAACATTGTGAGAAGGGAAAAGATCAGGCTACAACCGCTTCCGAAGAGGGAGCCGGGTTCTTGGTCACCAGCTTCTCGACGATGGGAGACAGTTGTGCGCCGACTTTGCGCCAGTAGGCGATGCGCTCGTGCTTCAGGTCGACCGTGGCCGGGTTGGTACGGGGGTTATAGGTGCCGACCACCTCAATCGAACGGCCATTGCGGGCGCGGTCCTTCTCGATGACCACAATCCGGTAGTAGGGCTGCTTGCGGGCGCCAACGCGCGCCAAACGAATCATTACCACGGCGATACGGTTCCTTTCACACTCCAATGCTGTTTGGGTCCCTGGGCCGGCCAGGCGCGGATTCTGTCGCAACGCCAATCACGCCAGCCAAACGAAAGGCCAGACTGATCGCCCGGCCCTCGCAAGACTCAACAACTAAGTATCGCCGAAAGTGGGCATTTGAAGCAAATGCAGAGTTCGAGTCCATGCGTCTGCCGGCGGTACCAAGCTCGCCCAATAGCTACACGAGCGCCTCTTCCCGCCGGGATTGGCTTTCCGCGTACCAGTCATCCCGCGTAAGAGGCAGCCTGCTGTTCCCGCGGTCGGGCCGGCTCAGCAGAACCTGGTACACCCCGATGTCGCCCCGCCGGAAGGCCGCAGCCGACCCGGCCATATATAAAAGCCAGATGCGGTACGTAAGCCGGGGTACGTGCTCGAGCAGTGTCGTCGCGTTCTCCCGCAGTCCCTCCACCCACCGGCGCAGCGTCAGTTCATAATGTTCCCGCAGGTTTTCCACGTCGCGCACCTCCAGCCCCTGCGATTCCGCTGCATGCAGAGTCTCTGCAAGAGTCACAAGCCGCCCGTCGGGAAACACGTAGCGGTCAATGAACGAGCTCTCCCGTGCAGGAGAAGTGTGAGAGCGCGCGATTCCGTGATTCAGAAACAGTCCCCCGGGCCGCAGCAGTCTGTACGCGATCCCGAAATACTCAGGCAGATTCTTCAGGCCCACGTGTTCGAACATCCCCACGCTCGCTATCTTGTCGAACCGTTCCCGGCTCTCCTCCAGCTCGCGATAGTCGCGCAACTCGGCCCCGCAGCTGTGCTCCAGCCCAGCCTCCTCAATGCGGCGCTTTGCCGCCCCGGCCTGTTCCCGGCTCAGCGTTATGCCTTGGGCACGCGCCTGGCGCCTGCCCGCCGCATGCAGCAGCAGGCTTCCCCAGCCGCAGCCAATGTCAAGAAACTGCTCCGAAGGCTGCAGCCGCAGCTTGTTGCAGATCAGCTCAAGCTTCTGCTCCTGTGCCGCGTCCAGGGAGTCCTGCGCGCTGCGAAAGTAGCCGCACGAGTACACCATCGACTCACCCAGCCACGGCTCATAGAAGGCAACCGGCTGATCGTAATGGTGCGCTATGGAAGCGCGCGCGCGGGGCAGGGAATGCAGAGGGCCGTGCCTCAACCATTGCCCCAGGCCGAAGATCGTGCCCGCAAATTTCTCCGCCAACTGCTGCCGCAGGCTCCGCGGGCGATTCAGAATCTGCTCGACTATCGAGAACACCGCGAAGATGTCCTCTTCCACATCCAGATCGCCATCGATGAATGCCTCGCCCATGGTCAGTTCGCTTGGGTTGGTGACGAGCGCGTTCAGCGCCCTGGGATTTTCCAGAACGATTGTGCAGGCAGGCTTCAGGTTTGCCGATGAGCGCCATTCCCATCCATCCCATAGCCGGATCGCAAAAGGGGGTCCCTCATACCCCGTGAAAAGCATGCTGAATACGCTTGTTGTCTGCTTCCAGATTGATTCGGTCATTGTCCTGACGTCCTTTCCACCAGGGTGAAGACGACATACAACTTCTTCCGAATATGTGTGTAAGGGCCGTGGCCGCTATGTGACTTTTCTCGCTATTCTCGCTTAAGAGAATACTCCACTTTCGTCCGTCCGTGGCTCCATTTGCGTTCACTCTGCGCACGCAGGGTCCGCTTCGCTTGACTCAACAGAATGCGCGCGGCGCCAGAGGCCACTAAGCCGTGCGCGCCGGGAACAGAAATTTCAGCATCGGCCGCACCCGCGTGGCCCAGCTTGCCTCGTCGTGCGTTCCGCCTTTAACTCGTTCAAAATGCAGGGTTTCACCCATCTTCCATCCATGTGCCGCAAGCTGCCGCGCCACCTGCTCCACGTCGCGCAGGGAGCTGTGTCCCTCTTTGTCGCCCACGTCCAGCCAAAGCCTGGGCCGCTCGCCGATCGCCGGCGCGCGCTTGTTCAGGTAGCCAAGGATGCTCCCCTGGTTCCACCACACGCTGGGCGAAAGGGCGGCCAGCCGGCCAAACCGCTCCGGGTACCGCAGCCCAAAATAGAGCGTCACCAGCCCTCCCAGCGAGGACCCGCCCAGCCCCGTGGCTTCGCGGTCTGTGCGTACGCGATATCGGGTCGCGATCCACGGCATCAGCTCGCCCATCAGCAGCATCCCGTAGGCGTCGGCCTCGCCTCCGCCCATCTGCCCGTTGCGTTCGTGGGTATACTCGGCCAGCCGCCGGGCGCCCGTATTGTGGATGCCTACAATCACCAGCGGCTCCACTTCGCCCGTCTCGATGGCCGCATCGGCATGCTCGCGCACCTGCCAGCTTCGCCCCCGCACGAACGAAGCCTCCCCGTCGAAAAGGTTCTGACCGTCGTGAAGATACAGCACCGGATACGTCCGATCCGGACGCTCCGCATAGCATGGCGGCAGGTAAACCGTCACGTCGCGCGCGTCGGGCAGGTGCCGGCTGCGGAACGCGCGATGCACGCGCAGGCGCGGATGCGCCGCGGCATGGCCGGCCGGCAGGAGCCCCTCATGCATTCGGCATCGTCCCCGTCATTGCGTACAGAATCACCCTGGCCGTCGCTTCCTCATCCTCGTGCGATGAGATCATCATGTCGTAGAGATGCGGGTTGTTCCATGTCTGGCCGAATTTCTGTTGCAGATAGTGCATCCGCTCCGCATCCACCGCGTGGATGCGCTGCTCGATGTTCACGCCCGGCCCCAGCCGCGAACGAAGCCGCTGCACCCGATCGCGCAGCGGCGCATAGATGAATACCTGAAACACCTCCGGCTTCTTCTGCAGAATGCACTGCGCGCCGCGCCCCACAATCACGCAGCTTCCATCGGCGTAGGCCTGTTCCATAATCTGGCGCGTCAGCTCCAGCATCGTGTCCGGATCAAACGTCGAGTTCTCCTCCGGCACCACTCCGCCCGCCAGCGCCGTGCTGCGCATGGCCTTCCGGTTCATGCGGCTCAGCCAGGACTCCACATGCTCATCGAAGTGGCTCACCACGTTGGGGTCCACGTGTGCCGTGCGGGCAATCGCTTCAATCAGCGCGCCATCCAGCAGCTTCCACCCCAGCTTCTCCGCAATCGACTTCGCAATCCTGCCGCCGCCGCTTCCAAACTCCCGTGACACTGTCAATACCCGGTATCCCATGCTTTCCCCCCCCAGGACTGCCGACGATGCTACTTTACTCCCATCCGCTGCGGGCACGTTCCATGCGCGTCCCTTCCTGTCTGGATGCGTCCCGCGCATGTCTCGATGCGCGAACAGGCCCACGCTCAGCCGCGTTGTACGGCAGTGCGCGTTGTACGCCAGTGTAAGATACGCGCGCTCTCACTCTCCAGCCTCCGCGCCCCCAGGGTCCCTGCCGTACACTGGGGGCAAAGATCTTGCGGCACCATTGCCTTTCCCTGCTGCCGCGCTCGTATCGCGGAGGGTGCGGCATGAAAAAGATAGGCATTCTATTCGGCGCGGAAAACAGCTTTCCCGGCGCCCTGGTCGAGCACATCAACGCACGCCACATCGACGGCGTCAGCGCCGAGTTTGTCGAGACCGGCGCCGTGCAGCTGAACAAAACTCCGCCCTATTCCGTCATCCTCGACCGCATCTCCCACAACATCCCCTTCTATCGCGCTTATCTCAAACATGCAGCTCTCAACGGAACAGTGGTCATCAACAATCCGTTCTGGTGGTCGGCCGACGACAAATTTTTCAATTACACGCTGGCCGCCAGGCTCGGCGTCGCTGTCCCGCCCACCGTCATCCTCCCGCACAAGCAGCTCCCCGCGGGCACCACCGACCGCTTCATGCGCAACCTCCAGTACCCGCTCGACTGGGACAGCGTGTTCGCCTATGTCGGCGAGCACGGCTTCATGAAGCCCGTCGATGGCGGCGGCTGGCGCGACGTCCATCACGTCCACAACCGCGAGGAGTTCTTCCGCGCCTACGACCAGTCCCGCGACCTCTGCATGATCTATCAGAAAGCCGTCAATTTTGACAGCTACTTCCGCTGCTTCGTCGTCGGCCAGAAGAAGGTCCGCATCATGGCCTACGACCCGCGCAGGCCGCATGACCAGCGCTATCTCAAGGACGCCCCCGCCTGCGCCCGAACGCTTCTCCGCCGCATCCAGCACGATGCGCTCACGCTCTGCCGCGCGCTCGGCTATGACCTCAACACCGTCGAGTTCGCGGTCGAGAACGGAATCCCCTACGCCATCGACTTCATGAACCCCGTGCCCGACGCGGAGCTCCACTCCGTCGGCCAGGCGAACTTCGATTGGATCATCAAGGAAGTGGCTGACATGGTCATTGCAGACGCAAAGACGGCTCCGCACGTGCCTGAACTCCGCTGGTCGGCCTTCCTCGGCGCAACGCCCCCAAAAGCCGCAAGGCGCGCAAAAAAGAAAACCGCCGCAAAGAAAACCTCTCCCGCCCGAAAGAAGCCTGCCCGGTTCGCCCTCGAACCCGCGCCGGCCGGGAGCTGATTCCGCAACCTCTCGCGGCACGCGTCATCTATTCTTTTGATATGACGACATCCGCCTCGCAATCGCTTCGCACGCTCGGCAACTCTGACCTTCAGCTCACGCCCATCGGCTTCGGCGCATGGGCCATCGGCGGCGGCAACTGGGAGTTCGCCTGGGGCCCTCAGGACGACAACGAATCCGTCGCCGCCATCCATCGCGCCCTCGACCTCGGCGTCAACTGGATTGACACAGCGGCCATCTACGGCCTCGGCCACTCGGAAGAGATCGTCGCCCGCGCCCTCAAGACCACCAGCCACAAGCCGCTCGTCTTCACCAAGTGCTCCATGCGCTGGCACCCTGACCGCTCCATCTACCGCTCCCTCAAAGCCGCCTCGCTCGCGGAAGAGCTCGAGGGCTCGCTCCGCAGGCTTGGCGTGGACACCATCGACCTCTACCAGATTCACTGGCCAAACCCCGACGAGGAAATCGAGGAGGGCTGGGAGACACTGGCCCGCTTCCGCGAGCAGGGCAAGATCCGCTGGATCGGCGTCTCGAACTTTACGGTCGAGCAGATGAAGCGCGCCCAGAAGATCGCGCCCATCACCAGCCTCCAGCCGCCCTACTCCATGCTCCGCCGCGCCATCGAGGAAGAAGTCCTGCCCTTCGCCCTGGCCAACGGCATCGGCGTCATCAATTACTCGCCCATGGTCTCCGGCCTGCTCACCGGCAGGATGACCGCCGAGCGCGTGGCTGCCTTCCCGGCCGACGACTGGCGCCGCCGCGCGGTCGAGTTCAATGAGCCGCGCTTCAGCCGCAACATGCGCCTGGTCGAAGTGCTCCGCGCCATCGGGAGCGAACACGGCGTAGGCCCCGGCGTTGTCGCCGTCGCCTGGACGCTCCACCATCCGGCCATCACCGCCGCCATCGTAGGCGGCAGAAGCGCGCAGCAGGTCGATGGCGTGGCCCCCGCGCTCCATTTCCGCCTGACCGTGGAGGAATACGCCCGCATCAACGCATTCCTGGCAGAAAACCCCGCCTGAGCTTTCCTCCGCGCTCCTCAAACTAAAAACCCCGGCCTCGGCCGGGGTTTTCTCTTCCAGAATGTTCACAAATTACATCGCGGCGACAAAGTCGGGCAGGGCAACCGCGGCGTTCTCTTGCAGAAGCCGTGTCATCCGCGCTGCCATCCCCGTGTACATGGACGCGGCCCGAAACGCATTCACGCGTACGCCTTCGCTCGCATGGCTGAAGGCATACTTCGTGAGCGCCATCAGAACGCACACCCGGATCTGCATCGCGTCGCTGCGCAGAGCTTCCACCAGCTCGCGGTCAACTGATTCGCAGTTGCGGTCGGCATAGTCCGCCATCTCAAGCATGACCCGGGCGTTCTGATACATCGCCCATAAGCCGTGCGCGCCTTCGATGCGCTTCCAGGTTTCATCCGGAGTGGCGTCCAATCCCTCTTTCCAAAGGAAATGCTCGCTCAGGTTGTGCGCACTCCAGTCTGGCCGCAGCCGGACCAGAAGCGAATCCCACGACTGCGCATTCCGGCGAAGTACTCCGGCTCGCCATCGACCAAGGTAAATAGCCACAATTGCGATTGCGGCAACTTGAAGCAGAGGAAGAATCATCATTGATCCTCAGGCCGGTATCTCATGCCGCTTACATTTTTGCGGCTGTTCCGGCTCCTTCCATTTATTCCTAATACTTTTACCAGAAGATTCCACGTTTGTGGCAAGAAATCTAACCGTTCTCTGCTTTTTCTCACCATAAGGGTACCCGGAACTCCTGCACACATTAGTAACCTAAAGTAATCAATGGGTTTGGTCAATGACACTTTCCTGTTAAGACTGCCGTCACTGTCGCCGCAGAGCGCCACATGCAACCGTGGAATCCTGCCCGTCATTGCCGGAGCGGCGGCTCCCGGCCTCCGCCGACATCAAGCCTCGCATCTCATTCTGCCGCTTCCTGGCGATCTCGCTCAGTTCGAGCGAAGCAGAACACCCAATACGCAAGCACGCCAACGTAGCTTGCTGACGCCAACTCTTCAAGCGGCAGGAATTGAGCACCAAAGGCTTCGTGGGTGTGCAGGACGATGACTGCAAGATCGACAAGGAAATAGAAACCCAGCCCGGTGGCCACCTGAAGGGCGCGTCCCGGCCAGCGGAGACCCCAGAAACTGGTCAGCCATACCAGTGCCAGCAGCGCAGCAAACTGCAGAACGCCGAATACCTGTCTCAAGCGAGCCGAAAGCAGCAGAAGCCCACTCATGTTTCCGGGAACCGTCCACCTCGCGATCGACAAAATCAGCGAAAGCGCCAGCAGCAGCAGTAGGCCAATAATTGCCCGGCTGGGGGGGCGGACGCGATTATGACGAACGATCACCTGCCAAAGCTCAGCCAGAACAGCCAGTTGGAACAGAGCGTCGCCGGTTAAGTTCAGAAGATAAAAACCTGCATAGTCGTGTGGCAAGAAGGACACTACCGCAGCCGACGCAATGCCGCTGCCAAGACACCAGATGCGGTAATAGAAGAAGACCGGCAGCAGCCGGAACGTCCGCTGCGAGAAAAGGAGAACGAGAAGAATGATTTCCAGGCAACTTGCGGCCACCGGCAGCCCAACTTGAAGCGTCATTGATCGTCTCCAGCAGGACGACGCCCGTCAGTTCGATTCGTTGATCCCGAGCCGCTTGCCACAAAGGCTCAATGCTTGTTGCATTCTCGAGTTTCCGTTCTCACTGAATCAGCCAGCGCAACGCGGTTGGCCTGGGCCACCCCGGCCATCGCCAATAGCAGATTCTGCATCTGCGGAGTGAATTCCCGCCGTACCGTCTCTTTCTGGGCAAAACTGAACGCCCAGTAAAGAAGTGACAAAACAGAGCTGGCTACAACGAATCGATTCAGATGACTATACTGGAATACCGATGTCTGGTGCGCACGGAGCATGGCCGCACCGAGGCTGACCAGAGAGTAAAATCCAAGTCCGGTAGCCACCTGCAACTCGCGATCCCGCCATCCGATCGAAAGCAACTGACTGCACCCAGCCAGCGCTAAAAAGAACAGGATTCTGAGAATTGAGACCGTCTGCTGCATATTCGCAAGCAGGTAGGCCTGGGTTGATAACTGCGCTTTTTCGATCCCTGAAAACGGCCAGATTACGGAACAAAGGGTTACCAGTACGAGACCGACAATGACGAGGGAGCGACGGGGCAGAGACGCCCGGATTGGTCGTAGCACAGACCAGGTAAGCTCCACCAGAACGCTGAACTGGAGAACTGAATCTAACGCCGTCTCAATCAGGTAGACAGTCAAATATCTATTGTGGAAGAACCGCCAGACTGGGTAGTTCCCCGCATCGGTAATTAATCCCCATATGCAATAAATAAAAAAAACAGGCAAAATTCGCCAGGCACGCCTATAAACAAGCAAGCTGACAACTGCTGTTTCCGCTAGAACGCCAGCAAGCCAAAACGTATTGTCAACGCCCATTTTCGGCACCCTGTCAGCGTTGATTGATGCGATGACCTGAGTGTATCAGTCGCGGCACCCTCTTTGGGTCATCATAAACTCAATGTCACGCTACTGGACGGCAGTCGGGTAGGGGCTGACAGGCATTGCACTGGCGACAGCGGTCGGGTAAGGACTGACAGGCATTGCACTGGCGACAGCGGTCGGGT